>JBEPWQ010000267.1:0-5651 GCA_041642315.1 Desulfobacteraceae bacterium | reverse complement strand
CTAAGGCCTCGCGATGGGCAAGATCTCCGGACCCGGGCCGGGACAGGATCTCCTGTGCCTGATGCAGGTATCGGTCCAGAAGTGGATAGAGGTCATCGGGCGGTTCGGTTTCCGCCCGCGTCTTCGCCGGGGTGTCGCACCGTTTTCGAGCCTGAACCAGCCAGGCGTCGATTCGGCCGAGGGTTCGATAAACAGCCGGGTGATCCGGTTTCACCTGATGTCGCAGGTCGAGGACCTCCTTTTTGCGAATTTCGGCCGAAAACATCTCCCGGGCCCGGTCCACCAGATTGTGGGCTTCGTCCACCAGAAAGGCATACTCGCCGACCCCTTCCGCAAAGAACCGCCGCAGATGCACGCGGGGATCGAAGGCATAGTTGTAGTCGCAGATAATTCCGTCCGCCCAGAGGGAGAGATCCAGGGAAAGTTCAAAGGGGCAGATTTCGTGGGCTTGGGCCGCCGCTTCGATTTCTTCCCGAGTGAAGCGGCTTTTTTCTTGAAACAGGAGTTTCAGAACGGTGTTGATTCGGTCGTAATAGCCTTTTGCCAAAGGGCAGAAGTCACCGTCGCAGGGGGTGTCCGGATGGGGGCAGATCTTGTCTTTGGCGGTCAGGGTGAGGGATTTGAATTGAAGCCCGCCGGTGCGCAGGGTGTCCATCGCCGTTTCGGCCGCCATTCTGCCGGTGGTTCGGGCGGTCAGGTAAAACCATTTGGAAAGGTGGGCCTCGGCCATCGCCTTGAGGGCCGGAAAGAGGGCGGCCATCGTCTTTCCGATGCCGGTGGGGGCCTGGACCAGAAGCTGTTTCCGGTCCCGAATGGTTCGATAGACCGCCACCGCCATGTCCCGCTGGCCCCGCCGGTATTCCGGAAAGGGGAATTCCAGTTCTCGTATGCTGTCGTCCCGAACCCGCATCCACCCGCCGATCATTTTCAGCCATTCCAGAAAGCGATGGATGAGATCCCTGGAAAACCTCTCCAGTTCATCAAAGGCCAAGTCGCGGGTGACGGTTCGAATTTCGCCGGTGTCGATCTGAAAATAGGTGAGGTGGATTTGAACCTGTTCAAGACCATGCGCCAGGGCATGGAGATAGGCATAGAACTTGAGCTGGCCCCAGTGGACCGGGTTTTCGTTCCGGGTCAGGGTCGACAGGGGCCGCCGGGTCGATTTGATCTCCTCCACCACCACCCGGTCCGGAAAAGCGTACACCCCGTCGATTCGCCCCCGAATGTCCAGAACCAGGGATTCGGTTTCCGCACGATGGGATACGGGTACTTCGCTGCGATAGTTTTCCGGCCGAGCCCGCTGGATCTTCTGGTGCGCCCGGATCCCTTCCACCGCCCGCAGCGGGCCGGCGAATTCGAGGGAAAGATCCCCGGTCCGAAGCAGGTGCTCAACCATCCCTCGGACGGATATGTGAAAATACCGCTTCACGCTTTTATCCCTGGATTCCTTTATGAAAGCCCTCCGGGCTTATGGCCTCCGTAATGTATATGGCGACTTCTGGCTCGCCTACCATATCATGAACAGTGCTTCGATTCGATATCCTTTCTGAATTCCCGGATAGGTTTCGGCTTCACCGTGCGGGGTCCCCCGTCCACTGCAATGGATCCGATTCTTGGCCTTGGTCATCGTTTCGGCCAAACCTGTCTGATTGCGGCCGAAACTGTGATTATGGCCCACTACTCCATTGGCCGGTCCATTTCAGAATGGACCGTCTGATCGCGGATAGAATCTGCTTCCCGGTTTGACATTGCCGGCCGCTTGTCTGATTTTAAGACCAGATTTTTGAATATGGACATCGCATATCAAACGCTTTCAAAAGGAGGTCGAACCATGAGCGACAGAGGTGAAATTCTTTCCTTTTTGATGGAGGTTCTCGGTGAAGAAGGATGCGGAGTTTCCTGCGAGGACGCGGATGTGTTTCAGGATGAAGAGGGTTGGAAGATGAAGCTCGAGGGCTTTATGGAACCCTGGAAATTGGGGAATTCGGTGGAAGAGGCCAAGAAAAGCATTCGGGAATATGCCGACATGCGGTTCGGACTGAGCTGAGTCTATCCGTCCAGGGTTTTCGAAAACCGAATCCGGTATTTTTTCATCCGGTTCCAGACCGTCACCCGAGAGACCCCCAAGATCTCCGCCGCCCGGGTCTGATTGCCGCCGGACGCCTCCAATGCCTCGATCAGCCGGCGCTTCCGGATATCGTCCCGGTCATCGGCGGCCGAACTCCGGGAGCGGCTGCCGCGGCCGGAAACCAGGTTGGGCGGAAGATGGTCGGGTTGAATCATCGGTTCCTGACAGGCTACAAAGGCGAACTCAAGGGCGCTTCTGAGTTCCCGAACGTTCCCCGGCCAGTCATGGGCAAGAAGGCGCGCCATGGCGTCGCGGCCGATGCCTTCGATGGATCGGCCGCTTTTGAGTCGAATCCGCCGAAAAAAGAAGTCGGCCAGCAGCGGAATGTCCTCGACCCGCTCCCGCAGGGGCGGTATTCGAACGGGGATGACATTGATCCGGTAATAGAGGTCCTCCCGAAAGGCGCCTTCCCGCACCCGGTCCTCCAGGTCCTGATTGGTGGCTGAAATCACCCGCACCTGGATCGGCACCGGTCGGTTGTCGCCCACCCGTTCAATGACCTTCTCCTCCAGCACCCGCAGCAGCTTGACCTGGGTGGACAGGGGAAGATCCCCGATTTCATCCAGAAAGATATCCCCGCCCTGGGCCGCCTCGAAACGGCCTTCCCGGTTTTTGACGGCCCCGGTAAAGGCACCCCGCACATGGCCGAAGAGTTCGCTTTCCAGTAGAGATTCATTGAGGGCCGCACAGTTGACCTTGATAAACGGCCGGTGCCCGGTCGGTTGACCTTCCGGGTCGGTTTCACCGGCAATCTCATGAATCGCCCGGGCCGCCAGCTCCTTTCCCACCCCGCTTTCTCCGAGAATGATCACCGGCGCGTCCGAAACGGCCGCATTGGCGATCAGATCGAACACCCGGTTCATGGCCGATGAGGTCCCCAGGATGCCGTGAAAGGTGTCCTCAGAGCGCAAGTCACGCCGGAAGGCCTCAAGCTGGGTGTCTTTTTCCACCAGCTCCGAAATGTCGGCCATGGTCTCCACCGCGCCCATCACCTTGCCGCTGCGGTCCCGCAGGAGGGAGGCGTTTTTGAGTACATGCAGAGCGCGCCCGTCCTTTCGTACAAAGGTGCATCGGCGCATCTTCATGGAGCCGGTTTTAAACAGAACGCACCAGTGGACCCCCTTCTGCTCCCGGGCGATTTCACAGGTGTCGCAGTTGAGCACGGTGCAGGGTTTGCCGATGATCTCTCCCTGCGCATACCCGGTCATTTCGGTCAGCGCCCGGTTGACCGAGACGATGGTTCCGCCCTGATCCACGATCATGATTCCGTCCTGAATGGTGTCCACCACCGTTTTCCAGTAGTCGTTCAGTTCCCGTCCAAACACCGGTTCACTCCTGTTTAATGTTTAACGTATGTTAAGATATCATTTTTAACATTTTAACATCTTCTTGACAATCATTTTAATGGATCGATTTCATACAAGTGGAAATTGACTCCATTTTTGAATATTGAACCTCTTTATCCTGCCTTTGCATGGACCTTGGCACTCCCTTTGCTAAATCTTCCTGTCAAGAAAACGGAGGAGCGGTTTTGAAACAATCATCGGTTCCCATTCTGGATCTCAGGGGCGGGGTCGCTTCCTTTTCTCTTTTGAAAATATCTCAATTTTTCAGGGAAATGGCGGCCGGAGAAGTGCTGGAGATCCGCGGCTGCGACGCGGATACCCGGGCGGATCTGGTCAAAATTCTGCCTCCCGGGTCCTATCGCCTGGTTTGTGAAGAGGAGATCCCGGATCCTTGTATCCGGATACTGAAAAAGACGGACGATGACTCGATCCATTCACATGAATCAAACAATCAATAGAAAAGGAGTGACGACATTATGACTTCCCCATTACGCGTTCTGGTGATCGGCGGGGTTGCCACCGGACCCAAGACGGCATGCCGCCTGAAACGACTGGTACCCGAAGCCGAGGTGACCCTCATCGACAAGGACGACATCGTTTCCTACGGGGCCTGCGGTCTGCCCTATTTTGTGGAGGGTATCTTCTCCGATGTCAACACCCTGATTCAGACCCCGGTGGGTGTGGAGCGGACCCCGATGTTTTTCGAAAAAGCCAAGGGGTTTCAGGTGCTCACCCGCACCGAAGCCCTTTCGATCGACCGGGAGAGCAAAACGGTCCACGTCAGAAATCTCGATTCCGGGGAGGAGCGGGACATGGGCTATGACAAGCTGGTTCTGGCCATGGGCGGGCACCCTTTTCGGCCCCCCATCCCCGGCATCGATCTCAAAAACACCTGGTACATGACCCATCCCCGGCATGCCGATAGCCTGGTCAGGGAGATCGAGGCCCAGGGGCTCAAAAAGGCGGTGCTGGTGGGGGCCGGCTTCATCGGCATTGAAATGGCCGAGGCCCTGAAGGAGCGGGGCCTGGATGTGACGGTGGTGGAGATGTTCGATCAGATCCTGCCCGGCATTCTGGACAAGGACATGGCGACCTTCGCGGCCAAGCACCTTCGGCAAAAAGGGGTGAAACTGGTGCTGGGTGAACGGGTCACCGCCGTTCGGGGCGAAACTCAGGTAGAAGGGGTCAATACCGACAAACAGGCCATCGAGGCCGACCTGGCGCTGATCGCCGTGGGGACCCGCCCCAGCGATCAATTGGCCCGGGAGGCGGGAATCAACTGCACCGAAAAGGGCGGCATTCTGATCAATGAATACTGCCAGACCAATGACCCGGATGTCTATGCCGGCGGCGACTGCGTGGTCAACCATTATTACGGCGGATACGCCGGACGGGAGATGTTCGTGGCCCTGGGCTCCACCGCCAACAAGCACGGCCGAGTCATCGCCAACCACATCGCCGGCCGGCCCACCCCTTTTGCCGGGATCGGCATGACCGGCATCGTCAAGGCCTTCGACTTCACTATGGCCCGCACCGGATTGACGGAACTGCAGGCCAAGACCCTCAACCTCGATTATGAGACGATCACCTGGGCCGGCCCCGACATGCCCCACTATTATCCGGGGCACGGACCCCTGGTGATCAAGATGATCGCCTCCAGGCGGGACAGGAAGCTTCTCGGGGTGCAGCTGGCGGGTATGGGCAATGCGGCCAAGCGGCTGGATGTGGCCGCCGGCGTCATCCTGCTGGGGGGCACCCTGGACGATATCGCCAACATCGATTTCGGCTACGCCCCGCCCTACAGCCCGCCGCTGGATCCGCTGGCCACCTGCGCCCATGTTCTGACCAACAAACTGGACGGACTGGCCGACGGCATTTCTCCCTTCGACGCCAAAGCCCTGATCGAATCGGGCAGCATGGTTCTTTTGGATGTGCGCACCCCCCAGGAGTTCGAGGAAATGCGGCTTCCCTACGAGGTGGTCCACATCCCCCTGGGGGCGCTGCGATCCAAGGTGAATGAGCTGCCCAAAGACAAGGATATTCTCGCTTTCTGCAAGGTGAGCATGCGCGGCTACGAGGCCCAGCGGATTCTGAATGCCGCCGGTTTCGACCGGGTCCGATTCATCGAGGGCGGCATCGTGGGGTGGCCGTTTGAGGTGAAGATGATGAAGTAGCGG
>JBEPWQ010000266.1:0-5663 GCA_041642315.1 Desulfobacteraceae bacterium | reverse complement strand
CGCCCCCACGAGCAGCAGAAAGGGCATGCCGGCGACAATCAGGGATGCAAACAGGATCACCTCCGGCGCGACCCCCAGGTATGGTGCGATGACCAGGGCCACCGGCAGTGAAATGGCGATGGCCGCCACGTTCATGATGAAGTTGGTCATCATCATGACGAAAAAGGAGATCCCCATGACGAAGATGAACCAGTTGGCGTTTTGGAACATGACCAGCCAGTTGACCGCCAGCCACTTGGCCGCACCGGTCTCCCAGAGACAGAATCCGATGGACATGGCTCCGGCAAAGAGCAGAATAATGTTCCACGGAATCTCTTCAAGGTCATTGATATCCAAAATTCCGAGGATAAAGAAAAGAACGGTCGAAATGAGGATGATGGCCGTCTTGTCAATGGCCTGAAGGGCGGGGAAAAAGGAGCGCATCGACATGACCGCGATGCAGACCAGGATGATCGACCCGGCGACGATTTCCCGGGTGGTGATGCCCCCCTGTTCTTTGGCCAGTTGCCGGGCCTTTTCCCGGAGTCCGGGGATCACCTTTTTTTCGGGCTTGCATACGATCATGAAAAACCCCCAGAGCAGAAAGGTCATCAGCCAGCCGACAGGGAACATATAGTAGGTCAGCTGAAAAAAAGAGATCTCCTTATTCACGATATCTTTGAAAAACCCGATGGCGACGGCGCCCCGGGCGGCTCCCAGAAGGGTAACGATACTGCCGGCGCCGGCCACGTAGGCCATGCCCATGAAAAGACCTTTTCCGAATTTGGTGCGCCTGTCTCCCTCGTCGTAGAGGGTGTAGACCGCCAGCAGCAGCGGATAGATGGTGGCGGCCACGGCGGTATGGGCCATGATGTGGGTCAGTGCCGCGGTCACCACGAAGCAGCCGAGATAGATCATGCTGGTCTTCTCCCCCACGATCGTCAGCATCTTATATGCCATCCGTTTGGTGAGACCGGTTTTGGTAAAGACCATTCCGATCACGATGGACGCGAAGATGAAGAGCACGGAAGGATCCATGAAGTCCTTGAAAGCCGCGATTTTCTCGAATTTTCCAGACCCCCCAAATTGCAGTTTCAGGAAATCACCCCCTCTACGGTGGTGGATATGGCCGTTCAGCTCTTGTCCCACCGGCTCGACGCCTACGACGCCACCGTCACGGTCCAGCGAACCGATCCCTTGCTGGCCATCAGCGAAGATCCCGAACAGCTCAAGGAGGTGCTGGTCAATCTGATCGTCAACGCCTGTCCTCCAGAAAGCGCTGATCTTCAACCGAGGCGCCCCCCTGAGCCCCGACGACATCGCCCAGGCCATCAGTGAAAAAGGACAATTCCGGGCCTCCGGCCACCCTGATCCTGAAATCGGCCTTCGGGAGTGGACCCGCCGAATGCTCCAAAATCCGGCATCGGAGCATCTCCTCGACCACTGTTTGGATCGGGTGGCCGCACTCCTGATCGGGGAAACCCTCAACCTGACCGGGGGCAACCGGTCCAAGGCAGCCAAAATTCTGGGCGTCTCCCGACCCACCCTGCATTCAAAAATAGACAAATACGGCATCAGAATGGAAACCGCCGTTAAAGAAGAGCGGTTCTGAGGTTCCACCATAAAATCCCCAAGCCTTGCAAACCCGTCCAAACTTCGGTATGAATCGGTTCACGCCGACTGAAGGCCGTAAACCGGTATTTCTCGAGGGCGAAGCCGCAGACAGGCGCTACAATATCGCGGAGGGGAGCATAGGGGTCTGGACGCATCACCATCGGTGGCGCCGACCTGCTCTGGGTCTTCGAACCCGGCCCAATGTTCGAAACCGGCTGGTGGGAAAAACGATTGGACGGTCATCTGATGCGAACCCCGCAGAATCGGTAGTTGATGATAAAAATGAGACTTTTATCAGAAGCGGAAAAGGTAGCGAACATGCAGGAAATTCGTTTTCACGGCCGGGGCGGACAGGGAACCGTCATGGCCGCCGTCATATTGGCCAAAGCCTTTTTCAAGGCCGGATATTACGTGCAAACCTTCCCGGTCTTCGGGGTGGAACGGCGGGGGGCGCCGGTGGAGGCCTATCTTCGGCTGGACCGAAAAAAAATCCTGGTCCGGTCCAACGTCTACACCCCCGATCATGTGGTGGTCCAGGATGCCAAACTGCTGCAGACGGTGGATGTCACCCGAGGGCTGAAACCCGGCGGATGGGTCCTGCTCAATTCCAGAGAGTTTCCCGGAACCCACGATTTTGCAGATTTTCAAGTCGCGGTGGTGGACGCCAACCGAATCGCCCTGGAGCTGGGTCTGGGCACCCGAACCCAGCCCATCATCAACACGGCGGTAATCGGTGCATTCGCCCGCATACTGAATACACCCCCGCTGGATGCGATCGGCGAAGCCATCGACGGGGAGATTCCGGTGAAGCAAAAAGAAAATATAGAAGCCGCCGAACGAGCATACCAGGCCGTTCGCATCCGTGGGGAGTAAACCCTATCTATGGAAAGTAAAATGAGAGCCCGGATGCTGTCCGCTTTTTTCCATGCAAAACAAAAGTCCGGGAAAAAGACCCACCTATCAAAGGAAATCCGATGACATTGGAACAGGAGATTCATGACGACCTGCCGATGTATATTTCCAGGTCCGAAATATCCACGGAGGTCAACAAAACCGGCGCCTGGCGATACGTGCGCCCCGGGTATGACGAAAAAACCGCGCCCTGCAGCCGGGCCTGCCCCGCCGGAGAGGATATCGCCCGTATTGAAATGCTGGTGGGCCAGGGCATGGTCCATGCCGCATGGGAAACCCTTCTGCGGGAGAACCCCTTTCCCGCGATCTGCGGCCGGGTCTGTTTTCATCCCTGCGAAGGCGCCTGCAATCGGCAGGAGATGGATCAAGCGATCGCCGTTCATCACCTGGAGCGGTTTATCGGGGATACCGCCATTCGCGAACGCTTTGAGGTGCCCCATCCCTTTTACGGCGACGAAGCGGAACAGGCCCGGCGAAGGGCCGCCGGAAAAAAAATCGCCATTGCCGGGGCCGGACCGGCCGGCCTCTCCGCCGCCTATTTTCTGACCCGCCTCGGCCACGCCTGCGATGTCTTCGATGCGGACGATGAGCCCGGCGGCGTGCTTCGATGGGGTATCCCCTGGTACCGCCTGCCCGAGGATGTGCTCAAGATAGAACTCTCCCGCCTGCTGGACATGGGGGTTCGCATTTACTGCAACCAGCCGGTAACCCCGGATTTTCTAAAACAGGCCAAGGATCGCTATGACGGGGTATTCCTGGGATGCGGCTACGGCCGATCCCTTCGCATGGGAATCCCCGGCGAAGAGATGGCCAGAGACGGACTCGAATTTCTCCATGAGGTGCGGGCCGGGGAAGATGCCTGCCTTCAGGGAACCGCAGCGGTGATCGGCGGCGGCAATACGGCGGTGGATGTGGCCCGAACCCTGGTGCGGATGGGGGTGCAAACCACCATCCTCTACCGGCGCCGACGTTCCGACATGCCGGCCTTCGGCCATGAGGCGGAGATGGCCCTGGAAGAAGGCGTATCCCTTGTGGAACGGGTCGCCCCGATACAAATAGAAGCGGCCGGGAATGAATGCCGCCTGACGCTTCAGGAGATGAAAACCACCGATATGGACACCCGCACCGGCCGGGTCCGGGTGGTCCCCGACGGCGACAGGATTCGAAGGATGCGGTTCGATCAGGTGTTTTCAGCCATCGGCGCCGAACCCGGAGAAAACTGGCTGATTCCCCCCGAGGATTCGGAATCCGTGCTGTCGGTGAGCCACTGCGTGCTGCAAGACGGCGATCCGCCCCTGGTCTTCGGCGGCGACCTGGCCACCCCGGTCAAGAGCGTGGCCGACGCCGTCGGCTCCGGAAAACAGGCGGCCATGATCCTGGACACCTATTTCCATGAAGGCCGGGATGCCATCCCCAGGCGGCTGGCGGACTGCCGGGTGGGCCATGGACAGGCGCTTTCGATGGAAATCTACCTGGGCGGCAAACGGCGGGAACGCAACCCCCACGAAGTCCGGTTCGCGGAAATCAACACCGACTATTTTTTCACAGCAGAGCGTCAACCCCATCCGGTTTTGAATCCGCCGGAGCGGATCAGGGCTTTTGAAGAGGTGGAAGGGGTGCTCTCGAAGGAATCGGCGATGATGGAAGCGGCCCGATGCTTCAACTGCGGGATCTGCAACGAATGCGACAACTGCCGGCTCTACTGCCCGGAAGTGGCGGTTTATATAGGCGCCACCCGGTGCATCGATTTCGACTACTGCAAGGGATGCGGCATCTGCGTGGTGGAATGTCCGCGAAACGCCATGTCCCTGGAGGAGGAAGGACCATGAAAACGGTTCTGGAAGGCAGCCATGCGGTCTCCGAAGCGGTGCGGATGGCCCGGGTTCAGGTGATGTCCGCCTACCCGATCACCCCGCAGACCCATATCGTCGAGGCCTTGTCGGAGTATGTGGCCGACGGCCGAATGGACGCCCGGTTCATCTGCGTGGAGAGCGAGCATTCGGCCATGGCGGCGGTAATCGGCGCCGCCAGCGGGGGGGTTCGCACCTTTACCGCCACCTCTTCCCACGGGCTGGCCCTGATGCACGAACTGCTCCACTGGTCTTCGGCCGCCCGCCTGCCCATCGTGATGGCGGAGGTCAACCGGGCCCTGGGCCCCGGCTGGAATATCTGGATGGACCAGACCGACAGCCTGGCCCAGCGGGACACCGGCTGGATTCAGCTCTACTGCGAGGACGCCCAGGAGGCCCTGGACACCACTCTGCAGGGGTTTCACCTGGCCGAATCGATCAACCTGCCGGTGATGGTGGTCCTGGACGCTTTTTTTCTCTCCCACACCTATGAACCGGTGGATGTCCCCGGCCAGTCAGAGGTGGACCGGTTTCTGCCGGCGTTACGGCCCCGAATCCGCCTCGACACCCGCACCCCCTTCGCCATGAGCCAGATGGCGCCGCCGGGGGTCTACATGGAGATGCGCCGGGACATTCAGTCTGCCATGGAGCGGGTTCCGGATTGTTTTGGACGAACCGAAGCCGCCTTCGAGGAGGTCTTCGGCCGGCGCTACGGCGCAGTGGAGGCGGTCGCATGCGAGAATGCCGATGTGATTCTGGTGATGACCGGCACCGCGGCGTCCACCTGTCGCCAGGTGGTGGAAGACCTTCGGTCCGAGGGGGAAAAGATCGGCATGCTCAAGCTCAAGATGTTCCGCCCCTTCCCTGTGAGTGCGATTCGAAAGCTGCTGGGCGGAACATCCAAAGTCGCCGTGGTGGACCGGAACTTCTCCTTCGGGGCCTCCGGCATTTTCGCCCAGGAGATTCGGGCGGCCCTGTGCAACCACCCGAACCATCCGCCGGTCTTCGGGTACATCGCCGGTCTGGGCGGGCGCGACATCACCCCCGATATCCTGAAAGAGATCTATCGCAGGACCCGCGATACCGATCATCCCCAAGCGGAGAGCGTCTGGGTGGGGCTTACAACGGAAAAGGAGTCGACATGACCGACCATTCACTGCTGCAGGAAGACGGAATCTATTCCGGCCACGTGGGATGCCCCGGCTGCGGGGCCACGGTGGCCATGAAGTTCGCCCTGCGGGCACTGGGAGAAAAGACCATGCTGGTGATCCCGGCCTGCTGCTGGGCCATTGTCGCCGGCGCCCATCC
>JBEPWQ010000265.1:0-5679 GCA_041642315.1 Desulfobacteraceae bacterium | reverse complement strand
TCTTCAGCACCGTCTCTCGGGTTTCGCCGGGCCCGCCCAGCAGCAGAAATCCCATCCGCCGAATACCATGCCGTTGGATCAGGGCGGACGCCTGGCGCACCGCTTCGGGGGTGAACTTTTTGTTCAATCCCTTCAGGATCTTTTCGGATCCGCTTTCAAATCCCAAAGAGAGTTCCACACACCCGGCCCGGGCCATCTTTTCCACCAACCGTTCCTTGGTCCGGCAAGGATAAAAAATGCACCGCCATTCGATTTCCAATCCCCGACGAAGGATCTCCTCGCAAATGGCTTCGGCATAGGCCGGAGGCAGGTTGAAGGTGTTGTCCACAAAAAAGAACCGGCGGAAGCCGGCATCCGCAAACCGGGCCAGATTGTCGATGCTCCGTTTCGGACTCCGTTTTCTGAGTCGACGGCCCTCGATGGCCGCCGTGGAGCAGTAGCTGCAATCCATGGCGCAGCCCCGTCGGGTCTGAAAGGGCATCCAGATCTCTTCCCCTGCGAACGCCTGGGGAAGTTGAAGATGGACATCCGGAAGGGGGAGCGGGGCCGCTTCCAGGTGTTCGATCGCATTCGGCGGATCGCCGCCGTCGCCCTTTCGCGTAAACACCCCCGGCAGATCGTCCACGCGCGCCTTGCTTTCCAGGCGATTCAAAAGGATCGGCAGGATCTGTTCCCCTTCGCCCCGAATCCCCAGGTCCGCTCCCAGATAAGCCAGGGCGCTCTTCGGGAAAATGCTGTAGCCGGCCCCGCCCAGCAGGATGGGGACATCGGTCAATGATCGAATCGCCTCGATCACCGGTTTGACTGAATCCAGCAGGAAATGGGGCGGATCCATCGTCTGATCATCGATATTTCGCACCGAGACCCCGATGAGGTCGGGTCCGAAACCGGCCACGGCCTCATCCAGGTACTCCCGAATGTCCGTTCGCCGGGCCATCAGGTTGACGGTTTTGAATTCATGGCCCGCATTCTGGACTGCGGCGGCTACACAGGCCATTCCCAGCGGCAGCACCTGCATATTGATCTGTTCTGTATTGGCCGAAATCAGCAGCACCCGCATGTTTTTGGCTCCGTTTCTATTTCAGTTTGAGGTCCTTCAAGACCGCAAACTGCTCATTGTACCGGGTGGTGTCGCAATCGCAGGGATTTCGGTTGAGATCCGCACCGCACCGGGGGCAGAGTCCCTTGCATTCGGTCCGGCAGAGGGGTCGGGAGGGAAGCGAGATGACCACCTGTTCTTGAATCACCTCGTCCAGTTCAATCGCCTCGCCTTCAAAAGGCACCAGGCCGATCACCTCATCCCGAATTTCCACCCCGTCTTTCGTGGTGGGCCCCTCCAGTTCGGGCATATTCCGGGTGAAGTAGACGTTCAACCGCTTTTTCAAAGGAATTTCGGCATCTTCCAGGCATCGGGCGCAGGGGATGCGGACGCGGGTTTCGACCGTTCCCTTGACCGAAACCATGTCCCGAACCCGGTAAACCGTCAGTTCATTGTGAATCGGCTCGGGAAAGACGCATTCCCCGGACGCCTCGATGTCTTTTAAAACCGGAAAAGATTCCGGTTTTTCGTCAAATTCGAGGATAAGCCCTTCTTCGGGGATTCTGTCGATGATGATTTTCAAAACAACCTCCGTCGCGTCTCAATGTTGGTTCGTTCCGAACCCGCCGGGGAAAAGGAATGACACCGGCATTGGATCGGATCAAATACTTTTTTAAAATGAGCCCGTCGGGACTTTCTGTCAAGGCGAGATTCCCGGGGAAAAGAACAAACAAGGCACGCAGTTCATCAAAAAAAGTGGCGAATGGAATAAACATGGTTATTTTTCTAGTAATGGAAGAAAAACGAACTCACTTTCTCAAACAGAATGGAGGTGGCACGGCATGCGACCGGTGATTGCAACCATTGAACTTTACAAAAAATAATGCGGTATTATATTGCCCTTGCAACCGAACAAATATAACATGCAAAAAATGTGCTAACAACCTCCTAATCAAAAGGTGTGAATCCATGAACATAGAGGAAAAAGAGATACATAACACAGAACAAGAAGAGAAGACCCAGAAAATGGCGAATATTCCGGAAGAATTGCCGATTCTGCCGTTGCGGAACACGGTCGCCTTTCCCTATTCGGTAATGCCGCTGGCGGTGGGGATTCCCCGGTCCGTTGCCCTGGTCGAAGAGGCCATGAAAGGGAACCGGATCATCGGTCTGGTCAGTATGAAGGATCCCTCCATTGAAACCCCCCGACCCGGACAGGTTCACGAGGTGGGGACGGTGGCCAAGATCGAGCGGGTCATGCGCACATCCGACAATACCCTTCAGGTCATTATTCAGGGGCTGGAGCGGTTCCGGGTCGACCACTGGTTGGCCGAGTCTCCCTATCTAAAAGCGCGGATAATCATATCTCCGGCGTCGATGGAGCAGGATCTGGAAACCGATGCCTTGGCTCGCAGCCTGCGGGAAGTGGCCCAGGAGGTGGTGACCCTGTCCCCGAATCTGCCCAAGGAGGCGATCGAATACCTGAATCAGGTGGAAGATCCGCGGTATCTGGTCTATCTGGTGGCCGGCAGCATCGGCCTGGATGTGGCCAAGGGCCAGGAAATCATTGAAGCCGATACGGTCAAGGAAAAGATTCGGATTCTGATCGCCCATCTTTCCCGAGAGAAGGAACTGCTCACCCTCGGCAAAAAAATTCAGACCGAGGCCAAGGGAGAAATGGACAAGGCCCAGCGGGAATATTTTCTGCGCCAGCAGCTCAAGGCGATTCAGAAGGAGCTGGGCGAAACCGACGAGAACCAGTCCGAGGCTCAGGAATACACGGAAAAACTGGATGAAGCCGATATTCCGGACGAGGTCCGCAAAGAGGCCGAGCGGGAATTGAAGCGGTTCAAGGGGATGTCCCCCCATTCCCCCGAATACTCGGTGATAAAAACCTATCTGGACTGGATTCTCGAGCTGCCTTGGAAAACATCTAGTGAAGACAAAGCCGACATCGACAATGCCCGTCAGGTTCTGGACGAGGACCATTATGATCTCAATGAGGTCAAAGAGCGGATCATCGAATACCTGGCGGTTCGAATGCTGGCGCAAGAGCGCAATATCGAAGCCGAAAAAGACCAGGATCGAAAGAAAGGCATGCCCGAAGCCATGGGCGCCATCCTCTGCTTTGCCGGCCCTCCGGGGGTGGGAAAGACCAGCTTGGGCCAGAGCATCGCCCGGGCCCTGGGGCGGAAATTCACCCGCATGAGCCTTGGCGGCATGCGCGACGAGGCGGAAATCCGCGGCCATCGCCGAACCTATATCGGCGCCATGCCGGGCAGAATCATTCAGGCCATCAAGCGGGCCGGCACTCGAAATCCGGTCTTCATGCTCGACGAGGTGGACAAGGTCGGCAACGACTGGCGGGGAGATCCCAGCAGTGCGCTGCTGGAGGTGCTGGACCCGGCCCAGAATCATGCCTTCCGGGATCATTATCTGGATGTGGATTTCGATCTCAGCGACGTGATCTTCATCACCACGGCCAATATGCTGGAGACGATTCCGGCACCGCTGCGGGACCGAATGGAAATCATCCAGCTGGACGGCTATACCGAATACGAAAAGGTCCAGATCGCCCAGCGGCATCTGGTAGAGCGTCAAATCAAGGCCAACGGGTTGCGGGAAGACGAGATCCGCTTCACCGACGAGGCCCTGCGCAAACTCGTTCAGGACTATACCCGGGAGGCCGGGGTTCGAAACCTGGAACGTCAGATCGGCGCGGTCTGCCGAAAGAGCGCGGTGCGCATCGTGGGCAAGAAGAGCACCGAGGTGGAGATTACTCCGGAGCTGGTCCGCACCTATCTGAAGAAAGAAAAGTTCGAGTCGGAGCTTTCCGAAAACATTGAAATTCCGGGCATCGCCACCGGGCTGGCGGTCACCGCCACCGGCGGGGACATCCTCTTCATCGAGGCGACCCGAATGAAAGGCAAAGGCGGCCTGACCCTGACCGGCCAGCTGGGCGACGTGATGCGGGAAAGCGCACAGATCGCGCACAGCTATGTCCGGTCCAAGGCCCTGGAACTGCAGGTGGATCCGGACCAGTTCGAAAAGACCGACGTCCATCTCCATGTGCCGGCCGGCGCCATTCCGAAAGACGGTCCGTCCGCGGGCGTGGCCATGGTGATGGCCATGGCGAGCCTGTTCAGCGCGCAGCCGGTCCGCGGCGACGTCGGAATGACCGGCGAAGTGACCCTGCGGGGTCGGGTGCTGCCGGTGGGCGGCATCAAAATGAAGGTGCTGGCGGCCCATCGGGCGGGCATGACCTCTGTCATCCTGCCGCACCGGAATGAAAAGGACCTGGAAGATCTGCCCGACGAGGTTCGGGAGGCGATGAACATCATCCTCGTGGACCGAATCGACGAGGCCCTGGATGCGGCCATTAAGCCGGAAGGCGAGGCCGAGGCATCCGAGACCGAGATGGACCGGGTCGTCAACGGTTAAATTGTAGTGATGGAATACACTCACCTCGCTCCGGCCTGACAAAAGCCGGCGCGGAACGGCAAAAAAATAAAAGGGGTGCGGGACATCCGAATCGGATCGCCCGCACCCCTTTTTTATTCAGGTATGGGGTTTTCAGCGCGTGAGGGGTTTACCCCTTCTTGGCCTTCTCCCAGTCGATGGTGGCGGTTTTATCGCCCATCATCACCTGTTCGGCAACCAGCGCTTTTTTGCCTTCGATGAAGACCGGGCGGGCCAGCATGGAAAATTCTTTGCCGGACTGAACATTCAGATCGCCGAGTTGGTTTTCCGGGCCCAGGTTGACGATGGTCTTGCCCCCCTTGTCCAGCTCGACCCGGGCCATGACA
This sequence comes from Desulfobacteraceae bacterium, assembly GCA_041642315.1. GTDB lineage: Bacteria > Desulfobacterota > Desulfobacteria > Desulfobacterales > Desulfococcaceae > JAABSQ01. Next base: position 834 of record JBEPWQ010000265.1, on the reverse strand, counting down.
TGGTTGCCGGTTCTCTCGCCGAAAGCGGTCTTTTTGAGTTTGAGGATTTTGCCTGAGTACCGCTTCAGGTTCATATCCTTGGGTCTTTTAATGGAGACGCGGTTTCCGTCCACATTGATCCAGTAGGCCATCAGCATGTTTTTTTCATTGATGGTGCCGCGTTTGCCCCAGACGGATACGCTCTGGTCCTTCTTGATGTCCAGATCGGAGATGCGGCCCTTGGGCCCCAGATCGACCTTGGCCACCATGTTTTCGCGATTTTTGATTCTGGCGACCACATGCTTTTCATCAAATCCGGCCAGTTTCACATCTTTGAGCTCGATGATAGTGCCGTCCACCTTTTCGAACTTGCTTCGATCGATCCGGCTCGGAATTCTCGGCCGTACCCGATAGTCCTGCTGCATTCGGTCCGTCTGCTGCTGTCGCTGCTCTCTGCCCGGCTGGTCCTGCTGCATTCGGCCCATCTGTTGCTGCCGCTGATCTCTGCCCGGCTGGTACTGCTGCATTCGCTGGTCGTCTCTTCTCATCTGTCCCCGGCCTTCGCGCATCTGCCGCTCCTGGCTTTGCCGGCGTGCCTGTTCGAGATCATAATAGTAGACCCGTTCAAAGGTTTCATAGACCCCGTCGTTGTTGAGATCATAGGCGACACTGACCCAGCCCAGGGGTTCCACTCTGTAATCGCCCTGATCCGAAGTTTGGCCCCGTTGACTTCTCTGCGCAAATCCGGGCATGACCAAAACCAGACTGGCCGTGACCGCAAGAACAATGGCCCACATCCAACAGGTGTTCATCTGTATCCGTTTCATAAAAATCCTCCTCATCGGTTATTGAATT
>JBEPWQ010000264.1:0-5688 GCA_041642315.1 Desulfobacteraceae bacterium | reverse complement strand
TCATCATGTTTCGGCTGGGGATTCACCGATCCCTGTGGATCTTCGGTTTCCTTCAGATGGTGTCCACCATGGGGTTTGCAATTCTGGCCCGGATCGGCCACAGCCTGCCGGCCCTGTGCGGGGTCATCGCCTTTGAAAACCTGAGCGGCGGCATGGGTACCGCCGCCTATGCCGCCTTCATGGCCAGCATCACCGACAAACGGTTCACCGCCACCCAGTACGCCCTGCTCAGCAGTCTGATGGGTATTCCCCGGGTATTGGCCTCCGCCCCCACCGGATTTCTGGCCAAGTTTCTGGGATGGGAATGGTTTTTCTATTTTTGCACCCTGATGGCCGTTCCGGGAATGCTGCTGTTGCTCAAGTTTGCGACCCGACCGGTGAAGGCGCCGGCCTCATGTTGACAAGGTTTCGCATAATGAATACCATCTTCGAATGAATGAAAAAAAGGTTCAAGAACAGGCCCTGATTCGAGCCCGGGCCCTATCCGAAAAACGGCGGGCGCTTCTTTCGATGCCTGCGGAAGCGGCGATGGATCGGATTTTTTCGGAGCGGCATCCGGCGGCCCTGGTCCATTCCTTTTCCGAGGAGGATTTCTACCTGTTTCTGCATGACATCGGTGTGGCCGATGCCGGAGATCTTCTGACGCTGGCTTCGACCCGTCAGTGGGAATTTATTCTGGATGCCGAAATCTGGGACGGAGACCGGATCGATCTTCCCGCGTTGACCCGATGGCTTTATCTTCTGTCGACGGCGGACCCCGATCGACTGGTTCGGTGGGCCGCCGAAGAGAACAGCGCGCTTTTCGAATATTATCTGTTCAAAAATATCGATTTGGCGATTCGAGAGCACGACCAGGATCCCTCTGATCTGGGGGAAGGGTTTTTTACCGACGATGATGTGTTTTACCTGCGGATATCCGACAGCCCCTTTTTCCCGGAATCGGATGCCGGCCTAAAGGGTATTCGAGATGCTTTCTTAGGAATGTTTTTGAAGCGCCTGTCCGACTATGACCATCTTCGATTTCAGGAGATGCTGCTGGAATCGAGGGAGATCATTCCGGCCGAAGCGGAAGAGGAGGCCTTGAGGCTTCGAAATGTCCGGCGGGCCGAAAAAGGGTTTCTGCCTTATGAGGAGGCGATCGGAATCTACCAGCCCCTGAGCCGGTCGGCTATGGATCATCCCTCCGGGAAGCGGTCCTTCGTCCGCCGGGATTCGGCTCCCGGTTTTCCGGTATCTTTTTATGCGGCTGAAATGATGTCACAAGACAACCTTTTCGCCCAGGCACTGAAAAAATTGGAAGGCGCCGATGATATGGAGGGGCTCCAATCCGAATTCGCCGGTCTGTGCAACCAGGTGATCGCCGCCGACCAACGGCGGATCCGCGACCGAGAAGAACTCAAGGATATCGTCGCCAAGGTATGCGGATATGTGAGCATCGGTCTGGACGGGCTGATACCCGGGGATGACGGGAACCGATCCGGCCGGGTGGCGGGTGCGATTCAGGAATACCCGCTGGACCGGATTTTCCGGGTGGGATATGGCCGGGCACTGAACCTGAAGTGGCGGACGGAACAGTGGCGAAAGGAAAGTTGGTTCCATGAACGGCGTTTGCCGCCCAGTTTCTGGGGCGAAGAATGGCTCGGAGTTCTGGGCGGACTGTTGATCAAACGGCCGCTTTACTTTGACAATTACCGAACCGGGGACCAGATGTACCGCGAGTTTTATTCCGTTGATGAAATCCTCACCACCGAGCAAACTCTTGCGGAGATTCAGGCCATGGACGGCCTGCTGTCTCTGATGGACGTTCCGGTTGATCCGATACCCGGCAAGCACCTGACCTGGAAAAATGTTCTGTTGACCCTCTGGGTCCGAAATCGGCTCGGATTTTCGGACACCCTCGCGCCGATTCCATCCCGGGAATTCAGGCGATGGTATGAAAACATCTGGATGGGCGGCGCCGAGTTTCGAAGAATAAAGGATTCCGAAAGAACCGACTTTTTACACTGGTTGTCGCGAGTAACGCGGCTTTCGGACGCGGATATCGCCGACCGATTCCAGGGTATTCTGGAGGCGCTTTTCAAGGAAATCGAGGAAGAGTATGGAAATGTGGCGGGCAAGAATCTGGATCCCCGGTTTGTCTATCTCTTTCTTCTTTCCTGAGTTGGTAAGATGTGATAATTATGAAAGATCGACGCTATCAATCACATGATCAAAGGAGTAAGACGTGCCGATTTATGAATTCAAATGTTTGGAGTGTGAAGAATTCTTTGAGATTCTGGTGACCCGCAGTTCAGAAGAGGACGTGGAAATGGAGTGCCCCAAATGCGGTTCCGAGAATTTTGAAAGAATCCTCAGTACAACCAATTTCGCTGTTGCCGGCGCCGGCGCCGGCGGTTCATCCGGAGTCAAGACGGAAGATCGCAAGTGCTCCAGCGGTTCCTGTACCACTTATGAGATTCCCGGAGCCACGCGATAGAACTTGAGAATGCCGTCCGTTTCGACGGCCGGATTTTTATGTCCACTGAGATTTACAACGCTCTTTCCAGCCCATGAAGCAGCTCCATCATCAGGAAAAAGAGCAGTTCAAGGAACTGTTCGAACATGAAAATATCGACCACTTCGAGGATCGGTTTAAGATCCTCGAAGTGTTTCTGGGAACGGAGCATCATGTCACCGTTCAGGAACTGGTATCCCTCCTTTGCAAGAACGGCTTTGATTTTGATGTAAATTTTGTTACAGATACCCTGTATCTCATGTGCCGTTTCGGATTTGCTCAGAAAAATGAGTTCGACAACGGGGCGGTACGCTACGAACATCGCCATCTGGGGCAGCACCACGATCATATGATCTGCACCCGGTGCGGAAAGATTATCGAGTTCAAGGATGATGATCTGGAAGACCTGCAGATGCGGATCGCCGGTTCCCGGGGGTTCCATATGCTGCAGCACGGGCTGAAGATCTACGGCATCTGTGGAAATTGCCTGGGTAAGCCGGGGCCGCTGATTCCCCTGACGATGGCCAAACCGAGAGAGGTATTGACCGTTCGCGAACTGACCGGCGGCCTCACGTCGCGGATGCGGCTGGTCAGCATGGGAATCCGTGTCGGCGATAAGGTGGAGGTGATTTCCAATTCCGGAAAAGGGCAGCTGGTGGTCGCCCTGGACCGAAAACGCTACGCCCTGGGCCGGGGAATGGCGCAAAAAATTCTGGTGCGCCCGGAGAAATAATGATGGCATCGGTGGAACCGGTCTACATCAAGACATTCGAGAAGGGATATCTTTCAAATAAGGTAACCCAGGCCTGGGAAGAGATGACTTCCTGCACCCTTTGCCCGCGGCGGTGTCAGGTCAACCGGCTGGAGGGGGAGATCGGCATCTGCAAAACCGGGCGCCGGGCGTGGGTATCCAGCTATGGACCTCATTTCGGGGAAGAAAAACCCCTGGTGGGCACTCAGGGGTCGGGCACGATTTTCTTTACCCACTGCAACCTGATGTGCCGGTTCTGTCAGAATTACGACATCAGCCATGAGGCCGAGGGGCAACAGGTCGAGCCGGAAGAATTGGCCCAGATCATGCTGGAACTCCAGAGCCGGGGATGCCACAATATAAATTTCGTCACCCCGTCGCATGTGATCCCTCAAATCTTGGCCGGTTTGGAAATCGCTGTGGGAAAAGGATTGAAAGTACCTTTGATCTATAATTCCAGCGCGTATGATCGGACGGAATCCCTAAGGATACTGGAGGGCGTTTTCGATATTTACATGCCCGACTTCAAATTCTGGAATTCGGATATCGCCCGGGAAAGCTGCGATGCGGTGGATTACCCGGAAGCGGCCCGGAGCGCACTTCGGGAAATGCACCGACAGGTGGGCGACCTGGTCATCGATCAATCAGGGCTTGCTTTGAAGGGGCTGTTGATTCGTCATCTGGTATTGCCCGACGGACTGGCCGGCACACGGGAAATCATGCGGTTTATCGCACAGAAAATCTCAATCAACAGCTACGTCAATATCATGCCGCAATACAGACCCTGCGGAGATGCGGCACGGGTGAAGGGTTTGGATAAATATCCCTCAAAAAAAGATTTCGAATCGGCTGTTCAGGCTGCGGAAGAAGAAGGGCTTACCCGCCTCGACAAACCCCGACGGGTATTTATGCTGTCCTGACCCATGGGGAATATTTATGCCATTGGGGATATCCACGGCTGTCTGGACAAACTGCACGCCCTCATGGACCAGATCGAACCGGAAATCGATCCGGTTCACGATATCCTGGTGTTTCTCGGCGACTATATCGACCGGGGCCCCAGCTCCTTTGAGGTGATGGAATATCTGGTCCGTCTGAAAGCCCGGTACAACCATGCCGTCTTCCTCAAGGGAAATCACGAAGAGATGCTCGAACTCTATCTGAACGGGGTGGACCGGACCGTTTACCTGATGAACGGGGGGCAGCAGACACTGGAAAACTACCTGGCGCATTCGGTCGAAGAAGAGCCTTATCCCATTCCGATCGCGCACCGCCATTTCTTGTCCTCCCTGATGCTTTTTCATGAAACCGAGGGGTACATCTTTGTCCATGCCGGTCTCAAGGAAAATGTGCCCCTTGAACGTCAAAGCAGTGAAGATCTGCTCTGGATTCGGGAAAAATTCATCTATTCGACCTATAATTTTCAAAAGCAGGTGGTTTTCGGGCATACTCCGTTTACAGAGCCGCTGGTGATGCCCAATAAAATCGGGATCGATACCGGAGCCGTCTACGGCAACAAGCTGACCTGTGTCCGGTTGCCACAAATTGAGTTTTTCCAGGCCTGATCCGCAGTTATCAACAGGCGATTTCCATGGAGGATTTTTAAAGATGAAGTTGAAATCAATCTGCCTCGCCGGCCTCGTGGTGTTTTGGGCCGCCGTGGCCTGCGCGGAGCGTGTTGCCGTCGATGTCGAGCTGGCCAATGTCAGGTCCGGGCCCGGAACGCAGTATAAACTGCTGTGGAAACTAGAGAAATACCATCCCGTAGATGTCCTTCAGAAATCCGGAGGATGGTTTTATTTTACCGATTTCGAAGGGGACAAGGGGTGGATATATGGGAAACTGGTGAACGGCGATAAAGCGGTCATCGTGGAAAAGGACAAGTGCAATGTGAGGTCCGGACCGGGGACCGATCATGAGGTCATTTTTACCGTTGAAAGAGGGGTCCCCTTCAAAGTCCTGGAACAAAAAGGGGAATGGCTGCACATTCGCCACGCCGACGGGGATGTGGGATGGATTCATCGGACGCTGGTCTGGTAGTCCGGTCCAAACCGATTTTTCGGTGTCCAATCCCAGAAAAAACATTCGGGCGAAGTCGCCCGCGGCCGTTCATTTTGGAAGAACAGATAGGGAGGAGTCATGGCAAAGAAAAAAACGCGCAAACAGCTGTTAAAGGAACCGGATGAATTTCTTACTTTTTCACAAGGCCTTGTGCGGTATGTGCTGGAGCATAAAGCCCAAATCGCGGCCGGACTGGGGGTTCTCTTTGCGATCGTGATCGTGGTGTCGGGGGTGCTGTATTTTTCCGAAAAAGCCGAGAACAGGGCCTTCGCCATGATGAATAGGGGAATGGAAAGATACCATACCCTGTCGGAAGAAAAGGGGCCTGAAGAGGCGTATCAAGCGGTGAATGAAGAGTTTCAAGCGATTCTGGATTCCTATT
>JBEPWQ010000263.1:0-5707 GCA_041642315.1 Desulfobacteraceae bacterium | reverse complement strand
TTCTTGTGAAAGGTCCTCGACTTCCGCGATGACCGCTTCGGCTTTCCGATTTGCTGTCCGAAGCCGTTTTTCCGCCAATGCCTGTTGCTGCTTCAGAAGATCGAGGCGGCGCTCCTCTCCGGCCAGTCGTTCGGATACCATTCGGTTCAGATCGGCCTCCCTGTCGTAGGGTATTTCTTTGATTTCATTCAGTTTTCCCGCCCCGGATAATTCGCTCCAGGGCGGTTTGACATTGGAGAAATTTCTGACCCCGTTTTCATCCGTCCAGGAATAAATTTCCCCATGTGCGGTTGAAATGAAGAAAACCGCCAATACCGCTAAGAAAATCCAAAATAATAGTCGCATGGAAACCTCCTTTTGCATGCCGGTTTCGTAAAATCGATACCATCCTTTTTCAGGTTCTGGCTGTGCGTCGGAGAAATGCTAGGAAACGCACACGTTCACACCTATTTCGAACGGCCTTGAAATCCGTATTCGACTCCTTCGCACCGGCATCTGTTTCATTTTTATAATGGATCGGGATCATGCCGTTTTCAAGAGGCGTTGCTTGGATCGATGCGCCGATATTGACAAAGCCGATTTTAAGGCAGAAATTACTGGGCCATTTGATTGGAATTCAGGTTTTCATGGAATGGATGAAAACCGCAAACCGGTGGATTAAGAACCTTGCACACCGGAGGTAATATGAAGGATGAAACCGTTTCGGTTTTGCTGGTAGAGAACGAACCCGCCCATATCCTGGAAATTCGGAAAGCATTCAAAGACTGGCATCACCCAATGACGTTGAATCTGGCCCGGAATCTCGGTGAAGCATTTTTCCAGATCCGACAACGTTCACCCGATCTGGTCATTACCGATTTCTGGCTTCCGGACGGCAAGGGAGTGGATCTGATTCCTCCCAGCGGAAACGGAAAAGAATTCCCGGTCATCGTCATGACCGGCGACGGGGATGAGGAGGTGGCGGTCAAAAGTCTCAAGGCCGGGGCGCTCGACTATGTAGTCAAATCAGACCGGTCCATGGCCATTATGCCGCGGATCGCCGAGCGGATACTTCGGGAGTGGCGGCACATCCTGGTGCGAGAACGGGCCGAACAGGCGCTCCGGGAAAGCGAGGAGCGCTTTCGCCAGTTGGCCGAAAACATCAAAGAACTCTTTTGGCTGCGAAACCGGCATGGGATGCTCTACGTGAGCCCGGCATATGAGGAAATTTGGGGGCGCAGCCGGGACACCCTTTACCAAGACCCGACATCATTTCTGGAAGCGATACATCCCGAGGATCGGGATCGAGTGCGGGAGGCGGTGGATAAATCCTGGACCTCGGGAACCGGTTCTTTTGACGAGGAATACCGGATCATCCGGCCCGAAGGTGCGGTCCGCTGGATTCGGGCGCGTTCTTATCCGGTGCCGGAAAAGGCCGAGGAGTTCCGGACGGTGGGCACGGCCGAGGATATTACCGAGCGCCGTATCGCCCAGGAAGAGGTGCTGCGGTTGGCCGCTATTGTGGAATCTTCCGAAGACGCCATTATCGGAAAATCTTTAGACGGCGTCATTCTGACCTGGAATGCCGGGGCCAAAAAGATGTATGGCTACAGGGCTGAAGAGGCCATTGGGAAAGATATTTCCATCATTATTCCGCCGGATCGCCTGGATGAAAATATCCGTGTATTCGAAAGGGCCGCCCGGGATGAGCGGGTGAAACAGTTCGAGACGGTTCGCTTGTCCAAAACCGGCCATCCGATACCGGTCTCCCTGACCATTTCTCCCATCAAGGACCGCAACGGCCGAATCGTTGGGGTCTCTTCCATCGCCCGGGACAATACCCTGCGAAACCAGTTGGAAAAGCAGCTTCGCCAGGCTCAGAAAATGGAGGCCATGGGCACTCTGGCCGGCGGCATTGCTCACGATTTCAACAACATTTTATTTCCCATCATCGGGTACTCCGAGATTACTCTGGAGGATGTACCGAAGAACAGCACCGCCCGGCGCAATATCAACCAGATTCTGAAGGCGGCTTATCGGGCACGGGACCTGATTCAGCAGATACTGGCCTTCAGTCGCGGGACCGAACAGGAGGTTCGCCCCATTCGAATGCAGCCGATTCTCAAGGAGGCTTTGAAATTTCTGAGATCCTCCTTCCCGGCCAATATCCGCATTCAACCGGATATCGACGAGACCAGCGGTCAGGTGCTGGCGGACCCGACCCAAATCTACCAGGTCATTATCAACCTGTCCACCAATGCCTACCATGCCATGCAGGAGACCGGCGGCACGCTGGAGGTGATGCTTTCTTCCGTGGATCTGAATGCCGACATCACAGTCGGTCGAGACCTTGTTCCCGGCCCCTATAACTGTCTGACGGTCCGAGACAACGGAATCGGTATATTCCCGTTCGATCTCGAGCGCATTTTCGAGCCCTATTTTACCACGAAAGAAAAGGGCAAAGGGACCGGATTGGGGCTTTCGATGGTACACGGCATCGTCAAAAACAGAGGCGGTGATATCCTGGTCGACAGCGAGCCGGGCCGGGGCACCGAGTTCCGCATCTTTTTACCCATTGTCGATACCGATACCGATGAAATCACATCCATTCCGGATGTCGATCTTCCCAGGGGCCGGGAGCGGATTCTTCTGATCGACGATGAAGAGGCGATTCTGAGCATGGGTCAGCAGATGCTGACGCGGCTCGGGTATACGGTGACCACCCAAAATGACAGCCGGACCGCCCTGTCTGTTTTCTCGGAAAGGCCCTATGATTTCGACCTGGTGATCACGGATCTCACGATGCCCGGCATGACCGGTATTCAGCTGACCCGGGAACTGGTTCGGTGTCGGCCCGGTATTCCGGTGATCATGTGCACCGGTTTCAGCGACCAGATCACCGAGGAGAGGGCCGGAGAACTCGGGATTCAAGAATTGATCATGAAACCGATTTTGAAGGAGAATATATCGCGATCTATTCGGCGGATCCTGGACCGGAAACGAAAAAACCGATGACCACGAACCCGTCACCGCCCAATGACCGGAACGACTCTCCGGAGACATGGGTCGACCTGGCCGAAGCCTTCACCCTGCGGGAAATCGATGGAATGAGCACAGAAGAATTATGTAAGGAGTTGGATATTTCCCCGACCAACAGCTGGACCATGCTCTACCGGGCGCGCATGCAGCTTCGGCGCTGTCTGGAGGTAAACTGGATAAACGGCGAGGGTAAGGAGTAAAATGATGTTCGGACTGATTCCCGACTGCAAAGAGGTGACCCGAATGGTGTCCGATTCCATGGACCGGGATCTGCCGCTGATTCAGCGGATGAGAATGCGGATGCATCTGCTCATGTGCAAATACTGCTCCCGCTTCGAAAAACAGCTGGCGCTGTTGCGAAAGGCCAGCCGAAGCCTCGCCACCCATCGACCCGACCCGAATGCCTCACCGGTGCTGCCCCAGGATGCCCGGGATCGGATCAAGCAAGCCCTTCGGGAGGGGGCTGCCTGATGCCGCTGGTCCGCTTGTAAGGATCTATGGGTTTCCTCGACATGTAACCAAACCACCGCGGTGAATCATAACTCAATTTTTCTGGAAGACCACCTCCCCATCAAACACCGTGACATCCACCGTCGCATCGATGATCTCCATCGGGTCGATATCGAAGATATTCCGGTCCAGGACGATCATATCCGCCCGTTTGCCGGGGGTGATGGTGCCGAGTTCGTTTTCCATGCGGTAGGCGGCGGCCGGGATGACGGTGTAGCCGCGGACGGCTTCTTCGACGGTGATGCGGTGTTCGGGGTACCAGCCTCCTTCGGGGGTGCCGTCGGCCCGCCGGCGGGTGACGGCGGCGTGGATGCCCACCAGCGGGTCCGGGCTGCAGACCGGGCAGTCGGAGCTGAGCATCACCGGCACCCGGGCGTCGATGAGTTGCCGGTAGGGGTAGGTGAACCGGCCCCGCTCGGCCACGCACCGGTCGATCATGTTGATATCGAGGATCATGTTGTGGGGCTGGACCGAAACCGCTACCGGGAGGCGCGATATTCGGGCGATGTCTTCCGGACGGATCATCTGGGCGTGTTCGATGCGGTGGGGCAGGACCGGCGGGGCCGGTGCCGATTCACCGGCCTCGACCCGTGATGTTTCAATCCGCTCGAAGATCCGGACCAGTTCCCGGTTGGTCCGGTCGCCGATGGCATGGACCATGACCGCCAGCCCGGCCCGGTCGGCCCGGCGAATGGCGGCTTCCAGTTCTTCGATGGGGTAGGTGCACATGCCGGTGCCGCCGTCCAGATAGGGTTCCAGAAGCCAGGCGGTGCGGGCCCCCATGCCCCCGTCTCCGAAGAATTTGACCTGGCCGATGCGGAGCCGGTCGTCCCCGAAGCCGCTGCGGATACCCAGTCCGACGGCCTCCTCCAGCCGCTCCGACGGAATCCCCACCCAGCACCGAAGATTCAGTTCATCGGCCGCCCGAAGCCGCTGCCAGGCGGTGAAGGCATCCCTCCACTCCACCCCGCCGGGAATCCGGACATCATGCACCCCGGTCAGCCCCAATGCATGCAGGGCGGGCATGCCGTCGCGCATGGCCGAAAGAATGGCATCCGGGGTGAGGGCCGGAATGACCGGTTTGATCAGGTTGGGGGCCATTTCCCGAAGCACCCCGGTGGCCGTGCCCGATTCATCCCGGACGATGATCCCGTCCTGGGGATCGGGAGTACTGTCATCGATGCCGGCCAGCGCCAGGGCTTTGGAGTTGACCACCGCCAGGTGCAGGTCGCATCGCCAGAGCATCACCGGGTGATCCGGGGAGATCGGGTCGAGATCGTGGCGGGTCGGGAGCCGATTTTCAGGCCAGTCGGCCTCGTTCCAGCCCTGGCCCAGAATCCAGTCGCCCGGCGGGAGCTTGCGGGCGGTCTCGGCGACCGCACGAATGAACTCTGCGAAGCTTTTTATTCCCGCCAGCTCCAGGTTCCGCCTTCCCAGAGCCCAGTCGTAATAATGAAAATGTGAATCGATAAACCCCGGCAGACAGAGCCGTCCCTGAAGGTCCACCAGGTCGGTGCCGGCACCGGCCAATGCCTTGACTTTGCGGTTGTCTCCCAGCGCCAGAATCCGACCTTCGGATATGGCCACCGCCTTTGCTTTCGGATCGGCGGGATTCTGGGTGCGGATATCGCCGTTGTAGAGGATCAGGTCGGCCACGATGTTCATAGAATAAATCCTTCGGGGAACGGGTCCTGGCGGTCCAGGACGAATTCATGATAGCCGGTGATCTGGGCGCTGCCGCTGATTTCCGCCGCCACCGCCGGGTGGTCGCCCACCCTGATCTCCTCCAGGATGCGGCCCTCGAACCGGGTGCCCAGAGGACCGGCGTTGAGATAGGGCTGGTTTACGGCCAGGGCGCCCCGAGAATGCAGCAGCGTCATCTTGGCGGTGGTGCCGGTGCCGCAGGGGGACCGGTCCATGTGGGATTCCCCGTAAATGACGATGCTTTTGCCCCGGCCTTCCTCATGACCGGCGGGATCGTAAAATTCGGTCACATCCACCGTCGTCACCTCGGGCCGGGTGGGATGGGTCACCGTCAGCTGCCGGTTGGCCGCCTCGATCACCGCCATCCCCAGTTCGATCAGCCGGGGGTTGCGCTGGGGGCTGGTACTCAACCCGATTCGTGCCACCTGATCCAGAGAGACCATGGCGAAGTACCCTCCGGCATAGACCAGATCGA
>JBEPWQ010000262.1:0-5710 GCA_041642315.1 Desulfobacteraceae bacterium | reverse complement strand
GTCCGATACACCTACGGCGACTGGGACTGGTATGTCCTGCGGCAAACCGGCATCACCCAGGGAAGCCGCGCCCTCTTCGGCCCCAGTCCGGCCGGCCTGGGGCGTAAAAAGCTGCCCGCATCCCCGACCCCGGCCTCGGTACGCCGGTATGTGCTGGTGCCGATCGAACATCTCTACCCATTGTCGGCCGAAACCGACCAGGTGACCCGCCTGAGAGACCGCCTGGAGAAGATTTTCACGGAAGCCGAAGCCGCCCCCCGGTACAACCCCGCCTTCGATCTGGAGTTCGTCCGCCATCCCGAGCCATATTCACTGGACCACAACAGCAATACGGTGGTCGCCGATTGGCTTCGGGAGATAGGGGTGGAAATTCGGGGGGAAGGGCCGATGTCACGGTGGAAGGTCGCCTCGGAACCGTAGTCCGGGGGCGGTACTCACCGAGAAAAAGCGGTGCTGTTTTGAATCAGGATGCTCAGGATTTTTGAAGGATGGTCAGGATGACCCGGAACTATCTGGATGTTTTCAAGGGTGCGGCGTGTGCAATTCTATGGGATTATTTCCTTTATACCCTCAATATAGAAACCGCTGCAAACGAATAGAGGAAAGGGAATATGAGGATGAAGGAAAGGGCACCGAGATCTGCCGGCCACGCCCTCAAGGGCGGTTTCAAGGAGGTAATCGTTTAAAAAAGAAAATCATATTGATAACGGTTTTCTTATCGAAAAATTAAGAGCCCTGTTTTGTCAATCAAACAAGGAATCAGCCCAAATTTTTAAAACGCTCCTTTTCTGGCCTTTTCAATCTCCATGAAAATTCGTCCCTGGCTGAAGACGCGTACATCTCCCGTAGATTCTGAAATGGCTACCGCTATGGCTTTTGTAATCGCTGTGATTCCCGCCGCCGCGCGGTGCCGAGCTCCGAGGCCCTGCGGAAAGTCCAAATTATCAACGAATGCCTTCAGATCTCGTCCTGCCGCCAGTATAGTTCCGTCTTCTCGAATGATATAAGCCCCGTCAATCGCCGAAAATTCACGAATGGTTTCCTTCAGTCCGGGATCGAGAATGTTCCTTTGATTTTCAGGCACCCCGCCAAAAGGATTGATGATCATTTGCGAAGAGAACTCCATTACCTTTTCATGATCCCCAAGAACGAAAATGGTGCCGATCGGTTTTCCTTCTTTTCCTTCCTCAGCCAATTCCAATGCGAGGGTGAGCATCCGGTCAAATACGTGAGGCTTCTCGATCTGACGCGTGAAACCCAGTTCATGGGCAGAAAACATCTCGAATTCACGTCCCACATCCAGAATCAGCAGACTGTCCAGAATCCCGTGCTTCAGAGAGCCGGACAGGCAGACCAGACGGTCGTTGTTATTGATTATTCCTTTCGACAGCGCTAGAATGGCCGCCACTTTGATCTGGCTGTTACGGGAAAGATTCATGTAAGGCACCGGAATGATCCGATCATCGCATTCGCCCAAATCAGATAATTCTTCCATAACTTCCGGATCGCGAGCAGCCAGAATGCAATGGCTCTCTTTTAGAAGAGAAACGAGTTTGTCCCTGGATTTGATGACATCCACATAGATCATTACGGCAGTTGCACATATTTCTTCGGCGATCATTCGGGCGTGTTGTATCATGGCGGCGTTGATGGTTTCCATCTTCATCTACATCTCCATTCTGATCATCGCGGCAGAAATTTTTTAAAAATATAATTTCAATTTAGGACGGGTCAATTCAAATAAAGCAAAGGCGGATTTCGGTTTTTGCTTCTTGACACAAAAAGAGGTATAATTATGATTGTGGTAAAAATACCGTACTTGATGATATTATTAGAAAAGCTTCAATATTCCTTGCGGATTGAGAACTGTTCGGAGGGGATAGGGAACAAAGTTTGAAATATCAGCTCAAGTTACAAATCCAGGTCTAGTTCCAAACCATCCCTTCCGGTTTTCTTCCTTAAAATTTATTTAGCTAAATTCCGGCACGAGTTTTTCCGTACCCTCAACAAGGAGTTGAACCGATAACCAATCTTGTACCGTGAAAAAGTATAGGAGGATAAGCTTCTGAATTCAGGTAAAAATATAGCCATTACTTCGATCGTTTCCGAGGAGAACCTTTTCTGCCGAACGGGGAGTTTTGCCGAGAAAAGTTATCCTCAAAATGGACGTTTTGGAAGGGAAAAAGGATTTCACGGTGAAGGCGGAAATTACAGGGGTGGAAGCCGAAGACATCCATATTCCAGATGAGGCATTAAAGAAGGTGAATGAGGAATTGTGTTTGATTATGATTTAACATTCATTCGGGTGGAGGAGCATCAAAGTGGAATGGATAGAGCTTTTTAAAGTAATTATTCTCATTATTGATTTAAAAAATGCCAATGTCGACTCATACCCCGACTATGAACATCTCCGTCAGGAGCTGGGAGTGAATATCAACACCTCTCTGTCCGGACCAAGAGTTGGCAAATGGGTAGGTGGCCGGGTGAAGAATCAAAAGATATACCTATACTTCAGAGTCAGCGATCCAGCCAAGGCGAAAAAACACATTGTCAGATTGTTAGACAACTATACCCTGTTCAAAGATGCAAAAGTCCGCATAAAAGAGAAAAGAATCGGATGGAAAACCCACGCTTTTATTTAGTTTTTCAGGCTGAGAATTGATTTCGGCTCAACCGGCTTTTGCAAATCAGCCGCTTCCGTTTCTGGTGGCGGGATCTGAACAGTAAGGGTAAATTATTTCCGGCCTCCACTTCCGGGAATCCATCATTTTCAGATCCTGAGATGCTTGAATGCTCTGAATGCTCTGAATGCAATCAGAGTTCTAAAATATATAAACCAATGTTTTAAAACCGAATAAGACTCTCTTGACAGATTTTTTTGTCGCATTATTTTTTAGCCAAAATAATCATTCCATAACTCAGAAAAGGAGGTGCGATTATGGATCTCAAAAAATGGGTTCCCTGGAACTGGTTCAAAAAAGAAGAGGAAAATATCGGCAAAATGGTACCGGTTCGACGGCATCGCCGGCGAAAAGGCAGGTATGATGCTGGCGATCCCGTCGATCAGCTTCACCGGGATATTGACGGGCTGTTCGAAGACATGTACCGCGGCTTCGGACTGGCGCCGTGGGTGAGTGATATGCCGCTGATGCCGCGTCTGAACGAAGGCATTTTGAAACCCACCCTGGATCTGGGCGCATCCGATGATGCCTACACGGTGTCGGTCGAGGTACCCGGTGTGGATGAAAAAGACGTCCATCTGGAAATCGCCGATGACACCCTGACGATTCGGGGTGAAAAGAAGCAGGAAAAAGAGGACAAAGCAAAAGATTTCTACCGGATGGAGCGATCCTACGGGGCATTCCAGCGGGTCCTATCGCTTCCGGAAGATGTCGACCAGGACGGTATCCAGGCCAAGTTCAAAAAGGGCGTTCTTACGGTCACGCTTCCCCGGAAAGCGCTGCCGGAATCACAAGTCAAAAAGATCGAGGTCCAAAGCGGCTGATCCGCCGGACCTCAAAACCGCCCAAGATTGCGAAGCGGAAAAATGATTTCGGGATTTGCATGTGAAAGGAGGGATTCACCATGGGGAATACCAACGCATTGCAAGCCAAAGAAAAGCAGACGGTTGATTCTCCTCTGGAGCATACCCGGGCCGGTCTGATCTTCAGACCGGCAGTGGATATCTTTGAAACCGACCGGGAAATCACCCTACTTGCGGATATGCCGGGTGTCGCTCCCGAGGATATCTCTATCGACCTGAGAAATAATACACTCACCCTGTCCGGAGAGGTGAAGCCCTGGGAAGGTCCGGATGAACAGGACCTGAAGATCGAATTCGAGATCGGCACTTACTACCGGCAGTTCACCCTCTCCAAAGCGATCGATCCGGATCGCATTCAAGCCGTATCCACAGACGGCGTTCTTCGGCTGATTCTGCCGAAGGCGGAACAGAACATGCCGAAGAAAATCCCCGTATCCAAGGGGTAACACATCCTGCCGGAAAGATCCGGCACCCGGAAATCCGGGTTCCTTATTCCAAAGATAAAAAATTCATCCAAATGGACCCTGTAACCACAGCGGGGATGAGGTGGACTGTGTCCGGAGGAGGGTGCGGCCATGGAAAAAAGAACGCGATTTTCCATCTGGTATTTTCTGGCGGCATTTTTTGCGCTGATATTTCTCCAGGAATTTTTTCTGCTGAAGCAGTTCGAAGATATCACCTACAGCGAATTCAGAAAACTGGTCCAGGAGGAGAAGGTCGATCATCTCCTGATCTCGGACCGTCTCATTCGCGGAAAGCTCCGGCCCGGGGCATCCGAATCCATGGCCGCCCTGAGGGACAATCCAGCGGCTGTCAGGCGAAAATTCGATTCGATGCAGCAGGAAGAAGGCTATTTTATCACGATTCGAATGGCCGATCCGGATCTGATCGATCTCCTTGAAGAACACGGTATTCACTATCAGGCTGAGATCGAAAGCACCTGGTTTAAAAGCCTGCTGTCCTGGATTGTCCCGATTCTCATCTTTTTTGCCATCTGGGGGTTTTTCTTTAATAAAATCGGAGAACGGGCAGGCGGGGGCCTGATGTCGATCGGAAAAAGCAACGCCAAGGTGTATGTAGAAGATGAAACCAGGGTGACCTTCGATGACACCGCCGGTGTGGATGAGGCGGAAGAAGAGCTCAAAGAGATCATCGAATTTTTGATAAATCCGTCAAAATATCAAAATCTTGGCGGCCGAATCCCGAAAGGCGTTCTGCTGGTGGGACCTCCGGGAACCGGAAAAACCCTGCTGGCCCGGGCGGTGGCCGGTGAAGCCGGGGTGCCTTTTCTGAGCCTGAGCGGCTCCGATTTCGTGGAAATGTTTGTGGGGGTCGGCGCCGCCCGGGTGCGCGACCTGTTCGCCCAGGCCCAAAGCAAAGCGCCCAGCATTATTTTCATAGATGAACTGGACGCCCTCGGAAAAGCCAGAGGCATCGGCTCCATCACCGCAGGCCATGATGAACGGGAGCAGACCCTCAATCAGCTTCTGACCGAAATGGATGGGTTTGATCCCCGAAAAGGCGTTATCATCATTGCCGCGACCAACCGGCCGGAAATTCTGGATCCGGCCCTGCTTCGGCCCGGACGTTTCGACCGGCAGGTACTCGTGGACAGACCCGGTTTGAAAGGTCGCGAGGCGATATTCAGGGTCCACTCCCGAAACGTTAAACTGGCGGCGAATGTGCAACTGGACGTTTTGGCCGCTCGGACCCCCGGCATGGTGGGTGCGGATATCGCCAACATCATTAATGAAGCCGCCCTTCTCGCCGCCAGAAAAGACAAACCCGCCGTCGAAATGGCGGATTTCGATGCGGCCATCGACCGCGTCATCGCCGGCCTGGAGAAGCGAAATCGGCTGATGAACCCCAGAGAAAAGGAGATCGTTGCCTTCCATGAAACGGGCCATGCCCTGATGGCGGAATCGCTGCCCACGACGGATCCGGTCCACAAAATTTCGATCATCCCCCGGGGAATTTCGGCGCTGGGCTATACCCTGCAGCTGCCCACGGAAGACCGCTATCTGATGACACGGCAGGAGCTGCTGGACCGGATGGCCGTTTTGCTGGGGGGCAGGGCTGCAGAGGAAATTGTTTTCGGCGAGGTGTCGACAGGCGCCCAGAACGATCTGCACCGGGCCACGGACATTGCCCAAAAAATGGTAAAAG
>JBEPWQ010000261.1:0-5746 GCA_041642315.1 Desulfobacteraceae bacterium | reverse complement strand
AGGAAGCCGACGGATTTCAAACGGATATGGCCCAACTGGCCCGGAATGCCGGCCGGTTCGATACCATTTTCATCTGCAATCCCAACAATCCCACCGGGCGACTCATCACCGGTGATGCCCTTGAATCTCTGTGTCGGGCATTTCCAGAAACCCGGTTCCTCATCGATGAATCCTATCTTTCCTTTGTGGACCGGGAGGAAGACCACACACTGCTTGGAACTGACCTTCCGAATGCGGTGGTGCTGCATTCCATGTCCAAGATATTTCGAGTGCCGGGTCTTCGAATCGGGTTTCTGGCGGCGCCCGAATCCATTATCGATCAGATGAAACGGTATTTCCTGCCCTGGAGCGTCAACAGCCTGGCCCAGCAGGCGGTGATTCATTTGATGACCCATCGGGAGGAAACCGATGCTTTTGTTCAACATACCCGGCGATTTTTGAAGGAAGAACGGCAGCGCCTGGCGGCGAATCTGGAAAGCCACCCCGGCCTACTCCCCTTCCCGAGCTGCACATCCTTTATTCTGATTCGACTCCTTCAGGGGCATACCGCAGAGAAGATCTGCGACGCGTTGGCCCGCCACCGCATCCTGATCCGCAACTGCGCCAATTTCGAGGGGCTGTCGGATCAATTTATCCGCATTTCACTTAAAACCGCCGATATCAACCACAAGGTGACGGAACGGCTGCTTGCGATCAATTAAGGGGCATCCTCACGAATTTTCCACCCGCGCCGGTTTGGGAAGAGTCCGATCTGACCAAGATCGTTCGACCGGATATGCACCGATTTTCGATATTGGATATCCTGATCGAATTTAAGGATGTCAAACTGGGCGATTCGG
Source organism: Desulfobacteraceae bacterium (assembly GCA_041642315.1). Lineage (GTDB taxonomy): Bacteria > Desulfobacterota > Desulfobacteria > Desulfobacterales > Desulfococcaceae > JAABSQ01. The sequence goes on along the minus strand of JBEPWQ010000261.1, from coordinate 4,907 downwards.
GTTTAACCGGTGAAAAAATACGGCGATCTGAAACTGCGGCGATATGCGGTGGTATCCCTCGGGTTTGAGCGAATCTGGTGGGAGGAGATCGGTCACTGAGACCGGGACCGACCTCCCGTCGTTATCCCGCCTCTTTGAACTCCTCGGGGTCGTATCCGAAAAAATTCCGGGAAATGGCGTTGTTGATGCGGTTGATTTCGATCTGGAGCTGGTCGTTGAATTCGTGCAGCCCTTTTTCAAACACCGATTTGATGTTGGTGTAGGCCAGTTCCGCGGAAAGCTGCCCCAGGATCTGCTCCGCATGGTTGCGGAAGGCGCCCATGGGGGTGCCGCTGATGGCATGCAGAGAATGCTGGGCCACCTCGAGGCAGTGCAGGACGGAGCGGGGAAATTCCCGGCTGAACACCAGAAACTCGGCCACATTGGACGGGTTGATCCGGCCGTATTCCTGCCGGTAGGCATCCAGGGCGTCGGTGGCCCGAAGCAGGGCCGCCCATTGCACGTCGTCGTATGCGGTGCCCACGTAGTTGAGGCTGGGTAGGAGGGTGAAATATTTTACGTCCAGCACCCGCGAGGTTTTGTCCGCCCGCTCCATATAGCGTCCCAGGCGGCAGAAATGCCACCCTTCACCATGGCTCATGGTGTCGTTGCCGATTCCGCCCAGCATCATGCCCCGAAGTTTGATCTGCTGGCACAGATCATAGGGGTTTTCATAGACGTGACCCTGGTTTTTTCCGGCCCTTTCGATGATATGGTAAAAGGCGTTGATCTGCTCCCAGAGATCCGATGAAATGATCTCCCGGACGGTCCGGGCGTTCTCCCGAGCCGCCCGCAGGCAGGAGATGATGGAATTGGGGTACTCGGTGTCGAACATTAGAAAAGAGATGACGTTTTTCTTGATGGCGGCGTTGTACCGTTCGTAAAATTTGGCATTGTCTCCGGTGGTGGAGACCAGGGCGCCCCACTCCCGGCACTCTTCCTGGTCCGGCTGATCCAGGGTCATGTGCCAGCTCACCTCGATAAAGCGGGAGATGTTTTCGGCCCGTTCCAGATACCGGCTCATCCAGTAAAGGGTTTCAGCAACTCTGCTCAACATATGGTCCGCTCCCGTCTTGCGTTTGTGACTGTGTCATCGGGGTGGATTCCCGGCCCGCATCGGTATCATCCGATCCGTCCACCACCCAGGTATCCTTGCTGCCGCCGCCCTGGGAAGAATTGACCACCAGAGAGCCCTTGCGAAGCGCCACCCGGGTCAGCCCGCCCGGCAGCACCCAGATATCCTCGCCGTACAGTATAAACGGCCGCAGGTCCACATGCCGCCCCTCGAACCCGTCCCCGATGATGACCGGCGACCGGGAAAGGCCCAGGGCGGGCTGGGCGATGAAGTTTCTCGGTTTGGACCTGATCTTTTCAGCAAAGGCGTCCCTTTCGGAAGCGGTGGACACCGGACCGATGAGCATGCCGTACCCGCCCGATTCATTGGCCGCCTTGACCACCAGGGTATCCAGGTTGTCCAGCACATATTGCCTGGCCGAATCCTCCCAGCACAGATAGGTGGGCACATTGGGAATGATCGCCTCTTCCCCCAGATAGTATTGGATCATTTTGGGTACGTAGGCATAGATCACTTTGTCATCCGCAACCCCGGTCCCCGGCGCGTTCGCCATCGCCACCCGGCCTTTCTGGAAAACCTCCAGAATACCCGGAACCCCGAGAAGGGAATCTTCACGAAAGGCCTTGGGATCGAGAAATTCGTCGTTGATCCGCCGGTAAATCACATCCACCCGCTGCAGCCCCCGGGTGGTCCGCATGCAGACAAACCCGTCCTGAATCACCAGGTCCCGGCCCTCCACCAGCTCGATTCCCATTTCATGGGCCAGAAAAGAATGCTCGAAATAGGCGGAATTGTAAATGCCGGGAGTGAGCAGGGCCACCACCGGCGTCCGCATCCCGGCCGGGGCGATGGAATAGAGCATGTCGAGCAGTTTCGCCGGATAATTATCCACCGGTTTGACGCGGGAGGCGGTAAAAACCTCGGGAAATGTGCGCTTCAGGAGCCGGCGGTTGGCGATCACGTACGACACCCCGGAGGGGCACCGAAGGTTGTCTTCCAGCACATAGATCCGGCCCTGTTCATCCCGAACCAGATCGGTGCCGGTGACATGGGCCCAGATATGTCCGGGAGGATTGAGACCGGCGCAGGGCTTCAGGTAGCCTTCCGCGGAAAGGATGAGATCGCGGGGAATCAGGCCGTCTCTGACGATTTTCTGGTCGTGGTAGACATCGTCGATGAAGAGATTCAGGGCGCGAATCCGCTGCTGCAGGCCCTTTTCGATCCAGTACCATTCCCGGGCTTCCACAATGCGGGGAATGATGTCGAAAGGCCAGATCTTCTCGGTGCCTTCGCCGCTGCCATACACATTGAAGGTGATCCCGGAGTCGAAGAGCGCCTGCTCCGCGGTCCGCTGCCGTCGCTTCAACTCCCCGGTCGGGAGCGATTCAATCTTTTCCACCATCAGCCGGGTGCCGTCCCTCGGTTCCGCCGGCGATGCGAACATTTCATCATAAAAAGGTCCGATATCATATCCGCTGAAACTCATTCCTGCCCCTCCTGTTTCGAATTGCCCTGTGCAACGGCCCTGGATATTGAAAATTCCTTTTTCCAGCCAAGACGGCGCACTTTTTTTTGAACCATGGATACCGTAGACAGGGAAAGCGGCAAAAAGCATACCCCGATACCTGTTCCCATGCCCTTTGTCGAAGCGATGCCTTGAGAATGGGCGAAAAAAGGATGATGGAATCGATCAGAGAGCATACCAGACACACACACAAAAGTAAAACCGGCGGTAAATTATCTACATTTTTGTGATACCGAGTTCTTCCGGTTGTCCGACCCATGTCGATTTCACCCGTATGCCACAGATTCCGGATCATGGCAGGCAACGGGCGTGCAACGGATAGAACTTGCTTTTCACAGGGAACCATAATAGAAATCCGGATGTGTTCTGAATCACCAATACCCGCATTCATCGGCATCCCGGCCGCTACCGGCGGGCATAAAAAGGAGAGTTCATGGCCATTCGCGTCGCCGTCAATCACAAAACCCACTACACCTATGACCGGCCGGTATCGCTGTCTCCCCATACATTTCGCCTTCGGCCGGCGGTTCATTGCCGAACCCCCATCGAATCCTATTCCCTGACCATCCGTCCGGAAAATCATTTCATCAACTGGCAGCAGGACCCCTTCGGAAACCATCTGGCCCGGGTGGTGTTTCTGGAACAGGCCAGGGAACTCTATGTCGAGGTGGATCTGGTGGCCGAGATGACGGTGATCAACCCCTTCGATTTTTTTATGGAGGCGTATGCCGAGAATTTCCCCTTCTCCTATACCCCGCAGCTCAAAAAAGAGCTGATCCCCTATCTGGAAATAAAGGAGAACGGACCGCTCCTTCAGGAGTGGCTGTCCAAAGTGGGCCGGTCGGAAAAGCGGATGGTCGATTTCCTGGTCGAACTCAACCAGCGGCTCTGGAAAGACACCGCCTACACGGTTCGGCTGGAGGTCGGCATTCAAACCTGCGAGCAAACCCTCGAAAAGGGACTGGGCTCCTGCCGGGACACCGGATGGCTCTTGGTTCAGATTCTGCGCCACCTGGGACTGGCGGCCCGGTTCGTATCCGGATACCTGGTGCAGCTCACCGCCGACCTCAAATCCCTGGACGGCCCCTCCGGGCCGGAGGCCGATTTCACCGATCTTCACGCCTGGGCCGAGGTCTACGTCCCCGGGGCCGGGTGGATCGGCCTCGACCCCACCTCGGGGCTCTTTGCCGGGGAAGGCCACATCCCCTTGGCCTGCACCCCCGATCCGGTCAGCGCCGCGCCGGTGACCGGGGCCACCGACCAGTGCGAAGTGGAATTCAGCTTCGACAATTCGGTCCGCCGCATCCATGAGGATCCCCGGGTCACCAAACCCTATACCGATGCCCAGTGGGCCGATATCAATGCACTGGGCGAACAGGTGGAGCAGGATCTGGTGAACGGAGACGTGCGTCTGTCCATGGGCGGAGAGCCCACCTTCGTCTCCGTCGACGACATGGAATCGCCCGAATGGAACTATTCCGCCGACGGACCGCTCAAACGGAAACTGGCCGGCGACCTGGTCCGACGTCTTAATAAAACCTTCGGCGCAGACGATATGCGCTATTACGGGCAGGGCAAGTGGTATCCGGGCGAACCCCTGCCGCGCTGGAAACTGGGCTGTTTCTGGCGCAAAGACGGCGTCCCCATGTGGCGAAATCCGGACCTGCTGGCCGATGAAACCCGGGACTACGGCTACGGCGTTCCGGAAGCGGAGCAATTCGCCATTCGACTCGCCCGGTGGCTGTCCATCTCACCGGATTATCTCGTGCCGGGCTATGAAGATCCCTACTACCTGATCTGGGCCGAAGGCAACCTGCCGACCGACGTCGATCCGCTCAAGGCGAATCTCAAGGATCCGCTGGAGAGGCGGCGCCTTGCGCGAATTCTGTACGGAGATCCAACCGCCCCGGCCGGATTCGCGCTGCCCCTTCGGTGGGACTTTAAGCGGGACAAGTGGGAGAGCAGCCCCTGGATATTCCGGCGGGGACATATGTTTCTCACCCCCGGCGATTCCCCCATGGGACTGCGGCTGCCGCTGGACGCCCTGCCCTGGGCAGCCGAAGAAAAACGGGCGCCGATACCCGAACGATCTCAACTCAGTGAGTTTCCGCCCCTGCCCGACCTGCATCAAACAGTCGCGGAAAGAAACGGCGCAAGGGATCCGGAAAAATCCGAACCGAAACGGCAAGATCATCTCCCCGAAAGCCGAGAAGAAGAGGCCAACGGAGAAGAAATCACCCACACCGCCCTGTGCGTGGAAGCCCGGGA
>JBEPWQ010000260.1:0-5755 GCA_041642315.1 Desulfobacteraceae bacterium | reverse complement strand
ATAAAAAAACCCGGTGGACCCAACCTCTTCTACAGGAATGTCACCCCGAAAATCGCCGGCCAGCTGGTTGAGAAATTTATCGGTGAAGATGATCCCTTGCCGAAGCATGCCTTGGGTAGGGTCGGCGAGCCCAACGGGTACGATATCCCCCTCCTCTGGGACCTTCCATTCTTTAAAACCCAGAAACAGATTCTGTTCCGGAATTTCGGTTTTATCGACCCCACCAACATCAATCATTACATTGCCAATGAGGGATACAGCGGTCTGGAAAAAGCGCTTTCCATGAAGCCGACCGAGGTGGTAGACGAATTGAAGCGCTCCGGTCTGCGCGGAAGGGGCGGTGGCGGGTTTCCCGCCGGACGCAAATGGGAGGCCGGACTGGCAGCCAAGGAAAAGATAAAATATGTCGTCTGCAATGCAGATGAAGGCGATCCCGGGGCGTTCATGGACCGTTCCGTACTGGAGGGTGAACCCCATTCCGTGCTGGAAGGCATGATCATCGCCGGATATACCATTGGGGCCCAGACCGGCTATATCTATGTCCGGGCGGAATATCCCCTGGCGGTGCAGCGGCTTCAGAATGCCATCAAACAGGCCACGGAGATGGGTTTTCTGGGCAAAGATATCATGGGCAGCGGATTTGATTTTGAAATCAGGATTTTCCAGGGTGCCGGCGCTTTTGTATGCGGCGAATCCACGGCGCTGACCCTGTCCATCGAAGGCAAACGGGGCATGCCCAAAGCCGCTCCCCGGCCGAGGACCACGGAAGAGGGACTTTTTGGCAAGCCCACCCTGCTGAACAATGTCAAAACCTTCTCCTATGTTCCGCAGATCATCAACAAGGGCGGAGACTGGCTGGCCGGCATCGGAACCGAGAGCAGCAAGGGCACGGCTGTTTTTGCCCTTACCGGAATGGTGAACAAGTGCGGTCTGATCGAGGTTCCCATGGGAGTGACCATCCGTGAGATCATTTATGATATCGGCGGAGGGATTATCAACGACAAGCCGTTCAAGGCCGTCCAGACCGGCGGCCCGTCCGGCGGATGTCTGCCGCCGCAATTTCTGGACACGCCGGTGGACTATGATTCTCTCAAGGCAGCCGGCTCTATGATGGGGTCCGGCGGCATGGTGATCATGGACGAAAGCACCTGCATGGTAGAAATCGCACGCTATTTTCTGGATTTTACCCAGAAAGAATCCTGCGGACAGTGCACCCTTTGCAAACTGGGTACCAAGCAGATGCTCAATATCCTGGAGGACATCGTTGCCGGCAAAGGCCGGGAAGGGGACATCGAGACGCTGCTCCAGATCGGGGAATCGGTGAACGAGGGTTCTTTGTGCGGTCTCGGCCAGAGTGCAGCCAACCCGGTCCTGACAACAATCAAGTATTTCCGGGATGAATACGAAGCCCACATCAAGGAGAAACGGTGCCCCGCCCTGTCCTGTACAGCATTGATTTCCTACATGATCAATCCTGAAAAGTGCACGGGCTGCGGGATTTGCGCCAAGGTCTGTCCGGTAGAGGCGATTACAGGGGCCAAAAAAGAGGTCCACGTACTTGACCAGGAAATATGCATCAAGTGCGGTATGTGTTTTGAAAAATGCCCGACGAAATTCAGCGCGGTGGAATGCATCTCTGGCGGCATAGAAGAAGGAGGTAAATAGTGGCAGACCCAATCAACCTACTCATCAATGACCAGTCGATTATTGCCCAGGAAGGCATGACCATACTGGAGGCGGCGCTCAGAAAGGGAATCTATATTCCGCATCTGTGCCATCATCATGAACTTGAACCGGTCGGCGCCTGCCGGCTCTGCCTGGTGGAGATCCAGGGGGAATGGAAAAAGACCGTGATCTCCTGCAAGACACCGGTGAAAGAGGGCATGGTTGTCAAAACGGAAACCCCGGAAATCAACCGGACCCGGCAGGTTGCCCTGGAACTGCTGGTCGCTGACCACGACACCGACTGCCTGGTATGTGGCCAGAATACCAAATGCAAGCTGCAGCAGGTGGCCGATCACGTGGGGGTGAACAAGGACCGGCTGGCCCGCTTGAAACCCCGGGCCGAAAGGCTGCCGATCGACGATTCAAACCCGTTTTTCGACTTTGATCCCAACCGGTGTGTCCTGTGCGGAATCTGCGTGAGAACCTGCGATGAGCTGCAGAACGTCAATGCAATCGATTTTGCATACCGCGGCCTCGGCACGAAAGTCGCCGGGTTTGGCAACAAGGCACGGATCGAATCCAACTGCGAATCCTGCGGTGAATGTGTTGTACGGTGCCCGGTAGGCGCCCTGACCGAAAAAGGCGCCAAAAACCCGACCCACCAGATACGCACGGTATGCACTTTTTGCGGGTGCGGCTGCGGCCTCTACCTGGGGGTCCGGGACAATGAGCTGGTCACGGCCAGGGGCGATCGGAAGAGTGAAGCCAACAACGGCCGGCTCTGTGTCAAGGGCCGCTACGGTTACAAGTTCGTCAACAATCCGGAGCGCCTGACCACCCCCATGGTGAAACGCGACGGCGAATTTGTCGCCGTGGAATGGGATGAAGCCCTGGATATGATCGCTGACAGATTTTCCAAAACCGACCCGGAGGAATTTGCCACGATTGCCTCGGCCAAATGTACCAATGAAGACAATTTCGTTGTGCAGAAATTTACCCGTGCAGTGATGGGGACCAATAACCTCGATCACTGCGCACGCCTCTGACATGCTCCGACTGTGGCCGGTCTGGCCACTGCACTGGGAAGCGGCGCAATGACAAACTCCACAAAGGAACTGGGAGATGCCGCAGCCATCCTGGCGATTGGTACGAACACCACGGCAGCCCACCCCATCGTGGCGCTTCAGGTAAAGGATGCGGTGAAAAAAGGCGCCAAGCTGATCGTCGTCAATCCCAAGGAGATTGAATTGTGCCGGTTTGCCCATATCTTCCTGCAGCCGAAACCCGGCACGGATGTTCCGCTGCTTATGGGAATGGCCCGGGTGATACGCGATGAAGGGTTGCATGACACTGCATTTATTGCGGAACGGTGTGAAAATTTCGAAGAATTAGAAAAGTCTCTGGAAACGTTCGACCTGGATACGGTGGAATCGATCACCGGTGTGCCCAAGGATAAAATTGCCGAGGCGGCAAGGGTCTATGCCACCGAAGATCCGGCATCCATTATTTACTGCATGGGGATCACCCAGCATACGCACGGTACGGACAATGTGCTGGCAATCAGCAACCTGGCATTGATGACCGGGAATATCGGCAAACCGTCTTCCGGTGTGAACCCCCTTCGGGGGCAGAACAACGTGCAGGGCGCATGCGATATGGGGTCTCTGCCCAATGTCTATCCAGGGTACCAGGCGGTAAGTTCCCCCGAACACAAAGCGAAATTTGAATCGGCCTGGGGCTGTGCGCTGAGCGACTCTCCGGGGTTAACGCACACGGAGATATTCGATGCCGTTCATTCGGGCAAGATCAAATCGCTCTATGTAGTGGGAGAAAACCCTTATCTGACTGAAGCCAACGCCTGCCATGTAAGAGAGGCGATGGAAAAGGCGGATTTTCTTGTCGTTCAGGACCTTTTTATGACAGAAACCGCCCAATTGGCTCATGTCGTTCTGCCGGGCGCAAGTTTTGCCGAAAAAGACGGCACCTTCACAAACACCGAACGCAGGGTCCAACGGGTGCGTAAGGTGATTGAACCGCTGGGAGGCGCCAAACCGGACTGGTGGATCACCTGTGAAATCGCCAAACGCCTCAATGGGAAGGGGTTTGATTATTCGAGTCCCAAAGAAATCATGCAGGAAATCGCTTCCCTTACTCCGTCTTACGGCGGCATTTCCTATGAACGCTTGGAACGGGGGAGTCTGCAATGGCCTTGCCCCTCTGAAGACCATCCCGGAACCCAGATTCTTCACACGGAGCGGTTTGCCACCCCAAGCGGCAAGGGCAAGTTCATGCCCCTCACCTATCGGAAATCCGCTGAGGAGGTGGATGAACAGTATCCGCTGCTTTTAACGACCGACCGCAGTCTCTATCACTTTCATGGTACCATGACACGCAGAGTATTCGGCCTGAATATCCTGGAAAAGGAAGAGCAGTTAAAGATCCATCCCAAGGATGCCTCCCTTTTCGGGGTAAAAGACGGGGACTTGGTGCGGGTAGCATCCCGCCGAGGCGAATTGGAGGCGAGAGCGCTTGTCACCGACCGATGCCCTCCGGGGATGGTGTCGATGACTTTTCACTTCGCCGAAACCCCCACCAATGTTCTGACCTCCTGCGAGCTGGATCCGGTGGCAAAGACGCCTGAAACAAAAGTCTGTGCGATTCGAATCGAGAGGCTTGAAGGGGCGAGACCCGCAGAAGTGAGCGATCTGTCAAATCAAAATCGAGGGCAGGCTGCAGGGTAGGGGACGTACATGAACATATGAATTGATGATTGAAAGATTAATCTCAAGATAGATCCTGCCGGCCGGCGCTGATTATGCCACCGGTAGAGGGCGGGTGATCGCCAAACAGTAAAGCGCGGGTTGTTTGAAACAACCCGCGCTTTACTGTTTGGTTCAGAAGGAAGTGGAAAGGATGTTCCGCCAGGGACTGGAATCCGATTCGGATTTATTTTCCTCGGCGCCGGTTTTATAACTTCTTTGAAGCATTTCCGGAAAAATTTGAGGCAGTTTGTAAAAAGATGACAGGGAATCCGGCTGATCGGATATGGCCTCGACCAGTGATCGAGTCACCTGGGGATCGAATTTCGTCCCGCCGGCCCGGCCGAGCTGTTCGAATGCGCGTTCGAGTGAAAGGCGGGTGATGTTCCGCCGTCCCGAGAGCATGGTTTCAAAGGCGTCGCACACCGTAAGGATACGGGCGCCCAAAGGAATTTTGTCCCGATCAAGGCCGCCGGGATACCCCGAACCGTCGAACTTTTCATGGTGGTGAAGAATCAGCGGGATCAGTTCGTTCATAAACACCAGGGGCTTCAGAATTTGAGCGCCGATTTCGGGATGCCGCCGGATTTCCACCATTTCCCGGCGGGACAAGGTCCCAAGCCGTTCCAGAATCCGGTCGGTCATTCCGATTTTCCCGATGTCGTGCAGCAGTCCGGCATGATATACCTGTTCGACCTGGTGCTGCGGCAGGTCCATTTTTTGTGCGGTCATTCTGGACAGATGGGCGACTCGGAGGGAATGGCCGTGGGTCGTCGGATCCTTGGCTTCGAGAGCCACGACCAGACCTTCCACGGTCTGCCGGAAAGCGGTCAGCATCCGCTCATCATATCGAATCGCCTTGTGCAGGGCGATTGCGCCATGTTCGGCCAACGCCATGAGAAAACCCGTTTCAGTCGAATCCGGGATCTGCTTGCGGCTGAAGTAAACCGCCAGCAGTCCCGAATACGGCGGGGCGATATCGACGCATACCCCGTAAACGGAAACCACCCACCTTTTGCCCAGCGGGTCCAGATCCGGAATTTTCGAATCTTTCCGTGCATCTTCGATCAAAGATCGGGTTCCCGGTTCGAGTCTGAAGATTGCTTTCAGGGCCTGATAATCCACCCTGTACAGGTTCCTGTAGGGAAAGCCGTGAGAGATTTTGGTTTCGATCCGTTGATCTTTTTTGTTTACTATCCAGAAGATACTTCCCTTGGCACTCAAAAGATTGGTGACATGGGTCACAATCGTCTGGATGATTTCTTCGGTGCGCGTCCCGGAATGAATCGCTTTGGCTACATCCGACAGGGTCTGAAAATATTTTTGGTATT
>JBEPWQ010000259.1:0-5778 GCA_041642315.1 Desulfobacteraceae bacterium | reverse complement strand
GCGGTGAAACCCTGCTTCGGGAACTCGACTTCACCCGGGAGGGCCGGCACATGCGGGTCGTTCGAAACAATTTCAAGGATTTTCCAAGCGTTTATATACCGGATGTCTTTGAACGGTTCAGCACGGAACAGGTCCTGGTGATGGAGCATATCCAGGGAACCCTGTTGAAGCATTTCGTTCCGGAAACCGCCGAACAGGCCGAATATCTGGCCAAAGTCGGTCTTCGCACTTCCATCAAGCAGATTTACGAAGACGGATTCTTTCATGCCGACCCTCATCCCGGAAACATCATCATCCGGGAAGAAGACCAGGTGCTGTGCCTGATCGACTGGGGCATGATCGGCCGGTTGACGCCGGGAGACCGGCATGATCTCACGGATCTGATCAGCGCAGTGGTAGACCGGGACAGTGAACGTCTGCTGGATGCCGTCCTGACCATCTCCATCAAGGATGAAGAGATGGTGGATCAGCGGGGTCTGGAAAGAGCGCTGCTCGACATTATCGATATTTATGGCGCCTACCCCATCGAAGAGGTCAACATCGGCCATTTCCTGATGGATGTCACCAGCACAGTCCGCAAATTCAAGCTGCGGTTTCCGCCGGACATGATCATCATGACCAAGGCACTGATCACGGCGGAGGGATCGGCCCGGCAGCTGTACCCGAAACTGAATGTGATCTCCGAAGCCGAGCCCCACGTGCGGCGGATCGCCAAAGAGCGGTTTCTTCCCAATAATATCTGGAAAACTCTTCGCATCTCTTTTTCTCAGCTGCTCAAATTTCAGGGCCAGCTTCCCAAGCGGCTGGGACAGATTATCGAGAAGATCGAATACGGCGAAATCAACATTCGATTCCAGCATGAAAATCTGGATGGATTCCGCAAGACCCTTCAAAATATCTTCAATAAACTGGCATCCAGCATCATCATCGGCGCCATGATCATCGGTTCGTCCATGATTATCACCACCGGGGTCAAACCCTACATCTTCGGTTACCCGGCTCTCGGCATCCTCGGATATCTGATCTCCGCCCTGATCGGGTTGTGGCTGATCTATGATATCCTAAGCAGCCGCTATTAGAACCATCTCAACCCGACGGGAGACACATCATGCTGCAATTCAATACCATTCTCTGCCCCACCGATTTCAGCGATCCTTCCCTGGTAGGGATCAAAACCGCCCAGGAACTGGCACTGAAATTTTCAGCAGAAATCATTCTGATCAACGTAGTCCCCCCCATTCCGGTTTTTTCGATGCCGGAGCCCAATCTTGCGCCGGTTTTCGATGCACCCGCCTACCAGACCGAAATTTCCAAAAGCGCAGAAAAACGACTGCAAAAACTTGCAAAAGACCATTTTACTGAAGAAATCCAACACCGCACGCGCGTGATCGTGGGAGACCCCGCCGGTGAAATCGTCGATTTCGCCCGAAGAGAGGCGGTCGATATCATCGTTATCTCCACCCACGGCCATACCGGATGGAAGCGGTTTCTGGTTGGCTCGGTAACTGAAAAGGTGATTCGATATGCCGCCTGCTATGTGCTCTCCGTGCCCGGACCAAAACCCGAAACATCCAAACACTGACCCGATCTGAGGAGAAAAACATGTTTTTTATGGAATTCCTGGTCGCCTTTATTTTTGCCCTTCTCTTGAGCGCGGGCCGAGTGTAACCGGAGAGGAGAATCGCATGACCCATCCGCTGTACACCACCGATCAGACTCAGTGCTACGATGATGCCGGAGCTTCCATCCCCTGCGGGTCCACGCTGCAGGATGGCGCCTTCAAAACCGATGTACCCTGGCCGACACCCCGGTTCAGGGTTGAAGAGGAGGTAGTCACCGACCGGCTGACCGGACTGGCCTGGACCCGCAATGCCGGCCCCTTCGAATTTCCGCTTTCCTGGGAAGAAGCGCTCGAGTACATCCGGGAAATAAACGCAGAGCGGGCTTTCGGTTTCGGCGACTGGCGACTGCCCAATCGCAGGGAACTTTTCAGCCTGGTCAGCCACGCACACATCAACCCGTGCCTGCCGGCGGATCATCCGTTTTTAAACGTCTTTTCAGGATATTACTGGACCTCCACCACCTGCGCTCGGCTTCCGAAGCAGGCCTGGTATATCCATATGGGGGGAGCCCGGTTGTTTAAAGGGATGAAGCACGGATCCTATATGGTATGGCCGGTTCGCAGCCACACCGCCGACCCGATCCTTCCCGGCACGGGCCAGAGTACCGGGTATGCGCCGGACGGGGAGACAGTCCCCTGCGGTGGGGTACCCGGAAACAGATTGTCCAGAACCGCTTTTCCATGGCCCCGCCCGCGGTTTTTGGTCGAATCCGAGGCACTCACCGACCAGTTGACCGGATTGATGTGGACCCGAAACGCCGATATCGCCGACACACCGGTGGATTGGAATACCGCCCTGAAAACGGTGGCCTCATGGAACCGGCGGAATGCATTCGGCCATAATGACTGGCGTCTGCCGAATATTCGGGAACTGGAAAGCCTCACCGATATGGAGGCCCATTCTCCCGCCATCGCCTCGGCTTCACTGTTTGAAAACATTCGGGAGTTTTACTGGTCCTCCACCACGAGCGTCTACGAACCGCCCTATGGCTGGACCCTGTATACCATGGACGGAAATATCGGTGTGGGATTTAAACGCAATCCGGACTTTTATGTCTGGCCGGTGCGACAGAAAGCCTTCGGCGCTGGAAAATATGCGGATGAGACCACCTGAGACCACCTGAGCCCACGGAAGAGACCGGGGCTCAGGTTTTCTACTTTACGCTAACGAGTCTTCCGGTTATTCGGAATAACCGCTCCCGACAATCAGACCATCTTTCGTTTTCCGGACATACGTGTGCTTCTGACTGTCCTTCCATACATATTCGACCCAATTTCCCTCGGGTGTGGCTTTGCTCACCTCCGCATACACCGGCTCCGCCTTTTCTTTCAGGCTCTCCCCGCTCAAGGACGGGTGCACCAGCAGGTGGCCGTCTTCTTTCATGATAAAGACGTAGTAAGGTTCCCTGTTGGCCGCCTCGGTAAAATCCTCGGCCTTTTTTCCGCCCTCCAGAGCCACCGCGATTTCATCCACCTGCGATTTGATGTCATCTTCTTTGTCGGCCGCAAAAACCAGCCCTGCACAACAGACCGCCAAAAACAATCCCAACGCAACGACTGCAACTCTCTTCATGGTTTCTCCTTCCTGTGTAATTGAATGGTTTATTCATTCCCCTGTGCATTGTGAGACAGAGGCCTACTTTCAACACCCTGCCGAATAGTCGAAGCGGGTGTATTCCGACCAAACAAATTTGAATCTGGATCTGTAAAACCTGAAACGAGTGTGGATCGTGCTTGAATCAATTCCCGGGATCAACGTCCTGAATGGACATTGGATGCCCATTCTCGAGGAAACGCGAATCGACAAAAGCGGGTCATGATTTTCTGCGAGACGGGTCCCGGGGTATTTTCAACCCGAGCGGGATAATTTCAAAAGGCGGACTCTCGAAAAGGTTCCGCCTCTTTGAAAATCGCTGAAAGAAGGATGATACTTTCAGCCCTTGAAAAATAAAAATCTATTTCTGAAGCTCCATGGGCTGGTCGCAGCAGACCAGTTCTCCGGCACCGGCTTCTTTTACTTCGACTACCTGACCGCATGCTTCACATTTATAGACTTGTCCTTTTTCTCCCATTTAAATAAACCTCCTTTTACATGAAATGAATATAAAATAAATAACGACGTGGGGAATATTCGCTTATAGGTCTAAAAAAGACAATACATAAAAATCCGTATTTTTCCGGATTTATTTTTTCTTTTCCAGTCTCTTTCAGCCGGTTCACAACAACCGAAGGCTCCTGAAAATACGAGTCGCCACCTCTCGATTTACTCAATAACCCTTATTGCAAAAATGAACCCAAAAGCCATAATCTTGAAAAGAAACCAACCAGACCCCCTTTTCAAGGAGAACACACATGAAGAGCATCAATCAATTCAAAGAGAATGTCGGGTTGAACGCCAAATCGGGAAACATGTATGTCATTATCTTCAAGAACAATCCGATTCCGTATGTGGGAATACCCACTCCGTCCAGCACGGATGAAGAGGAATTCGTGTTTCGCATTTTGGAACCGGAGGATAAAGAGGGAATTTATACTTTTTCTTTTGATGAAATCGAAACCATGAAGAAGCGATGAATCAAAAAAGTGAAGCGGGAAAATGCGCTCTGAACCGTTCCCGCATTCGCCCGATTTTCCTTTATCAGGGTGAAAACGGTAAGGCTTTGTCTGAGAAAGTTGAAATGGAACGGATTCAGGCGGCAGCCCGCGCCCCCGCTCCCTATTTTAATAGCCTGTATGGTAAAGTCGATCAATCGGGTAATCCCTGATTTATGACTTCGGCTCTGTCTACCACCAGGGTGCCTTTCTTGACCACCTTCTCCACCGTATTGACCCCGATGTGATACGGAATGAATTGATAGGAAGGAAATTCCAGGACCACCAGATCCCCCTGCTTGCCGACATCGATGGAGCCGATTTCGCGGGCCCGGCCGACGGCAGCGGCGGCATTGAGCGTCAAGGCGGTGACCGCCTCTTCCGGCGTCATGGACATGTAAAGGGTAGCCAGAGCGAAAATCAAGGGAATAGATCCGGAGAAACAGCTTCCGGGATTGAGGTCGGTGGCCAAAGCCACGGCGCCGCCGTTGTCGATGATAAACCGGGCCCGCGCATATGGTTCTTTCAGCGAAAAGGCGGTGCCCGGCAACAGAACCGCCGCCACTCCGGCTTCTGCCATCTGCCGAATCCCTTTATCGGAAGCCTGAAGCAGATGGTCCGCCGATACGGCTTTCAGCTCTGCTGCCAATTCCGAACCCCCAAGGGGTACGATTTCGTCGGCATGCAATTTCAGGTTGAATCCCAGATCCCGTGCCCGGGTCAGAAATCGTCGAGACTGATCCACCGAAAAAACGTTTTCCTCACAGAAAATATCACAGAATTCAGCCAGCCCCTGATCAGCCACTTCCGGCAATACATCATCCATCAGCATTTTCAGATAATCCTCTTCACGGCCCGTGTACTCTTTCGGCACGGCATGGGCTCCCAAAAAGGTCCGGACCACATCCACCGGATGGTCCCGGTCCAGGTCCCGCATCACCTTCAGCTGCTTGATCTCGGTCTCACGATCCAGGCCGTAGCCGCTTTTTCCCTCCACCGTGGTCACCCCGAGCCCAAGCATTTTGTCGAGCCGCCGCCGTCCGGATTCTCTTAGGGTGCCCGGGCTCGCCCGTCGAGTTGCCTCCACCGTATTGGTGATTCCGCCCCCCCGCCTCATGATCTCCATATAGGAAGTCCCCTGAAGCCGCCAGGAAAACTCCTCGGCCCGGTACCCGCCGAAAACGAAGTGGGTGTGGGGATCGATAAAGCCGGGAAGGACCGCCCGGCCGGCAGCATCCAATATTTCAAACCGCGATGGATCGATATCCTTCAAAATCCTATCGGTTCTGCCGACTGCGGTAATCATGCCGTTCTCAATAATCGCTGCGCCGTCTTCGATGATACCGAGTTCCGCCATCTCCCGACCCTGCTTGGCCTTCGCCCCGCTGCAGGTGACGAGCTGGGCCGCATGCTTGACAATCAGGTTGCCCTTCATCATCGCTCCCTTTTTTCCTGATCCGGTATTTCCTGATCCGGTTTCGCGGAAATCATTAATACCCGTTCCACTTCGACGGGTTCGGGAATGAGCTTCTGATCCAGCATAATGGTCTCCGTCTGCTTCCAGG
>JBEPWQ010000258.1:0-5810 GCA_041642315.1 Desulfobacteraceae bacterium | reverse complement strand
GGAGAAAGAGAGCGGTCTGCGGATGATCCGCTCCTACCAGCTCAACCTCTCGGTGCTCAGTTTTGCGTCGCTTTTTGTGGGGATGTTTCTGGTCTACAGCCTGGTGGCCCTCAATGCCGCGTCCCGCCGGCGGGAGCTGTCGATTCTTCGGTCCTTGGGAGCGGGCGAAGAGACGGTGTTTCGGCTCTTTCTGTTCGAAGGAATTCTTCTGGGGATTCTGGGGTGGGTCATCGCGGTGCCTTTGAGCGCCGGCCTGATGCCCTACCTGCTCACCGGGGTCAGCGAGACCGTGTCCACCCTTTTTGTTCGAATTCCGGCGGCCCGGCTGCGCCTTAATCCATGGGAGGTGGGGCTCTCCTTCGCGGTCACCCTGGCGGTATCGACGGCGGCCGCCTGGCAGCCGGCCCGGGACGCCATGCGGGTGCCGCCGGTGGAGGCGATGGCCATCGCCTACGGGGGCAGGCCCAAGCGCTCCGCCGGCGGTCTGGCTCTGTCCGGGCTGGTTTGCGTGGCCCTGGTCTGGCCTTTGTCGGTGATTCCCGGCCATCCCGGATTTCCGCTGCCGGGGTACGGGGCCACTTTTCTGCTTTTCCTGGGGTTTGCCCTGACGGCGCCCTGGGGGCTGATTCGGCTGGGCCGGCATACGTCCGGTCTGCTTCGGCGGGTCGGGGGCATGCCCGCATTTCTGGCGGCGCGGTATGTGCGGGACAGCGATCTTCGCACCGCCATCTCCGTGGGTGCGCTGATTACCGCGGTGGCCCTGTATGCCGCGCTGGTGATCATGATTCACAGTTTCCGGTCCAGTGTGGACCTCTGGGCGCATCAGACGGTGAGCGGGGATCTCTTCGTGCGGCCCCGCATGGCCGAACTCAACCGTTACCGGGACATGATGCCGCCGAAGGCGGTCGACCTGATTCAGGGTCCGGTGGACGGCATCGACGCGGTTCCCTATCGGCGAATCGAGTCTCGACGGGGATCGGACTCCTATCTGCTGGAGGCCATGGATGCGGCCGCATTCCTAAAGCACGGGGGGTTCAACTGGGTGGCGGGGCATCCGGACATGGCCCGGGACGCGCTGGCCCGAGGGGAAGGGGTGGTGGTCTCGGAGGTCTTCGGCGCCCATTCCGGACTTTCCGTCGGAGATCGGTATCAGGCCCGTGCCGGCTCCTCCCGAATCGACCTGCCGATCCTCGGGGTGGTTCGGGATTACCGCACCCGGGGCGGAGTGGTATTCTGTGATTTCCAGGCCCTGGAGAAGACCGAACCGCCGGAATGGTCCGGCGCCCGGTTTTTCATACGAGACCGGGAGGCCGATGTCGAGGCCCTCACGGCCGATCTGCGGCGCCGTTTTGCCGAATGCTGCGGAGATCAGCTGGAGATCACCGACGGTCGGGACCTTCGCCGGGCCATCCTCGATATATTTGATGAAACCTTCGCCGTCACCACCGTGCTTTTGTTGATCGCCCTCCTGGTGGCGGCCCTCGGCATCGCCACCACCCTTACGGTTCTGGTCCTGGAGCGGACCCGGGAACTCAATACACTCCTGGCGGTGGGCGGCGGGAAGGGACAGATCCGGGCCATGATCATCTGGGAAGCCCTGCTGATCGTTCTCGCCGGCCAGGTCGCCGGTCTGGCCTGCGGGTTCATCCTTTCCTGGCTCCTGGTCTATGTGATCAATTATCACTCCTTCGGCTGGACCTTTCTCTACCGGGTGGACTGGTCGGCATTGGGGATGTCTTTGCCTTTGATCATCCTCACGGCTCTGGTGTCCGCCGTCCCCGCCGCCGGACAGGCGTTTCGGGAGCCGCCGTCGACCCTGTTGCGGGAGCGGTGATTCATGAAATTCTTGACGCGGATGCTTGTGATCGGGATGGTCGGGGCCGGGCTTTTGACGGCCGGAGCGGTTTTTCTGGTGCAGCGGGACCGGCTTTCGGCGGTGTACGGCCCCGAAGGATACCGGGCCGTGGACGGCCCCTGCGGACTCGACTTTCCCGAAGACCACGGCCCCCATTCCGATTACAAGACGGAATGGTGGTATTACACCGGCAATCTGACCGCTGAAAACGGCCGCCGGTTCGGGTATCAGCTTACCTTCTTCCGCAGCCGCATCCTTCCGCCCGGGGCGGAGAGCACCTGGCCCGAACCGGCCTCGGCCTGGCGCACCGCCCAGATCTACCTGGCCCATGCCGCCGTGAGCGACCTGGATGAAAAAAAGTACCTCCATGACGAGCGGATGGCCCGCGGCGCCCTGGGGATGGCCGGGGCCGCCATGGACGGGGATGTCGCCCGGGTTCGGCTTCGAGGCTGGTCCGCCGATCTGGGGCCCGACCGGCACCGGATCAGGGCGAACGCCGAGGATTTCGGTATAGACCTTGATTTGACGCCGGTCAAGCCCCCCGTTCCCCACGGCGAGGGCGGGTACAGCCGAAAGGGGACAGACCCGGCCAGCGCCAGCTGCTATTATTCCATGACCCGGCTCGAGTCCCGGGGAACGATTCGAGTCGGGTCCACATCTTTCGGGGTCGCCGGTTTGAGCTGGATGGACCATGAATTCAGTTCCGCCCCTCTGGAGTCGAACCTGGCGGGGTGGGATTGGTTCAGCCTTCAGCTGGCGGACGGCACGGAGCTGATGGCCTATTTTCTGCGGCATGAAGACGGCGGCTTCAGCCCGGCTTCCGCCGCCACCTTCGTGGATGCGGCGGGAACCGCCGTTCATCTCCCGAAAGCGGGGCTGGACCTGCGGGTGCTGAACACCTGGACCAGCCCGAAAACCGGCGCGGTGTATCCGGCCGGGTGGCGGCTTCGGGTGCCGGCCCTCTCCATCGATCTGACGGTGACCCCCAACCTGCCGGACCAGGAAATGCGGACCCCCGGCACCACCGACGTCACCTACTGGGAGGGGAGCGTCTCGGTCGCCGGCGTCCGGGGGGAAGGATCGACCGCCCGGGCCGTCTCGGGCTCCGGATATGTCGAATTGACCGGCTATGAAACCCGATTCGACGCGCCTATGTGACAAATCCATCCGGCGGGCATCCAGATGTTGACAGGGTAGGGGTTTTTCTCTATAGTCCCTGTCCAGTTATGAAATCGACCAAGACCGAATCGACAGCCGGGCCCGGAGAAGAGACCGTCATGGCCCTCCCGATCGCTGATCCATGAAAACGACCCATTCCGAAAACACCTCGGTGCGGCTCAAGGGCGTCGGAAACTCCCTCTGTGTCATGCTCGACCCGATGGCGCCCGCCGAGAATCTTCGCGAAGAGCTGGAAAAACTGTTTACCGGCCTGAACAATGAGGTGGAAAACGCAAACGTGACCATCGATGTCGGTGCCCCCGAAGGATATGACGACCTGATCGATGAACTGGGGTCTTATCTGAAAGAGGCCTTCAAGGTCGGTTCGGTCTCCCGGGCCCGCCGGAAAAAGCCGCGCAACCGGCGGCTGGCCGCCGAAAGCAAGGTGCATCGGCTGCGCCGACAAGACATGGAACGTTCCTGGCACGATTACCGGAGCGATGTACTGATGCTCACGGGCCGGGTCCGGTCCGGGCAGAAGGTGACCGCCCGAAAACACCTGCTCATTCTGGGCGACGTCAACCCCGGGGCCGAAGTGATGGCCGGGGGCGACATTCTGGTCATGGGCAGCCTGCTGGGGACCGCCATCGCCGGCCACCCCGACGGCGACGACAACATCATCCTGGCCCTCGATTTTCGACCGACTCAGGTTCAGATCGGCAGTTACGTGGCGGCCGGTCTGCCCGCTTCTCCGGTGAAGGTCACCGAGTTCGCCCATGTCGAAAACGGAAACATCGTTGTGGAAAATTACCTTGAGGCCAATCCCTTCGGCCGCTTACCGTGGCCCCAGGTGCGTTGACCCGCGGCGCCGTGAGACGATCCACGGCAATGAAGCCTTAAACATTTTTGAACGAGGTTGACATTGGACGGTAAAATCATCGTAGTCACTTCAGGCAAAGGGGGGGTCGGCAAGACGACCGCCACCGCCTCCATCGGAGCGGCCCTCGCGCTCGAGGGCAAAAAGGTCGCCGTGGTGGATATGGACATCGGCCTCCGGAATCTGGACGTGGTCATGGGGCTTGAAAACCGCATCGTTTTCAATATCGTGGATGCGGTCAAAGGGCGTTGCAAGTTGAAGCAGGCGGCCATCAAGGACCGGCGCATCGACAACCTCTTTTTGATCCCCGCCTCCCAGAGCGACAACAAGAACGCCCTCGATCCCGAGGAGATGGTCCGGTTCAGCAGCATGCTTCGCCGCCACTTCGACTTTGTGTTCATGGATTGTCCGGCCGGGATCGAGCGCGGGTTCGAAAATTCCGTGGCGGCCGCCGACGAGGCCCTGGTGATCTGTACCCCGGAGGTGGCATCGGTGCGGGATGCCGACCGGGTCATCGGGCTGCTGTACGCCCGCTCCATCACCCCGAAGCTGGTGGTCAACCGGATCGTACCGGCGCTGGTGGAAAGGGGGGACATGTTGAGCCATGTGGATATGGTGGACGTCCTCTCGATAGAGCTGATCGGCCTGGTGGAGATGGATGACCAGGTGGTGGTCTCCACCAATACCGGGGTTCCCCTGGTGATGCAGAACACTTCCAAAGCCGGCGCGGCCTTTCGGCGGATCGCCATGCGGCTCAACGGCCATGTGGACCTGCCGATTCAGGTGCCCGAGGCATCGGGCGGGCTGTTCAGAAAATTCCGGTCCAAATTCGGTCGCAGCAGATAGGGAGGCCCCATGATCGCCAATTTTTTCAAGAATTTTTTCGGAAAAAAGAACGAAAGCAAAAATGTGGCCAAACAGCGGCTCAAGTTTGCACTGATCTATGATCACCTGGAGGTGACCGAAGACATCCTGGAGGCGCTGCACCGGGACATGGTGGAGGTCATCTCCAAGTATTTCGAGATCGATCAGGAGGCCTTTAAACTCGATATTCGGCGCTCCGACGAGCTGTCCGCCCTGGTCGTCAACACCCCCATTCTGTCCGCCAAGCGGAAAAAGAAGCAGGTCCAGCCCGACCCGACGTGAGCCGGCGGCCTGCCCGGTCCCGCCATCCAGGTGAATTCAGGAATCAGCGCTTCGTCCGCTCATTCCTGAATATCCCTGAATTCTTTTCCGTGATATTTCCTGTGCGTCGGGTTACGCCAGCCGGGTCATTCGGGGCCGGTCCGTCACCTGCCCGCCCTTTCGGCTGACGACGACGTCGGTGACCGGTACCTTCACCCCCGCTTTTTCCATTCCCTTTCGCACGATCGTCGGCAAACCGGAGCAGCAGGGCACCTCCATGTAGACGGTGGTGACGCTGTTGACGCCGGCGGTCTGAAAGATATCGGCGAACCGGTCGATGTATTCCTGGGCGTCGTCGAATTTGGGGCAGCCCATCATCACCACCTTGTCCTTGACCAGGTCTTCGTGCAGGTTGGCATAGGCCACCGCGGAGCAGTCGGCCAGGACCAGCAGGTCCGCATTCTTCAGAAAGGGGGCGTGGGGCGGAATCAGGCGAATCTGTATGGGCCAGTGGGTCAGCTCCGATTGGGGCAGCCCCGTTCCGCCGCCGGCTTGCGGCTGAACCGCTTCCCTGGGCTTCCGGTCCGGTGCGAAGACGTGCACCTGGGAAGAGGGGCATCCCCGGGCCGCCGCAGCGGCGGGCTTTCCTTCGGCCTTTTCCAACTCGGCCAGCCGCTCCTCCACCGCCTCTTCGTCAAAATCCTCGGCCTCCCGCTCCACGATGCAGAGCGCCCCGGTGGGGCATTCCCCGATACAGGCGCCCAGCCCGTCGCAGTACCTGTCCGCCACCACCTT
>JBEPWQ010000257.1:0-5818 GCA_041642315.1 Desulfobacteraceae bacterium | reverse complement strand
CGCACCGCCGTCTCAATGTTTCCGTGGCCGGTGATGACGATCACCTGAATGGAGGGATTCGATTTTTTGATCTCCTTCAGGGTTTCAATCCCGTCGATGCCGGGCATCCAGATATCCAGCAGCACCAGATCCGGGGACTCTTCCCCGATCCGCTTCAACCCCTCATAGCCGTTGGTGGCGGTGATCACCTCGAACCCCTCATCGGTCAGCAGTCCGCTGAGGGATTTGAGGATGAAAGGTTCATCATCGATAATCATAATCGTCGGAAACATGCGCACTCCTTTTTGCTATACCGGAAATTCTACAATAAACTTTGTACCCCGAGGATGGTTGTCCTGTACCCGGATCATTCCCTTGTGGTCTGCGATGATGGTATTTACGATGGTCAATCCCAGCCCCATACCGCTTTTTTTGGTGGAAAAATAGGGTTCGAACAGGCGGGTCTTGTCTTCATGGGAAATCCCCGGTCCGGTATCCGCCACCTCCATCCGAACCGCTTTGAGGTCCCTATCATGAGTCAAGGTGAAAGTGATCCGGCCTTTTCCCCTCATGGCGCTGATGGCGTTGTCCGTCAAATTGATCATCGCCTGTTTGATCTGCCGGCGATCCAGATTCAGAAGCACCAGGTCCTTCGGCGCCCGGAGTTCGAATCGGACCTCCGGGTGCCCCTCCCTGTAGAGGGCGATCGTTTCCTCGATGATGGGGGAAAGCGCGCACTGACGGGGATTGGCCGCGGGGAATCGAGCAAAGGTCGAAAACTCGTTCACCAGATTTCGAATCAGTTCCACATGGTCGATGATCATGTGGATGCACTCGGTAAAAACCGGTTCCTCGATCCGGTTCGAGTATTTTCGTTTCAATCGTTGGGCCGAGAGAGTGATGGGGGTGAGCGGGTTTTTCACTTCATGGGCGATTCGGCGCGCCACCTCGCGCCAGGCCGCCATCCGCTGTGCCTTTTCCTGGTCCGCCAGGTCATCGAAAACGATCACCAGACCGATATGATTTCCGGCATCATCCCTCAGAACATTGATGTGGGTTATAAAACTGCGGGGGCGGCCGGAAATGGTGACCCGAACCGGCATTTCCGCCGCATCCTCCGGGGATTCGGCTATTTTTTCCCGAATATCGTCGGCCAGGTCCAGGAATTTGCCGTCCAGCAGCCGTTTGTAGCTTCGGCCCAGAATCTCCTCTGCCTGGAAATTGAGCATCCGTTCCGCGGATTTATTGGCGGTGATGAGAAACCCCTTGGCATCCAGGGTGATCACTCCGGTAGAGATGTTCCGCAGAACGATCTCCATATACCGCCGCCGCTCTTCGATTTCCAGGTTCTGCTGACGCAGCATTCGGGCACTCAACTCCAGCTGGTCCCGGTTGGCCCGCAAATCCCGCGTCATTTGATTGAAGGACTCCACCAGGCTACCGATTTCGTCGTCTCCCACGGCGGTGAGGGAAAAACCGAGATCCCCCTCGGCCACCCGCCGGGTGCCCTCGGCCAATTCCTGAATGGGCACGCTGATCGACTTGGCCAGATAAAACCCGAACCAGATGGCGCAGAAAAGAACCAGCAGCGCCACAATGGAGAGGACCAGGTAATAAGTAACCCGAATGGGGCGTTTCAACAATTTAATCTGTTGGTACTCTTCATATCCCCTGGAGATGGCCGCCAGGTTCTCGGAAAGATCCGGAGAGATAAGGTTCGACAGAACAATATATCCTTCGGCATTCGCCCCCGCCGATCCGAAAGGGATGGCCCCGATGGTCCGGTTCAATTCTCCGGCCGCTGTATTTTGGGAAAATGATCTGAAAGGCCGGTTCTGAAGGTCCTTTTTCAGGTTGCCCATAAAAACCACTTCAAATGGGAGTTCATCGAGTTCGGGAGAGAGGGCGATATAAAGTCGACGCCCATTTCGGTCATACACCTCCACACCCTGAATGTTGAACTCCTTTTGTACGATTTGAATGTAGTTGGTCAGTTCTTCCCGCTGGTCGGGCTGCAGGTAGCCATGGGTTCGAATCTGATAGGCAATCCGCTCTAGCAGGAAACGATTCTGGGCCTCCACCCGGTGATACAGCTGCCGACCCACCTGAAGTGAATTATCCAGGGCCTGTTCGATGGGCACATTGAACCAAAACTCGATGCTGGTGGTGATGAAATGGATGGAAAAGAAGAAGAGGACGGTAGTGGGCAGCAGGGTGAGACTGATGAAGGCCATTACCAGCCGGGTGCGCAGCCGAGTGCCCATGACCTTTCTTCGGCGTTCGTAGAAAAGCTTGAAAAGATTTCGAAAAACCAGAAATATCAAGAGGATCAGCAACAGGAGATTGATGTTGATCAGGATGAACATCAGAATGGTGTTGGAAATAGGAAAATCGCCGCCGAAATTGATGATCCGGTTTTCCAGGTAGGTGAGAAACGCCACCATCACGGAAATGGTCAAAATCAGCAGGATTTCCCGCTTTCTGCGAAGCCGGTTGATATCCGTGAGAAGACCGGGCCTTTTTTTATACCTGTTTTTTCTCCTGTACTTTGCCATGCTCTTTATCCGAAAAGTCGGATTTTCCATTGGCCGTGAATTCTCCCGCCCATTCACGTAGCTGTTTATTTAATAAATAAATTCGATCGTATACCAATCGGTTTCAAACTCCCAGGCCGACGCCATCAATAGAATATAGTGAAAATAAAAGGGAAGTGTGATCTTGCTGAGTTTGGCTTTGGCCCTGAGTTGATAGCGTCGTCCCTTCTCCAGGTTATCGAGTGTGGTCAACCGAAAACCGGTGATCTCGGTCATCAGCTTTCGGGCTTCCGCAAAGCTGGCCGCCAGGATCGGGGTCTCCCCCTCCCAAGACCGTACAATCTGGTATTCATTCTTGAGGTTGTTGTATTTGATGGTGTGGGTCAGCGCGGCTTCTGCAATCTCCTTATCCGGCCATATCCGCCGGACCTCCTCGAGGGAAAGATAAAATGAAAAGGAGGTCGGAACGCCGCTGTCGATCGCCTTTTTGATCTCTCCGGCAAATGCACCATCCACCTTTAAGGAGATGAGCAGATCATCCTTGCTGTTGGTAATGACGATATCGGTGAGAGAAGCGGCGCGGCCCGTCACCGGAAAACAGACCACCGACAGACCGATCAGAAAGGCGCAGCTGACCCCCCATAGGGGTCGAGAAATGAAGAATGCCATTTACCCGGGACTCGATCGTGCATTAAACAGCCAATACTTGGGGATTCAATTGACTGCATTCGTTTAAATCCTGATAGGTCAAGGTTTCCCAGGCCTCTTTCCGCTCAAAAATCTCTTTCAGGAAGGCATGATTAAAGGCGTGACCGGACCGGTTGGCTTCCACATGACCCAGAATGGGAAGCCCCAGAAGCGAAAAATCGCCGATGCTGTCTAAAATTTTGTGCCGCACAAACTCATCGGAAAATCGAAGCCCGTTTTCATTGAGGACTCCCTGTTCGGAGATCACAACCGCATTCTCAAGGGAGCCGCCACGGGCCAGTCCGAACCGTTTCAGATATTCGATCTCATGCAAAAACCCGAAGGTCCGCGCCCCCGCAATCTCCCGTTCGAAACGTTTGTCGGTCACCTCCAGGGAATAGGTCTGTTTGCCGATGAGGGGATGGGGAAAATCGATGGTGCAGGTAATCTTGAATTTGGGTGCGGGGGATATCGCAACCGATTTGTTCCCCTCCTGAATCCGGATCGGTTTTCGAATCACCAGAAAACACTTGGCTCCGCTTTGGCGTTTAAATCCGGCCGAACGCATGAGCCGGACGAAAGGGGCGGCGCTGCCGTCCATAATCGGTAATTCATAATTGTCGAGTTCCACCAGAGCGTTGTCGACGGACATGCCGGCAAACGCGGCCATCAGGTGTTCTACCGTAGACACGATACAGCCGCCCTCGCCGATGACCGTGGCCAGACTGGTATCCACGACCCGGTGAAAATGGGCGGTAAATCGCGGGCTGTCCGGAAGATCGATCCGGCTGAACCGAATTCCGTGATTGATGGGGGCGGGGTGTATGGTCAGGGTCACCTTTTTGCCCGAATGGACCCCCACTCCCGAACAAGATACCGGCTTTGCAAGTGTACGTTGTTGGTATTCCATATATTCATCTCATATAGATCGTATTGTGTTGTAAAGGCATCAAAAGAGCAAGTACCGCAAACTGGAAAACAGCCGTCGATATCCGCTTTCAGATCAACTTAATAAAGCTCAAACAATAAATCAATGGTTTCTAGAAAAGATATTGAAAACCGATCCCGAATGGAGCACCCGAAAAAGGGGTCCGATTTCTCCGCCGGATATTCTTTTCTCTTTTTTCCGTTCCAGCTTTGTCAGAAAATGTTTTTGTAAAACAAACCGACTCCCTTGCAAAAAAATGCCCTTGCAAAAAGATTGTCCTTATTATCTCCTTCTGCTATCTTCTGTAAAATCCCATCCGGCACAAGGAGGTGTAAGTGCTTGCCAAAGTTTTAAGCAGTGCTGTGATCGGCATCGATGCCTATCTGGTGGAAGTGGAGGTGGATATCTGCGCGGGGCTGCCCACATTCACGACGGTCGGTCTGCCCGAAGCCTCGGTCAAGGAAAGCAAAGAGCGGGTCAAAACGGCCATTACCAATTCCGGATACACCTTCCCTGACGACCGGATCACCGTGAATCTGGCACCGGCCAATATCAAGAAAGAAGGCACCGGGTTTGATCTTCCCATCGCCTTGGGCATCCTGGCAGCCACCCGCCTCATCCCCCAGGAGTACATCGACAGCCACCTGATACTCGGAGAACTCTCTCTGGACGGGCGAATCAAAGCGGTCAGGGGCTCTCTTTCCATGGCGATCGCGGCCAAAAAGGCCGGATACACCGGCATCATCGTGCCCGAGGAGAACGGCCGTGAGGCATCGGTGGTTCAGGACATATCGGTCCGGCCCGCCAGAACCCTCTCCCAGGTGATCGAATTTTTCCGAGGATTGGATCAGATCGAACCGGTCCGGGCGAATGTGACGGAGATTTTCGGCCGGGACGGCGGAACCGAAGACGATTATGCCGAAGTCATGGGCCAAGAGCACGTCAAGCGGGCGTTGGAAGTGGCCGCGGCCGGGAGTCACAATCTGGTCATGATCGGTCCGCCGGGCTCCGGAAAAACCATGCTGGCCAAACGTATCCCCTCGATTCTGCCGCCCATGGGGTTTGAAGAGGCCCTGGAGACCACAAAGGTCTACAGTGTCATGGGCTTGCTGGGGAGAGGAAAGGCCCTGATCACCCGCCGTCCCTTTCGGGCGCCCCACCATACCATCTCGGATGCCGGCCTGATCGGGGGCGGCCATATTCCCCGGCCGGGAGAGGTGTCCATGGCCCACAACGGGGTGCTGTTTCTGGATGAACTGCCGGAATTCAAAAAACATGTCCTGGAAGTGCTCCGCCAGCCCCTTGAAGATTTAAAAGTGACCATCTCCAGGGCCGCCACCGCCCTCACCTACCCGGCCTCCTTCATGCTCATTGCGGCCATGAACCCGTGCCCCTGCGGCTACTACTCGGACCCCAAGCACGAGTGCCGATGCACCCCGCAGCAGATTCAGCAGTACCGGTCCCGAATCTCCGGCCCGCTTCTCGACCGGATCGACATCCATGTGGAGGTGCCGGCGGTCCCCTACAAGGATCTTATCGGAAAAGCGAAGGCCGAAGCCTCGTCGGCCATACGGGAGCGGGTGTCCGCAGCCCGAAACATTCAGTCCAAACGGTTTTCCAACTCCAACATCCACTGCAACGCCCAGATGGGAAGCCGTCACATCAACGCCCACTGCGACATCGACGCCCC
>JBEPWQ010000256.1:0-5864 GCA_041642315.1 Desulfobacteraceae bacterium | reverse complement strand
GGCGGAGATCGATCTTACGTTCGGCAAAAAGCCAAGGTATATGCCTGGTATGATTTCTAAGCGATATCCCCTACGCCGCACTCACCACCGAATCGATCTTTCGAAGCTCCTCCAGCGGAATATGGCAGAGGATGTGGTGGCCTTCGCTCACCGGTCTCCACGGCGGCACTTCGGTTTCGCAGATCATGCCGTTGTCGGGGAGCATGGACCTTCGGGGGCAGCGGGTATGAAACCGGCATCCCGAGGGCGGGTTCAGGGCGCTGGGGACGTTGCCGCTGATGCGGATGTTTTTCTGCTCGGCTTCCGGGTCCGGAATGGGGACGGCGGAGAGGAGCGCCTCGGTATAGGGATGATAGGGCGGGGCATAGATGGTTTCGGCGGGGCCCATCTCCATGATCTGCCCCAGGTACATCACGGCCACATCATCCGAGAAGAACCGGACTACGCTGAGATCGTGGGCGATGAAGATGAGGGTGGTGCCGAGCATTTTCTGAATCTCCAGCAGGAGGTTCAAGACCGCGGCCTGCACCGACACATCCAGGGCCGATACCGGTTCGTCGCAGATCACCATGTCGGGCCGGCTGGCCAGAGCCCGGGCGATTCCCACCCGCTGTTTTTCGCCCCCGGAAAGCTGCCGGGGATACCGATCATAGTATGAGGCGCCCAGCCGCACCGCCTGAAGCAGTCGAATGACCTCGGCCTTGGCCTGGTTTTTCGGCACCGTGCCGAACCGCCGAATGGGCCGGGCGATTTGTCGGCCCACGGTGTAGGCCGGGTTGAGGGTGGCGTCCGGGTTCTGGAACACCATCTGAATGTCCTTTATGGTCTCGATCTGCCGTTCATCCACCGGCAGGGCTATATCCACTCCCAGAAAATCGATCTCGCCGTCGGTGATCTCCTCCAGCCCGATAATCCCCTTGACCAGGGTCGATTTGCCGCATCCCGATTCCCCGACGATGCCGAGCGTTTTGCCTTTGGCCACCTCCATGGAGATGTCGTCCACCGCTTTGACGTATTGGGGTTCATCCAACCCGAAAAGGCTGCGGATGGATTTGGATTCTTGCTCATAATAGACCTTCAGGTTGTCCACATCCAGCAAGGTTTCATCGGGCTGTTCTTCGGCATCCGCGGACACCGCTTTCTTGTCTTTTCCGGCCCTCTCTTTGAGGGAATCTTTCAGCACTTTTTCGGCGTAAAAACATCGGGACAAATGGTCGGGCAACACCTCGTACAGCCCGGGCCAGGATTGGACGCATTTGTCCGTGGAATAACTGCATCGCGGGACGAATATGCATTCGTTCTCGGGCCGTTTCAGGGGGTGGGGCACCCGCCCGGGGATGGGGTGCAGCTTGGAGCCGGCCTTGTCGGTGCCCAACCTGGGGACGCACCGCATCAGCCCCTTGGTGTAGGGGTGGGACGGCTTTTTAAAGAGTTCGGTCACCCGGCCTATTTCCACTACCTGCCCGGCATACATGACACAGACCTTGTCGCTCACCCGGGCGACTACCCCGAGGTTGTGGGAAATAAACAGGATGCCGGTATTGAAATCCCGCTTGAGATCCTCCACCAGATCGAGCACCGCCGCCTCCACCGTCACATCCAGGGCGGTGGTGGGCTCATCCATGATCAGCAGGGAGGGATTGTTGAGCATGGCCATGGCGATGACCACCCGCTGCTGCTGACCGCCCGAAAGCTGATGGGTGTAGCGGTCCATGACCCGTTCGGCATCGGGCATATGGACCCGTTTGAGCATGGCCACGCACTGTTTGTTGGCTTCGGGCAGGCTTATGTCTCTGTGAGAGGTGAGCACCTCCGTAAGCTGTTCGCCCACCCGTACGGTGGGGTTGAGGGCGGCCATGGGGTCCTGATAGACCATGGCGATCCGGTCTCCCCGCAGGCGGTTGAGTTCTCGCTGGGATCGGCCCACCAGTTCCTGGCCTTCAAACAGAACGCTGCCGCCGGTGATCAGGCCGTTGGCGCCCAGAAAATCGACGATCCCGAAGGAGACGGTGGACTTGCCGCATCCCGACTCCCCCACGATACCCAGGGTTTCGCCGCGATGGATGTTGAAAGAGACATCCCGCACCGCTTTGACCAGGGCTTTTCGGGTTTTGTAGCATATGGAGAGATTGTTGACCGATAATACGGTGTCTGTGTCAGTCAGGGGAGGTGAATCCATGGAGTCTTCTCAATCCTTTTTTTGCGTGCGTCCGGTTCGATTCTTTTGGCCCGGCTCAAACCCTAGCGGGCTGCATGTTTTTCTGAAAAAGCCGGGTAGTCGCCGGGTATTATTGATACCGCATGGTCTCTTCCCGCAGTCCGTCGGCCAGCAGGTTCAGGCCCACCACCAGCGAGGCGATGGCGATGGAGGGCCAGAGCGCGGCCCAGGGGCTGCCGGACAGGATGAATTCCCGTCCCTTTGCCACCATGCTGCCCCAGTCCGGCGAGGGCGGCGGCAGACCCAGGCCCAGGAATCCGAGGGTTCCCATGGCGAAAATGGCGTATCCGACCCGAAGCATGGCGTCGATGATAATGGGGCCTTTGGCGTTGGGTAGGATCTCCACGAACATGATGTAGAGGGTCGACTCCCCGCGGGTTTCGGCGGCCCGAATATAATCCCGTGTGCGGATGTCGAGAGTGAGGCTGCGCACCAGGCGGGCCACCCCGGGGGTCCCCACGATGGCGATGGCGATGACCACGTTGAGGGCCGAAGCCCCCATGGCGGTGACGATGATAAGATACAGCAGAATGATCGGGATGGACATCATGGCATCCAGCAGCCGCATGATGATTTCATCCATCCACCCCCCTTTATAGCCGCTCAAGAGCCCCAGGGTGGCCCCGAAGAGAAGCGATGCGAACACCCCCCAGAGGGCGGTGCCGATGGGGAGCCAGACCCGGTCGGATATGGGCAGCGTGACCAGTACCACCCGGGCCCCGTAGATCAGCCGGGACCAGAGATCCCGGCCCAGTTCGTCGGTACCCAGGGGATGCTTCAGGGTCGGTCCCTGGTTGGGGGCCCGCCAGTCTTGCTCCGTGGGGGTGTAGGGGGTCAGCAGCGGCGCGAAGAGCGCCACGAAGATCCAGAAGAGCACGATGACCAGACCTACGGTGGCGGTCTTGGAGGAGAGCAGGATGGCCGTCCCGTTTTTGAATTTCTGAAAAAATCCGGTTCGTTCGGGGGGCAGGGATGCGGTATCGGCGGTCTGTTCGGTAGCCGTCATGAAATCCTCCGTATCAGGAATAGCGAATGCGCGGATTTAAAAAGGTATAGATAATATCGGCGATCAACTGGGTGCCCACCGCAATCAGCACCATGATCATGGTACCCGCCTCCAGGGCGTTGATGTCTTTGTAGAGGGCTGAATTGAGAAGATACTGGCCAAGACCCGGATATCCGAAGACCACCTCGACTATGACGATGCCGCCCATCAGCCAGTTTACATGCAGCATGATTACCGTAATAGGTGCGATCAGGGCGTTACGAACCGCGTGTCTGAAAACGACGCGCCAGTAGGGGAGGCCTTTCAGGAATGCGGTTCGGATATAAGGTGCACGCATCACCTCGGCCATGCTCGACCGCGTGATTCGGAGCACGTATCCGAGTTCGATAAGGGTGAGGGTCAATACCGGCAGAATCAGCATGTCGGGGCGCTGCCAAGGAGCCAGTTCTCCGAAAACGGTGGCCCCGGGCAACAGATTCAGCCAGTAGGAAAAAATGAGAATCAGAAAGATACCGGTGGCGAATTCGGGAATCACCGAAAACATCATCCCGGATATGGATAAAAACCGGTCCTTAAAGGACCCCTCCTTGAGACCGGCGATGATTCCCAGTAACAGGGCCAGGGGCATCACGATCACAAACGCGATGCCGGCCAGAACCAGTGAATTTCGAAGTCGGACGAAAATGCTTTTTGAGACCGGTCGTCCGGTTCGCAGGGATACCCCCGGATCTCCGCGGATAAACCCTTTTTTCAAAGGAATATAGCGGGTGGGACCGCCGGAGGTTTCCATCCATCCGGATCCCGCGATAAAGGTCCAGACCTTTTTATCCGTCCCCTTTTTCCACTTGACCACATGGTTCTGATGATCCACCCCCCAGAAGGTGGAAACCCCCTGCTCGTTGGTGGTCCAGCGGTCGTTGTCGAGTTCGGTACGGATTTTTCCATCCGGGGATTTGATGGTGGCGATAAGGTCGTCGCCATTCAGTTTCCACCGAACCAGAGAGCCGTCTTCCCGAAGCGCCCACCATTCGAGGTAATCATCTTCGGTGGTGATCCGCTGAAGTTCCATATCCATCTTCATCTCGCCGTGCCAGTCGCTGCCGATCAGCCAGTAGAGATAACGAAGATACACCGGTTTGTCGAGCCCGGTCTGGGCCAGAAATGAGGCTTCCTGTTCCGGGGTGATAAAGGCGCCCAGAACATTTTTGGCCACATTGCCGGGAGAAGACTCGACGATCAGGAAGACGGCGATGGACACCAGAAACATGGTCAGGAGCAGCAGGAAAAACCGTCGAACAATGAACTTAAGCATCTTGTTTCAATCCCCTTCCGGCAGGGTGATCGTTTCTGAAGATTCCTGATCCGCCGGGGGAATGCCCAAAATCGAAAGAGGCAGAAGGCGGGGAGAAAGAAATCCCCAGTGAGAAAAAAATCGGGAAAAAAGAAGCCAACCCAACTGCTTCGGAATTATCGAAACGGGCGATGATGCCCCTTAAATCTCGATATAATTGAAATACTTAAATAAAATTATACCAGAGCCTTCAAAGGTGTCAAGAACTTTATTGAACTGGGTTCCTTTTGGAATATCGGTGTTCAATCATTGGGTTGTTTTTAGAATTAAGGCAAAGCAGGGGGAGAAGAAGATTTCCTGAAAATTCTTGTCTATTGGATTCGATCGGGTTACATATACGTATGCCGACCTCTTCAATCTCATGGATGCATCGCCTGAATATATTTTGCCCCTGGAAACCGAAATGGAATCTCCTTCATTGCCGCGCTCAATTCCGAGTTGGTCTTTAATCCCGGTTTTCCTCTGCATCCTGTGCGACTTTGCGGGAGGGCTTCTATGGGCCGAGGGGTTTTCGATTACCCAAGAGAACGCACTTTTGGAAAACAGTCAGGTGTTCTTCCTCGCCCTGGCCGTATTTCTAAGTATTCGGCAGGTTTCCTATGAGGAAAACAAAACGGTTCGGATTTCTCATGCCGTGCTCGGGATGCTGTTTCTTTCCATAGTGATCCGCGAGGTGGATATCAACCGGCTCGGATCGGCGGCGATCTGGGAGGCGGCTGAGTTGGTGATCCGCCTCGGCGCGGTGGTCGTTTGGCTGTACCTCGGTGCGCTGGTCTTTCGAAAATGGAAGACATTGTGGCGAATTCGGTTTTCTATTCTATTTTCTCCGACCAGTTTTTTAACCGCCGTCGGAATCCTTTTTTACATGATTTCCTGGCACTTCGATAAATCCGCCTCCCCAAACCAGGAATGGAATCGACTCTGGGAGGAACTTCTCCAGTTAAACGGCACGATTTTCTTTTTTGCCGCATCCTTTCGGCCGCTGCCTTTGCATGATCCTGCGCCGATGCCGGGGAATGACCTGAGAGAGAAGGGGTGAGCGGTGAAGGGGTATTCTTTCTCCAGCAGGAAATAAAGGCGCGTTTCGGACGACTCACCTAATCTTAAACAGCTATCGTTGACATAGCAAGTGAAGTTGAATTATGATATGGTCATAATGATTATTTTGATTTTAGGAGAGTAACATGGAAATCATAGAGGCCTCTGTAGTGGAGACCAAAAAGCGGTTCTCGGAGTTCCTCAACCGAAGCGCTTTTTCGGAGTGTCGGGTCGTTATTACGAAGCGAAAT
>JBEPWQ010000255.1:0-5871 GCA_041642315.1 Desulfobacteraceae bacterium | reverse complement strand
CCGTCCACCCGGAACCGAACCTGAATCGAATTTTTTTCCGGACTGATATGAACATCGCTGGCTTTCTCCCGAATGGCCTGCGAAAGGATTTCATTTACCAGACGTACCACCGGAACTTCTTCGGCCATATTCTGAAGTGAACTGACCTCCAGGTATTCATTGCCGGAAGGCTCGTCCGGTTCCCCCGAATTGCTGTGGAATTTCAAATCATCCAGAACCCCGCCGATTCCCGTATTCGATCCATACAGATTGGTGATTAGATGGTGGAGTTCCTGTTCGGTACTGATGACCACTTCGACTTCAAATCCCGTCAGGCTTTCGATGGATTCGAGGGTGTCGATATCCAAAGGATCGGGCATCGCGACCAGCAGCAATCGGCCCTGCTTCATCAATGGCGCAACCTGCATCTTTTGAGCCGTTTCCGCCGGAAGAATATCGGCCAATCGTCTATCCAGCGGATAATCCGATGCATGATAACGATTCAAGTTCAATTGTTCGGCCAACATCTCCGCAATCTGGACCTCATGTATCAATCCCTGCCAGACCAGAAACTGGCCCAATTTCATATTTGATTTTCGGTGCTCAACCAGAACCTGTTCCAATTGTTCTTCGCTGAGATGCCCGGCTTCGACAAGAATTTCACCCAGTTTTTTTCTCAATTACGGAAAACCCCCGAGATTAAGATTCAATTCAAGGCACTGGAAGCGCAGAATAGAGCTTGGTTCCTTCCGACCACCCCCGGATCAGAAAACGGTGCAAATGAAAAAAAGTTATCTCCTCGATTGCATTGCATTCCGCGGATGATTTTGCAGAATATGCGGGGTGATAAAAATCAAAATTTCCTCCATATTTTTAGATTCACTGGTTCGCTTGAACAGATGCCCCAACAGCGGAATATCCTTCAGCAGCGGGACCCCTATTTCCGCTTCGCTGTTGGTTTCCTTTCGAAGCCCGCCGATCACGGTGGTCTGGCCGTCTCGAAGGAGTACGACCGTCTGAGCCCTTTTGGTAATCACAATGGGATTGCCGAATACCGTGTTGCTGAAATCAAGTTCGTCCTTGCTGGTGACGATTTTCATTCTCAGCAGACTGTCTTCTATCACATTGGGCGTCACCTCCAACCGCAGTACCGCCTTTTTGAACTCGATATTGACTTCATCATCCTCAACCGTCTGATAGGGAACTTCCCTGCCGCTTTCAATGACGGCGGTCTGGTTGTCCAGGGTGGATATAGACGGGCTTGAAAGGATATTCAATTTACCTTCTCTTTGGAGGGCTGACAGCTGTATCGCAAGAATATGTTTTCCGATCTCCTGGGCGATAAAACCGATATTGAGTCCGGCCCCCTCGCTGACGATGGCAGGTAAATTCTGGATT
Organism: Desulfobacteraceae bacterium; assembly: GCA_041642315.1. GTDB lineage: Bacteria > Desulfobacterota > Desulfobacteria > Desulfobacterales > Desulfococcaceae > JAABSQ01. Next base: position 4,494 of record JBEPWQ010000255.1, on the reverse strand, counting down.
AAGCCGGGGCTTGGAATGAACAATTCCTCGCCGTCATCGCCTTCGACAGGAAAAATATCCCGGGCATCGTCACCTTCGGCCGTATTATCGGCCCCCGGTGTAATCCAGTAACGGCGATCCCCATCTTTTTGCAGATAAAGTCCGCCCCACTCCACCCCGAGTTCTCGGGCGGTATCCCCATTGGCCTCCACAATCCTGGCTTCGATTCGAACTTGTGCCGTGGGTCGATCCAATTCCTTAACGAGGCCCCGGATGGTCTCTATTTCATTCCGGGTGGCCTGAATGACCAGGGAGTTGGTGTGTTCATCCACCATCACGGACCCCCGCCGAGCTCTTCGACCTTCGCCGCCAAGAAATTGATCGAACACCTCTCGAAGGTTTTTTGCATCCGTGAAATCAACTTTGATCACTTCGCTGACAAAGGGAGCAACCGCCTCGATCTCCCTTTTTTTCGCCTCACGCCTCTGTTTGACATCCAGACGCTGAAACTCATTGTTGATATCTTCCACGGTCAATATTCGAATGATATCGCCTTCCCATTCATAGCTCAGTCCGTATGTTCTCAACAGACTCATAAACACCCGATCCCAAGGCTGATTTTTTACGTTCAGGGTGGCACTGCCGCGCACATTTTCGCTGAGTATAATGCTTTGATCCGCAATTCTGGCCAACGTTTTAAGAAGAATGGTCAAATCGACATTCTTCATATCCATATGGATCTTTTCATCCGGAAGCCGTTTTACTTTTTCCGATGGCGCTTTCCTGGCAGAGGTCTTCTCTTCAAAACGATAGGAGGGTTCTTTCAGGGACTCATCGGAGGCTTGCCGAGGAAGAGAATCGAGCGGCGAGGTCGGTTTTGATTCAAAAACAGGGGGTGGGGACGATTCAGGGCGCGGTTCCTGAACAGACAATCGCCAATCATCGCCCGGTATCGTTTCTTCCACCGCTTTTTGTTTTACGCATCCGAAAAACAAAATGGAGAATATCAGAAGGCAGAATACCGGGCAGGTCGACCGCTCGAAACTCACTGCAGGATTCCCGTTCATCTAAAACATCTCTACCAGGGGAATATCGATAAACTCGTTCCGGTCCACCTTGATGTTTACATGAGTAGGACGAATCTCCATGACTTCATAACCGTTTTGTTCCATAATATCTCCGGTTGCGTATTCCAGCCCGTCGATAATCGCAAACCGCCTGTTGCCCATCATTACATAACCGGTATACTGAGGAAGAACATCGGGATCGATCGTCTTTGGCCGAACCCTTTTTTTGGGTTCAAAAAACGGATTTTCCCAATCCGCATGGATCTGTTCGGAAATGAACCGATATTTTTCGATTTCATTGTCCTGGACCAATGCAGCCGCGGTTTTCTGCACAAAGGAATTCAAATCAGGTTCACCGAATCCCGGTTCCGGGGAAATACCGAATCGGATATGCGGCAGTCCGAAATAGCAGATCCCGTACAAGACGGATAAAATACATAGGAAACCGATAATCTTCTCACGCAATGACACAGATGGTTCCTTTTCCTCCGGCCTTTACAAATCCTGCAATATCCAGACCCTCAGGTTAAAAATGTGGTCGGGGTAGGAGGCTTGAATTCCGATATGTTCAATGGATTTTGCGCAGAACAGTTGCGCTATTTGAAAAATCAGCTCCTGAAAATCCCGAAACCGTCCCTCGAGTTCTACATGTACTGTCAATTTTTCCGGATCGCCCGGAATGGTATCGACATTCGAATGAATCCGGGTCGTTTCAAATGGATGATCCTGAATTAAGGTTCTAATCTCGGCAATCACCTGGTAGGGATCACATTCCGTCCCTGAGAGATGTGGGATTTTATCCGAAAACTCGATTCCTTCCAGTCGTTCAAGTTTTTGGCCTAAAGTCTCAGAAATCGGGGAAAGGAGTTCCTGCCTTTCTATTTTTTGCAGCAGCGACTGAATCTCTTCTTCTTTTTCAGAAATGATTTTATAATTCGGGTACATGAAGAAAAGGGAAAGAACCGATATCAAACCTGCAAATATCAGATATGCAGCCTTATGGCTATTGAATGAATTCACGTCGGCTATTAAACGGTACCCAAGAATTAAAGGATTTCCATTTTCAATGAAAAATGCAGAACGGGATGGTCTTCGATATTCTCTTTCATCCTCTTTTCCAATTTCGGAGGGCCCAACAACGGATTTTCCCTTAGTTTCCCCAAAAAGCGAATTAACAAGGTCTCAAATTCCAGCGGGTCACCCGATATGATGCCTTCGAGCGTGACCTGCCCTTTTCCGGCATCGGTTTTCGGCTTTTTTCGATCTATCCGGAGATGTTGATATACATCGGCTTCCAGGTGGAGCAGTCGAATCTCGCTCGGAACTGTGCGTGATATCTGTTTAACCACCGCCAAGCTCAGGAATTTATCGGCAAGTCGCTTTAATTTCCTTCTTTTCCGTTGTAAATGTTCTACCTGTTCTTCAATCCGCGGTGAATCGATATACCCCCCATTCCGAGCAATTTTTCTTTCAAGTTGATTTCGCAGATCAGCGATTTTTTCATTTTTTTGCTTCAGAATCGTATCCTGCCATAAAAAAATACCTGCCAGAATGAAGGAAATCAGGAGAAAACAGGTCAAAATGAATGTATTCAACCGCTTATAGAATTTAAGTTTCTCTCTTTGGTCACGGGATAATAAAAAATTCGGAGTACTGAAACATTGGGATAACGCCATTCCGGTTGCGGTTCCCAGTACATTTCTATCTGCGTGGCGGTGGGGTATTTTCTCTGATTCGGACAATGACAGTTTACTGGAAAAAGGATCCAGAATTTTTACTTCACGGAGAGAACCAAACTGGCCTCCTAAAAAATCAATGACCAGCCGGCATCCGGTGATCCTGCCGGACAAATAAAGGGTTCCGACATTCGGTCTATCGATTTCGGTGCAAAAATCTTCAATGGTCCTTTCCACCCGCCAGGCGATCCGCTTGAGGGCCGGACCGATCATCTCGAGAATATCCGCCTCTTCCAGATGGAGATCCAACTGCTGCACAACTGCGGCAAGCGGCGGATTCTGATGGATCAGCCCCATCAGGACACTGTGGGCCTGATCCGCAGAAACCACCGCAGGCGCCTCGGCATGCAGGTTCAGTTTGGATATCGCCGGGTTATTTTCCATCGGCATCGCCGACGGCCGGCGCCGCGTACAGGTGTTCTGGAGTCGGGTACTCAGGTCTTTTTGGATGTCGTCGATCATGTGCTCCATGCAGGCCCGGATTTTCCGGGACAGAGCCAGGGTGCCATCCGGAAAGAACAGATCGATTCGGGATCGCCGCATTCCGATGTGCAGACAGCAGACATTTTGCGCCCCTGCGGAAAGAAAGCCGTTTTTGAGCAGGTTTTGAAACGCGAAGGGAGATGCGGAAATGCCCTTTAAAGGTGGATTTATTTTGGTAAAAAGAGTTCGGCACTCCTGAATCTCCTGCTTCGGAATGGTGAAAGCCACAACGGCCGTTTTATTCGCTTCTCTCCGAGAACGATTCTGCAGCACCTGAAAATCAAAAAGATGCTCCTCTTTTTCCACCGGTTTCTTTTTGTGAAAAGTCCAAAATACCGCCTGTGCCATCTGTTTTTTGGGAACAGTCGGAATTTCCAGATAACGAATATCCAAATCCCTGGGCTGAATCGCCACCCACAGCTCTAGATTCCGAGAAAAACCACTGATATGCCGAAGGTGTGCCCTTACAAAACTGAAAAACTGTTTCGCATCCGCCCGGATTTTCGGATCGTAGGGAATAGACAGGTAATTCTCCATGGTTCGATTCTGATCCGAAACGCCGGAGAATTTCACAAAGGTGATTCGTTCATCGCCGATATCGATCCCGATAATCGCTTTTTTCCAATAGGAGGCAATCTTTTGGAGAAAGGAGGGATTGTCGGAAGGCCGGGAATCCAACACAGGAGGGGGTTGCGGAAGGGTATGTTCGCAGGCGTCGTCATCTCGTATGATTCGAATCAGTTTCTCTGCCGCGGAGATATCATTGCGCCTGATCAATCCCATTCTCCCCATTCAGGATGTACACAAAACCCAATACCCCTTACCTTCTATTTCTCCTATAAATGCGCTAATTAAGAGAGAACGCCCTTCATTAGGTATAGTCACAAAGGGGGAATCGAATCAGTCGATAAGTACCAAAATGCTTCAAATATTTGCCCGGTTCCGTTTATCACCAAGCGAAATGGGGCTTTTTCTCCGCGCTTGTGGTTTTTATTGATTGTATTTACCTACCAATAAGCTCTTTTTCTTTACCCATTGAATCATGGAAGGCTAATGACAATATTTCAGTCAAGCGAAGATAAGAATGGCAGAAGGTCCCGAACCTTTTCCCCGTCAGTATAGATTCGCTATCAGATGAAGTTTTTTGGTTCTTCACAAACAAGGAAGTATATTGGTTTACTAAACAAAAGGAGCTATTATCATGAACAAGAATTACTTTACTTTAAGTC
>JBEPWQ010000254.1:0-5929 GCA_041642315.1 Desulfobacteraceae bacterium | reverse complement strand
CCGGGTTTCCACCGGTTTTCCAGTAAAGTTGCGGAGAGAGGTAATCCAGGCTTTTTTCTTTGAGCCATGCCAGGGCGTCGCTGTAGATGACGTGGTAGGCGTTCAGGCCGATGGTGCCGGTGGGCACTCCCCGCTGCCAGACGCCGAAGGGGCTGATGCCGAATCGGACGTAGGGTTTGGCCGACTTGATGGCTGCATTGACTCGGCGGACCATTCGGTTGATGTTTTCCCGTCTCCATTCGGCAATCGAGGTTTTGCCCCGCCCGTACCGGCGGAAGGTGTCCATGTCTTCCGACCCGATTCCGCGGAAATCTCCCGAAGGGTAGGGATAGAACATGTCGTCGAAGTGGATGCCGTCCACATTGTAGCGCTGAACAATATCCGCCGTCACCCGGGCCACGTATTCGGTGACATCGGGGATCCCGGGATCGAGCATCGTGTAGCAGCAGCAATTTTTTCGGTTGGACAGATGAAACCGCATCACCCAATCCGGTCGGGTTCGGCTGATATGGTTCGGGGCGGTATTTCGATCGCCGGTTTCACATCGGGAGGAGAGCTTTACGCGGTAGGGATTGAGCCATGCATGCAGTTCCATGCCCCGCTTGTGGGCTTCCCGAACTGCAAACGCAAGGGGATCATAGCCCGGATCACGGCCCTGGGTTCCGGTCAGCAGCGCCGACCAGGGTTCGATGTCGGACCGGTACAGGGCTTCCCCGGCCGCCCTTACCTGAAACAGGACCGCATTGAAATTGAGGTGTTTGAAGGTGTCGAGCATCTCCCGCAGGGAGGCTTTCTGCCGTTCGGGGTCGGTCTCGCCCTGAGGCCAGTCGAGGTAGCTGATCCAGACCGCCCGGAACTCCCGGGACGGATTGGTGGTGAATGTCGCTTCGGTTGTGGCCTCGGATACATTGAAAACGAAGTTTTTCTTTTTGGCTTCAAAGAAAAGGGTATCGGTCAACCGACCCAGCACGCCGGCATCGCTCACCGAGAATGAAAAGGTCTGCCGGAACAGATCGGGGTCATTCGAATTCACCCTCCGTTTCGGGGATTTATGGATCCGGGGGTCCAGGGCATGCTCGGTGATGATCGATTCGATCTCCGGGAAATACGAATCCCGTGCCTTGAAGGTCAGGACACAATCGATTTTATAGTTGATGCCGCTCTTTTTTCTCAGGGCGACCCGGATATGATCTTTACTATACGGAACTTCGATCGGCAGAAGGAGGTCATGATACCCCGGGGCCTTGAACCGAAGCAGGTGGAAATCATTCTGAAGAAAATCTTCACTTTTTTCCACCCTGTCCAGCACCGCTTTTTCATTGCCGGGAGATGCTTTGTACCGGTTTTTGGCAAGGCACACCTGACTGACGGTGTAGTTCAGCTTCAGATCGGCGGGAGTATCGGCGACAAAAACCCCGTCGACCCACAGGGATGCGGGCGGGTCACTCTCCACCCGGACTTTCTGCGATTCCAGGTTCGTTACCACCCCTTCATAGCGCCACTCCGGATCCCAATAGACGTTGGCGCATCCCGAAAGAAGAAGGAACCAGAAAAAAACCGAATAACCGATTATGTAGCTTTTCATATATGAGTACATTGTGCTTTTGAATTATCACCCGTATTTCTCACCGGAAAAGCGAAAATACCGGCGGATGCTATCGACTCGACACCGTAATAAAAGATCCGCTTTCGGTAAAGGGTTTTTTAACGAATCATCAGCCGATTGAAGCCCCTGTCCACACGTGTCCATACGGCAACATGGTTGACCCGATCGGATAAAATGGGGTACGTTGCAAGTAGCGCGAGGAAACCATCGGATCCAACCAGGGAAATGGATGCTGCAATGATATTCGAGTTCAATTTAGAAATCGGCTGACCGCATGCTGAATTCGTCTGCCCGGTGCCTTCTCCTGATCGGTCTGGTCCTTTTCGGATGCGGTCCGATCAAAACCACTGATCTGCTCCTCCGCGACGACCCGGAAGCGGTGATCGCAACCGTAATCGGCATGTCGGGAGAGAACCGGCCTATAGATTGTTTTGAAATGGGGTTCGGAGATGAGGTGATACTGATGATCGCATCCATTCATGGCGATGAAAGGGCCGGTACCCCGCTGGTTCGCCAGTTGATGCGCTTTTTGCAGCTGAACCCGCTGCTTTTGGACGGCAAAAAGCTGGTTCTGATTCCTGTTGCCAATCCGGACGGTTTTTTTCGCAATTCCCGGTTCAATGGAGGCGGGATCGATCTGAACCGGAATTTTCCCGCCTCCAACCGGGTTCGCAATGTGGTTTTCGGCCTGGAAGGAAGGCCCGAACCGGAGACCCGGGCCATTATTCAGGTGATTGATAAATACAAGCCCGACCGGATTATCGCCCTGCATCAGCCCCTGAACTGCATCGATTATGACGGCCCGGCCAAAGGTTTGGCCGAGTACCTGACCCGTTACGGAAATCTGCCCTTGCGGCGGATCGGTGCCAAACCGGGATCACTCGGCAGCTATGCGGGAGAGGACCTGAATATACCGACGGTGACGGTGGAATTTCCGGAATCGGCGGAATATATGACCATACTTGAAATTTGGGCTCGATACGGTGATCTTCTTCTCGCCGCAATTCATTACCCGTCCGGTCCTATCGAGAAGATTCAGTTCGCCAAATGAGGACCGGATTGGAATTGCCTTCCGCCGGGCGGATATGTGAATCATGGCTACCATGAATATCCTTTACTATGATTGCTTCTCCGGTATCAGCGGAGACATGAACCTGGCCGGCATGATTCAACTGGGTGTCGATCCGGGATATCTGCGCCGGGAGCTGTCCAAACTGGGGCTCGATCAGGAATTTGATTTTAAAACAACCCGGGATTCCCGGCACGGAATCGTCGGCACGCGAGTCGATGTCACCTTGACCCTTCCCGGCGGTCGGAAGCATCGCAGTTTGCAGGACATCGAGAGAATTATAGAAGGCAGCGGGCTGAACGAATCCGTCCGGAACACCGCCGGAAAAATTTTTCGCAGACTGGCCGAAGCGGAGGCAAAAGTCCACGGAACGGACACTCAGAAAATCCATTTCCATGAGGTCGGCGCCACGGATGCCATTGTGGATATCGTGGGGGCGGCGATCTGTTATCATGTTCTGAAGGTGAAGGAGGTCTGGAGTTCGCCGGTGGAGATGGGAGGCGGATTTGTGCGATGCGCCCACGGGATATTGCCGGTTCCTGCGCCGGCCACGATGGAAATCCTGACCGGAATACCGACCACCCGCGGCGCCGTTCAAGAGGAGACCACCACCCCCACCGGGGCCGCCATTTTGACCACTCTGGCGGATCGGTTTACCGATTCGCCGCGATTGACGGTCGAAAAAACCGGTTACGGCATCGGTCACCGGAAAAGCGATTTGCCCAATGTGCTTCGGGTGCAGTTGGCCCGGGCGGAGGCCGCATCCTCCTCCTTCTGGACGCTTGAGCCGGGCCGGCTGCTTCAGTGCAATCTAGACGATATGACCCCGGAGATGCTGGGGATGGTCATGAACCTGCTCCTTGAAAAGGGGGCTCAGGATGTTCATTTTACGTCCATTCTAATGAAAAAGAACCGGCCGGCCGTTTCGGTATCGGTGCTGTGTGCTGCGGCGGATGAAGACCGGTTTAAAAGACTGCTGTTTGAACACACCTCGACACTGGGGATAAAAAGTTATCGGCTGGAAAAAACCGTCCTTAAAACCGCTTTTGATCAATTGGAAACCCCCCTGGGGCCTGTTTCCGTGAAACATGCCCTGATGGATGGAAAGGTGATCCGCTCAAAACCGGAATTTGAAGACTGCAAAGCCATCGCCGAGCGCCACGGCATTTCCATCGGCGAGGTATACCACCAAATTGGAAAGATCCGGAAATAGGCCATGAATTTACCTTCAAAACCGCCACCGAACCTTGAGCGGAAGCATGAACATCTGCTTCGAGAGCTGAAGGGCTTTCAAAAAGTGCTCGTCGCCTTTTCAGGCGGGGTGGACAGCACCTTTCTGCTTTTCGCCTCCAAGGCCGTTTTGGGCGAAAATGCATATGCCGTGACCCTTTCCACCCCTTACATTCCCGAATGGGAAGTGGAAGAAGCCGGGCAACTGGCCCGTACATTGGGGGTCGAGCACCGGGTGATTCGGCTGGGCCTTCTGGGCGAACTTCGGAACAATCCGCCCCGGCATTGCTATACTTGTAAAAAATACTTTTTCACCGTTTTGCTTGAAACTGCCGAGAAAATGGAAATTCCGCATGTGATCGAAGGGACCAATGCGGACGATCTGAAGGATTACCGCCCCGGTCGAAAGGCCCTTCAGGAGTTGAAAATTCCAAGCCCTCTTCTGAAGGCCGGGTTGACCAAACCCGATATTCGGCTTTTGTCCCGCAGGGCCGGTTTGGACACCTGGGACAAGCCCGCCTATGCCTGTCTGCTGTCGCGGATACCGGTCAACACCCGTGTGGAAACGGCTGACCTGGGCCGCATTGAACATGCCGAACGCTTTCTGATGGAGATCGGGTTTCGGTCGGTTCGGGTGCGAATTCATGGATCGGTGGCCCGGATCGAGGTCGATTCGGACCGAATCTCAGAACTGGTGGATGCCGACCGCATTCATGACATTCAGGGGACACTGAAGGGGATGGGATTTCGCCATGTCGCCGTGGACCTGACCGGCTATCGGACCGGCAGCATGAATCCGGATGTCGACGGCGATGAAGTTCGGTGAAGACGATGGACCGCGACAATACTCTCAAGGAGTTGCTGAATCGAATCAAAGACGGGCGCCTGGATGTGGACCAAGGGCTGGCCGAGCTTCGGGACCTTCCCTTTCTGGACATCGGCCATACCAAAATTGATTTCCACCGTACCCTTCGCAACGGTTTCCCGGAGGTGATTTTTGCCGAAGGAAAGACCCCGGAACAGGTGTCCGACATTTTTCTTCGAATGAAAGCCCACACCCATGTGCTGGCCACCCGGGTACCGGAAACCATGGCCGGGCATGTGCAAGCCGTCTGCTCCGGGGTTCGGTACAATTCCATCGGCCGAACCCTGACCTTCGTCAAGGGTGATCTTACATATAGAAAAGGGGAAATCATCATTGTGACCGCCGGCACCTCCGATCTGCCGGTGGCCGAAGAGGCCCGCATCACCTGCGATATGCTGGGGAGTCGTGCAAAAATCATTTCCGATGTAGGCGTCGCCGGGGTCCACCGGTTGTTCCACCATATCGAGGAAATTCGAAAATCGCCGGTGATCATCGTGGTGGCCGGTATGGAAGGGGCGCTGGCCAGCGTGGTCGGCGGGCTGGTGGACCGTCCCCTGATCGCGGTGCCGACCTCGGTCGGTTACGGTGCCAATTTCGCCGGGCTTTCCGCCCTTCTGGGCATGCTCACCTCTTGCGCCGCCGGGATCTCGGTGGTCAACATCGACAACGGATTCGGCGCCGCCTGCGCCGCCTGTCGAATCCACAACCTGGTGGAAGCGGAATTCAGGGCATAAAGCCGGTCAGGATTCTCTGTCCGGCTCTCCGACCAGCATTCTCAGAACGTTGTTCAGCAAGGCCCGGTCTTTTCCGGTCAGGCGACCGATCTTTTGAAGAACCCGATCGCGCCCCAGGGTGGCGAACATGGGCTTGATCACCGAAGGATGGAGCAGTCCGGCCTCTTTCCAGTCGCGGAGGGATATGTCTTTCATATGGCTGGCCGGTTCCACCTGGCTGGTGATCGCCATGATCACCAGATCCGGCCGCTGCCACTTATACATTTCAGTGCTCACCACCACTGCGGGACGTTTCCCCGCCGCATCCGGGTCCGAGAAGGGGAAGGGGACCAGGACGACATCGCCGAATCTATATTGAATCATACTCGGCGTCCTCGGGGTTGTCCCATATTCGGGTGAACGGATCAGCCGGGCAATGCTTTGAT
>JBEPWQ010000253.1:0-5951 GCA_041642315.1 Desulfobacteraceae bacterium | reverse complement strand
GTCCGGGCCGGCCAGCAGATGAAGGGCGACTGGATTTTGCAGGTGATCGACAACGCTCCCGGGGATTTCGGGGTTTTGGAGAAGTGGTCTCTGGCGCTGACTTTTTAGTGAATGGGATTTTGTGTAAAGGAATATCCAATGGAAATCCAGACTACATTCAAAGAATTGCCGAAAAAACTGGAAACCTTTGATTTTTCGCCGGAAACGCCGGTTCAGAGAAAAGAAAGCGGAACCGCCCAAATATTCTCCCGCAGTTTTTGAGTGGTATTCCCGTTGTAGATGACCAGACCCCCATGCCAGTCCGGCAGTATTTTTCGAAGGCGGATCATATTTTCCGCATCTCTCAAACTGACCTTTTCCGATGCCTTTGCTTCGACCGTCAGAATTCGCCTGTCCATTTCAAGCAGAAAATCGATTTCCCGTTCCAACCCCCCTTGTTTGCGAAGATAAAAGATCCTGCCGCCGTTGATCGAAGTAATTACCGATAGGTGGAGAAAGACGATGGTTTCAAACAACTGTCCTTCGAAAGAGGAATCAATGGAATCGGGAGAGCGGATACCGCTGAGAGTGCAGGCCAAACCGGTGTCCAAGCAGAAGATTTTCGGGGATTTGACGATCCGTTTGGAGACGTTCCGACTGAAGGGCTGAAGCTTGGCGAAAAGGCCGCCTGTCTCCATGAGATTGATATACCGGCCCACGGTAGCTTGAGAAAGCCCGGCGGATCGGGCGATATCGGCTGCATTCAAAATCTGACCTGTCCGGGAGGCAAGTAGTGACATTGCTTTTCGGAAATCCGGTAGATTTGCTATTTGGGAGAGGTCACGGAGATCCCGTTCCAGATAGGTTCGGATGTAGCCGTCCCACCAGGCGGACACTTGTGCCGGTTTGGCAAAAAACGTCACGGGCGGCAGTGCGCCCCTGAAAAAATAAGACCTTGAAATTCTTTTCTGCTCGGTCGAGCGGGTTGATATTCCCTCCGGCGGACGGCCTTCCGGCAGCCATTCCGGCGGCGGTTTCAGGGTTTCTTCACCGAGCGTGAAGGGCATCAGTTCGAAATAGAGTGCCCTCCCGGCGAGACTCTCCGATACGGCTTTCATGAGCAGCAGATGGGCCGAACCGGATAAGACATACCGACGATCGCGATTTCGGTCGACTTGCAGCTTGATGGCGGACATCAGTTTCGGAACCTTCTGAACCTCATCGATCACCACCCGATCGTGTAATGCCGCAAGTTCATTCGGATCGTTTTCGGCCATTTCCCGGACATCCAGATCGTCCAGCGTCAGATATGGCCAATCCATGAACGGCGCTTCATTTCGCAACAGGGTGCTCTTGCCGGTCTGGCGGGCGCCGGTGAGCACCACCACCGGAGAGAATTCAATCGCCTCGACAAGTCTTGGGGCGAGCCAGCGGGGTTTGTAGGTCCATGGCATAGAACGACCCTCGTACATCCGTTAATGGAAAAGTTTAGTATGATTGAAATCATATCATAGCTTGATATATTTGCAATCATTTTTAATAAGTGATTAAGCTCCTATATCAAATGTGGAGCTGTAATATAAGGGCCTTTGCTTTTGTCAGAAGGCGGGGATGTCAACGGTCGCGAAAAAGTGAACCATCTTTTTTCGTTTTCTCCGCGCGCTCCAAAGCGCTCTGGAGCATGAAATGACTTACGGTTTTTCCCATCAGGCTCGCCGTTCTCTCGATTAAACTCTTCGCCCCGCTCTCCAGCCTGATATTGATTCGTTCTTTTTTCTTTCCGTCTCCGTTTCCATTTCTTTCGCTTCCTGTTCGTTCCAGATAAATATTAGATAAATATTTGTACGCCGAAAGAGCATCTTTGTCAAAAAAACGGACGAGGAGCGGAATATTTCCTGGTTTCTCACCGAGATTTGCTGGTTGTTGACAAGGCATTCGATTTTGCTTATGGTCGAGTAAGGAACCAAATGAAGTAAGGAGATATGCATGGCTCTGGCAACCATTACAAGCAAGGGGCAGGTAACCATTCCCAAAGAGGTAAGGGATACTCTGGGCTTGAGATTCGGGGACAAGATTGAAATCATTATCACGGAAAACGGCACCGCTTTGATACGGCCCATCTCAAAAAAGGTGGACGATATTTTTGGCAAACTGCACAAGCCCGGCAGAAAGACTGTATCCGTCGAGCAGATGAACCGGGCGATCCGGCAGCGGGTGAAAGATAAGTTTAAATGAAGGCGATTGATACCAATGTCCTGGTAAGATTTTTGGTCAATGACGATGAAAAACAGGCTCGAAAGGTATACGAGCTGTTCAAACAGGCCGAGGCGGAGAAAAAGCCTCTGTTTATATCCCTGACTGTGCTGTTGGAGCTGATTTGGGTCCTGGACTCGGTATACACCATATCCAGGAAAGATATCCTGGAGACAATAAGCGATCTTTTGTTGATTCCGATGCTAAAATTTGAACATCAACCCGCCGTCAGACTATTTGTCCATGCTTCCCAAGGCAGCACCCAGGAACTGTCCGATCTGCTCATCGCTTTCTCAGCACAGGCAAACGGATGTGACCAGGTGTTGACCTTTGATAAAAAAGCACCCGGATGTCATCTGTTTCGTCTGGTATCTTGATGCATGCTTCCGACCAGAGAATCCTCGGTGGTGGAGAATTTGTCATCCGGATCATATCCGGCCTCGATGACTTGGTCAAAAAGAACCTGAGGCTTTCCGGAAGAAGGATAGACATAAAAACGGCCGCCCGGAAAGTGGCTGAAAAATCAAGCTGGCCCGGCATTTCGATTTCACTGAAATCAAAGCTGTTTTAAAAAAACATAAGGAAGCACAGGAGAATAAAAAGGCCTTTGCTTTTGCTGAAAGACGGGAACTCTGATCCGTTTCGGCAGGATTGATGATCCTTTGAATGACTTCCATTTTGGAGAAAATAGAGATATGAACTTTTGCTCAAGAGAAAAGCGCATGAATATGCCTGTGGATACACGCCTATCTTTGAGGTTTGCAACATTGTTCCTTGGGATAGCCTTATTCTCCTTCCTGTGTGGAAACCGTCTTTGGGCTGATGAACCGAAAAACGCCCCCGGTCCCGAACCCCAGTCCGAAGTGATTCGGAATATGGAGAAGCGGATCGTTTCCGAGATCAATGAAGTGCGCAGGAAGCATGATCTGCCGATTCTGGAAGAGAATGAAATCCTCAACCAAGTCGCCCGGGATTACAGCCGCCAAATGCTTCAGGAAAATTTTTTCAGCCATTTCGGGCCTTCCGGAAAATCGGTGGCCGATCGCGTGGAGGCGGCAGGGCTGCAGTATCGATGGGTGGGGGAAAATCTGGCCATGACGGAGAACATCCACCAGCCCGCCGAAGGCCTGGTTCAGGATTGGATGAAGAGTCCGTCTCACCGCAAAAACATCATGGGTGAAAAGTATCACCAGACAGGAGTGGGCATCTGGAAAGCGGATGATCGCTACTACTTCACGCAGATATTCATGCGGAGCATGCGTGCATTCCTGAAGGAGCGGAAGAATCCGGGCGACTGAAATTGAAGACAGGTTTAGGCCGTCCGTGATTTCAGGGAAATGCGGAGGATCGCACTAGATCGGGGTAGAGAATCCGGGCCACCTGGTTGATTCCCTCGAGAAGGCGGAAGGTGGGCCTCGAAACGATCCATTCGTCGATCAGGTGCACCCGTCCGTTTTGAACCGCCTGAATGGCCTGAAACCCCGGTTCGTTTAGAATGTCCGCCCTGGTGATCGGATTCATGGCGCCCTGTTGGGCCAGGTAGACGTCTATTTCCGAGGCTTTGGCGAGGATACGTTCTTTGCTGTAGGCCGCGATGTTGGTCTGGCGCATCTGGCTGGCGTCTTCGGCCACATTGATGCCGCCGGCCCTCCGCAGCACGAACATGGCCATGGAATCTTGCGAGAAGGTCTTCATCTTCCGGTGAATGGCTTCGAAGTAGACCCTTTTGCGCGCTTTCGGGGGGATCTTCTCCACCAGATTCCGAATGGCCGCAAGCCCCGCCTCAAATGACCGGACCATTGCTTCCGCTTCGGCTTGTTTCCCGGTCAGAATCCCCAGGTCCCGCCAGTACCGATACATATCCTCGATCCCCACCGGCTGCAGGGATGCCACCGTGATCCCGGCCATTTCCAGTTTTCGGACGAAAGGCTGATAAACCCGGTCGATCATGGGCCGAATCAGCACCAGGTCCGGCCGCAGGGCCATGAACTTTTCCGCATCGTCATGGTAGCTGAAGGACGGTTTTTTCAAAGCTTCGGGTGGATAGATCTCGCTCCGGCCCACCCCGATGATTTCCTTTTCCAGTCCCAAGTGAAAGAGGTTTTCGGTGTGGGCGCCGTAAAGCGAGATGATCCGCTGGAAAGGACGGTCCACCGGAATGCGTCTGCCGGAGCGGTCGGTGACCGTATCGGCCAGAGCGACCCCCTGAAGCAGAACGCCCAGTGTAATGAAGGTAAAAAGGCTACGAAAAGGGTTCATGGCGCTTTTTGAAACTCACTTTTCTGGATTGAGTAAATGGATCGGAATACACATAGGCGTCCACATCGAAAACAATCCCGAGATTGTCGGCGGTCAGCACCGATTCGGTTTCACCCCAGTCGGCGATCGTGCCGTTTTTCATCAGAATCAGCCGGTCGCAGTAGGTGGCCGCCAGGTTGACATCCTGAAAGACCGATACCGCTGTTTTGCCCGAATTTTTCACGTCCGTCGCCACGATCTCCATGAGGGCCAGGGTATGATGAATGTCCATATTGGAGGTGGCTTCATCCAGCAGCAGCACCGGGGTGTTCTGGGCCAGGGCCCGGGCGAAGATGACTCGCTGGCGTTCGCCGCCGCTCATTTCGGTCATGTACCGGTCGCGAAACCGGCCGGTGCCGGTTCGCTCCATCACTTCACCCACCCATGCAAGGTCATCGACGGACGGCGCTGCAAACCGGGGCAGATGGGGATAGCGCCCCATCATCACTACCTCCAGGGCGGTGAAGGGAAAATTGACGTAGAAATTCTGGGGGACCAGGGCCATCTCCCGGGCCAGCTGACGCCGGGAATAGGATCGAATCTCCCGGCTGTTGTAGGTGATACGACCGGATTCAGGCTGCCGATGTCCCATCAGCAGATCGATAAAGGTGCTCTTGCCGCAGCCGTTGGGTCCCAGAATGCCGAAAAAAGAGCCGGGTTCAATGTTCAAGGAGACATCGGTCAACACCGGATGGTCCTCATAGGCGAAGGCGATGTGGTCGATGACGAAGCCCATGCTCAGATCGCGGTTTTACCCATCTGCTTTCGGCGGAAGATATAGCAGAAGAAGGGGCCGCCGATCAGGGCCGTGAGCACCCCGATGGGGATCTCATGGGGAAGCACCGCCCGGGTGACGGTATCGGCCCAGAGCAGCAGAATGGCCCCTGCCAGAAGTGAGGCCGGCAGCAGCCGGCGGTTGTCCGGTCCGGTGAGGGTACGCATCATATGCGGCACCAGAAGTCCCACGAAGCCGATGATGCCGGAAACCGATACGCAGATGGCGGTGACCAGAGATGCGGTGACCAGCAGAATGATCATCACCCGCCGGGTGTCCACTCCCAGGGAAGCGGCGGTTCGATCTCCCAGGGCAAGCAGGTTCAAGTCCCGGGCGAAAAAGAGAAAAACCACCAGGCCCAGGATCACGAAGAGGAGGGTGAGGCCCACATCGTTCCATGTGCGGGACCCGAAGCTTCCCATGAGCCAGAAAATGATCACCGCCACCTGTTCGTCGGCGATATACTTGAAGAAACTGATTCCCGCCGAAAGGATGGCGGCCACGATGATGCCGGACAGAATCAGGTTGTTGGACGACATTCCCCCGCCCGAGGCGGAAAGATAGATCACCAGAAGCAGGGTGAGGCTCGCGCCGGCAAAGGCGAAGACCGGGATGGAATGGGTTCCCACTGCGGTCAGATTCAGCA
>JBEPWQ010000252.1:0-5955 GCA_041642315.1 Desulfobacteraceae bacterium | reverse complement strand
TCGAGGATATCTCATTTTTTGATGTGGATTCCGCTTCTTTGAGCCGAATGATTGAACGCACCGTGTTCATTGTCGGTGCAGTGGATGACTCCCGCGCGCACATCGAGGGCATCTATTTTGAGAATACCCATGCAGACGACCGAAAGATCCTGCGCATGGTGTCCACCGACGGGAGCCGTCTTTCCGCCGCCGATTATCCCTATGAAGGGGAGGAGCCCTCGATGGAATCCGGAGTGCTGATCCCGAAAAAGGGGCTCCATGAAGTCCTGAAATTTCTGGACACCGATGAACCGGTCCAGATCGGGCTCAAAGAAAATCATTTCGTGGTTCGAAAAGGATCGGAAAACATTACCATTCGACTGCTGGAAGGGGAATTTCCCAGCTACCAAGAGCTTCTCCTGCAGCGGAACGGCAGCGAAATTCAACTCAACCGGCAGGCATTTTTAATGATGTTGAAGCGGATGTCCATTTTATCCTCCGATCAATACAAAGGGGTCATTTTCAGTTATGGCCAAAATCGCTTGCTGGTTCGCACCACCAATCCGGATATCGGGGAATCCAAGGAGGAAATGGAGATCTCATTCGAAGATGAACCCATTGAGGCGGCATTCAATCCGAAGTTTTTTATCGACACCCTCAACCTGATCGAAAATGAAACGGTCGTGATAAAAATCAGCAACGGGGAATTGCCCTGTCTGGTTCGGGGGGAGAACGATCAAACCTTTGTCAGCATAATCATGCCGATGAGAATATGAAAGAAGCTATCCATACAATCAACCAGTACGGCGCCAACAACATCAAGATTCTGGAGGGGCTCGAGGCGGTCCGAAAGCGACCTTCCATGTACATCGGCAACGTCGATATGGAAGGGCTTCACCACCTGGTCTACGAGGTGGTGGACAACAGCATCGACGAGGCCATGGCCGGATACTGCGACCGGATCGAAGTCACCATCCATACCGACAACAGCGTCAGCGTCTCGGACAACGGCCGGGGAATTCCGGTGGGCATCCATGAAAAGGAGAAGGTGCCGGCGGTGGAGGTGGTCTTGAGCAAGCTCCACGCGGGCGGTAAATTCGATGATCACTCCTACAAGGTATCCGGCGGTCTTCACGGCGTGGGAATCTCGGTGGTCAACGCCCTCTCCTCTTTTCTGGAGGTGGAGATCTATTCCGAGGGCAAGATATACCACCAGACCTATTCCAGGGGATTGAAAACCACCGATCTTAGGGTGATGGGGGAGACCGAGCTTCGGGGCACCAAGGTCCGTTTCAAGCCCGACACCGAGATCATGAACTCGGATGATTTTCAGTACGAAATCCTGACCCGACGGCTTCGGGAGCTGGCCTTTTTGAACAAAGGGGTCCGCATCGTCATCGAAGACGAGCGGGCGGATAAAAAAGACGAGTTTTTCTACGAGGGCGGGCTGGCCGAATATGTCGAATACCTCAACCGGCGGGTGACCGGCCTTCATGAGCCGGTTTATTTCCATGGAGAGCGCAGCGAAGTCCAGATCGAGATCGCCATTCAGTACAACGACTCGTTCAAGGAAAAAATGCTCTCCTTTGCCAACAACATCAACACGATCGAGGGCGGCTTTCACCTCATCGGATTCAAGGCGGCCCTCACCCGAACCCTCAACCAGTACGGCACCAACGGCGGGCTGCCCAAGAACCTGCAGGCCAAGATCACCGGCGATGACGTGCGGGAAGGGCTCACCGCCATCATCAGTGTTCGCATCAAGGATCCCCAGTTCGAAGGACAGACCAAAACCAAGCTCGGCAACAGCGAAGTCAAGGGGCTGGTGGAGTCGCTGGTGAACGAAAAGCTGGCCATCTTTCTGGATGAAAATCCGGGGGTGGCCCGACGGATCATCTCAAAGGCGGTGGATGCGGCACGGGCCCGGGATGCGGCCAAACGGGCCCGGGACCTGGCCCGAAGCAAGGGCGCACTGATGGACGCCACCCTGCCCGGCAAACTGGCGGAATGCCAGATGTCCGAACCCGAGCATCGGGAGCTTTTCCTGGTGGAGGGGGATTCGGCCGGCGGCAGCGCCAAACAGGGCCGGGACCGGAAATTTCAAGCAATATTGCCCCTCAAGGGAAAGATCCTCAATGTCGAAAAGGCCCGGTTCGACAAGATTCTGAGAAGCGATGAGATCAAAAACATCATCACCGCTCTGGGAACCGGTGTGGGCAAGGAAGAGTACGACATCGACAAGATCCGGTACCACAAGGTGGTGATCATGACCGACGCCGACGTCGACGGCTCCCATATTCGAACCCTGCTGCTCACATTCTTTTATCGCCAAATGAAAGAGGTGATCGAAAAAGGGTATCTCTACATCGCCCAGCCGCCCCTGTTCCGCGTGGGAAAGGGCAAAAACGAAATCTACCTCAAGGAAGAGGCCGATTTCAACGAACATATCCTGAAACGGATCTGCAGTATGAAGCGGGTGATATACGGTCCGGAGGAAAAGACGATCTCTGAAGAGAACCTGTTTCTGATGATGGGAAATCTGGCCGAATACCTGACCACCCTCTCCCGGCTGGAACGGCACGGGGTGCAGCCGGAAATGGTGGAGCTGCTGATTCAGGAGGGGGTGGAAGACAAGGATTTCCTGAAGGATGAAAGCCGAATGCAGTCTCTCATGGATTCCCTGGTCAAAAAGGGGTGGGAGGTGGACCACCTCTCTTGGAACGAGGAGCGGAAGGTATATGAAATGAAGGTTCGGCCTTCGGATGAAAGCCTGGGCGAAACCGTGATCGAGGATACCGCCGCCAAAGAATTTCAGTCGGTGAATATCAGTCGCGGGTTTATCCATTCGGCCGATTTTCAGCGGTGCGTGGTCCTGGCCAAGAAGATCTTCAGCCTCTACCCGCCGCCTTTTAAGGTCTTCAGCGGCGAAAAGGACGAAAAGCCGGATGAATTCGATGACAAAAAGGGCCTGTTCAGGTATCTGATGGAAGAGGGTAAAAAAGGCATCAGCATACAGCGGTACAAGGGTCTGGGGGAAATGAATCCGGAGCAGCTCTGGGAGACCACCATGAATCCGGAAAAACGGACCCTTCTGAAGGTCAATGTGGAGGATGCCGAAAAGGCCGACGACATTTTCACCCTGCTCATGGGCGACGTGGTCGAACCCCGTCGGGAATTCATCCAGGCCAATGCCCTGGAGGTGAGTACCCTCGATATTTAGAAATCGTATGCAAAGGAATGGTTAAAAACGCCTTCCCGAGTCCAATCACCCGTATCCGTCGGTTCATAATGGATGGCGATATGAACAGTCTGCTCCTCAGGGAGAGCCTGGAAACCCATGCGCTGTGGCTGAAGTCCCGCGGTAAAAGCGGGACACGGCTGGATCTGCGAAAGGCTTCCCTTCAAGAAGCCGGTCTGCTGGAGGCCGATCTACGCAAAGCCATTTTGTGGAGAGCTGATCTTCGTCAGGCCGACCTGCGGGCCATCGATCTGCAAGAGGCCGTTCTCGGCAGCGCAGATCTTCGCCGGGCCGATATCAGAAAAGGGGGGCTGCGCCGATGCGACCTTCGCCAGGCCGATCTGCGGAATTCCGATTTCAGATGGGCGGATCTCCGGTATGCCGATTTGCGGGGCGCCGATCTCGGCGGCGCCGATCTTCGCAAAGCCGATCTGCGCCACGCGAACCTGCGGGGCGCGGATCTGTCCGGCGCACTTCTTTCGGGAATCCGCCTTCGCGGTGCCGACCTGTCTCAGGTGAAGATCGACAGCGGGACCGCCGCCCTCATCCCCCGACGCATTCGGAACCGCTTCATAGTTACCTGGGAGTAGTCCGGTACACCGATTCAACCTACCCAAATAAATGACGGAGATAGACATCGTGAGCAACGACCCCAATAAAATCATCTATTCGATGATCAAGGTCAGCAAATATTATGATAAAAAACCGGTATTGAAGGACATTTCTCTTTCTTATTTTTACGGCGCCAAAATCGGGGTTCTGGGCCTCAACGGGGCCGGAAAAAGCTCCCTTTTGCGCATCATGGCCGGTGATGACAACCAGTTCAACGGCGAAACCATTCTCTCTCCCGGCTTCACGGTCGGGTATCTGGAACAGGAACCGCTGGTGGATGTCGATAAAACCGTTCGGGAAGTAGTCGAAGAAGGGGCCCGGGAAACGGTGGATCTGCTCAAGGAGTTCGAGGAGATCAACCTGAAATTCGCCGAACCGATGGATGATGATGAAATGAACCGGCTGATCGAACGCCAGGGCGCGGTTCAGGAACAACTGGATGCCGTCGAGGGATGGGACCTCGACGCCCGTCTGGAGATGGCCATGGAGGCCCTTCGCTGCCCCCCCGGGGATACACCGGTCAAAATATTATCGGGCGGGGAAAAACGACGGGTGGCCCTGTGCCGCCTGCTGCTTCAGAAGCCGGATATTCTGCTCCTGGACGAGCCCACCAACCACCTGGATGCCGAGAGCGTGGCCTGGCTGGAACACCATTTGAAGCAGTATGCCGGTACCGTCATCGCCGTTACCCACGATCGGTATTTTCTGGACAATGTGGCCGGATGGATTCTTGAACTCGACCGGGGCGAAGGCATCCCCTGGAAAGGAAACTACACCAGCTGGCTGGAGCAGAAGCAGGAAAGGCTGCGCCGGGAGGAAAAATCCGAAAGCGCCCGGCAAAAGACCCTGGAACGGGAACTGGACTGGATCCGCATGTCTCCCAAGGGCCGCCACGCCAAGAGCCAGGCCCGAATCAAGGCATATGAAAATCTTCTCTCTCAGGAGGGGGAAAAGCGGGAGAAAGACCTGGAGCTGTTCATACCGCCCGGTCCCCGGCTGGGGGATGTGGTCATCGAGGCCGACCAGGTCACCAAAACCTATGAAGATCGGGTCCTGGTGGACGACATGAGCTTTCGCCTGCCCCCCGGCGGCATCGTCGGCGTGGTCGGCCCCAACGGCGCCGGCAAAACCACCCTCTTTCGAATGATCACCGGCCAAGAAAAGCCGGACGACGGCACCATTCGAGTGGGGGAGACCGCCCGGCTCGCCTATGTGGATCAGAGCCGTAACCTGAACCCCGACAAAACCATCTGGGAAGAGATCACCGGCGGGGAGGAATCCATCGAACTCGGGAACCGGACGGTCAACTCCCGGGCCTATGTGGCCCGGTTCAATTTTTCCGGATCGGACCAGCAGAAAAAGGTGGGAATGATTTCCGGAGGCCAGCGCAACCGGGTGCACCTGGCCAAAATGCTGCGGGAGGGGGCCAACGTCATTCTTCTGGACGAGCCGACCAACGACCTCGACGTCAACACCCTGCGGGCCCTGGAAGAGGCCCTGGAGAACTTCGGCGGATGCGCCGTGGTGATCAGCCACGACCGCTGGTTTCTGGATCGCATCGCCACCCACATTCTGGCCTTTGAAGGAGACAGCCGGGTCAACTTCTTTCACGGCAACTGGTCCGAATACGATGCCGACCGGAAAAAACGCCTGGGCGCCGACGCCGCGCTTCCGAAACGGATCAAGTACCGCCGGCTGACTCGATAGCCGCGGGTTCCGGACCGCAGCTCAATTCCGCAAAGGTCTTTGAATAGGAGGCCAGCCGGTCCAGCAGATGGTCGCGCTGGGACGGGCTCAGCGACCGTTCCAGCCGGACCAGGAGGTCTATCGTCCGCCGGGTATTGGCCTCCATTTTGCTTTGATAGGCGCGGCTTCGCAATTCCCGAAAATGGGTCAGCAGGTAAGTGAATGCCGGTACAAAGTCGTCCTGGTGTCGGCGGGTGAGTACCTGACGAAATGCATTCTGAACCCGTTTTCGAAAGGCCAGCCGGTCTTCGGCCATCGGTTCAAAGGCCTCGCTCCAGGCGGCCACCAGCGCCCTCTGCTCAGACGTCAGCCGGGATATCCACCGGCGCAACCGTTTCTCCATTCGTTTTTGACGCTCCTTCACCCGCTCTTCTGAAGAA
>JBEPWQ010000251.1:0-5973 GCA_041642315.1 Desulfobacteraceae bacterium | reverse complement strand
CCGAGTTTTTCCATTGTGATTCCCCCGCCGAATGTTACCGGCGTGCTTCACATGGGGCATGCCCTCAACAATGTTCTTCAGGATATTCTCTGTCGGTACCGCCGGAACAAGGGGGACAACGTACTCTGGATGCCGGGGACCGACCATGCCGGGATCGCCACCCAGAACGTGGTGGAGCGTCAGTTGACCCGGGAGGGAAAAGACCGCCACCAGCTGGGGCGGGAAAAATTCATCGAACGTGTCTGGCGGTGGCGGGAACAGTCGGGCGGGGCGATCATCAACCAGCTCAAACGGCTGGGCGCCTCCTGCGACTGGGACCGGGAGCGCTTCACCATGGATGAAGGGCTGTCCCGGGCCGTGCGAAAGGTCTTTGTCCGGCTCTATGAAGAGGGGCTGATCTTTCAGGGCGACTACATCATCAACTGGTGCCCCCGGTGCCATACCGCCCTGGCCGACCTGGAGGTAGAGCACGAGGAACTGGACGCCCATCTGTATTACATCCGGTATCCCTTTCCGGACGGAGAAGGGGGGATCACGGTAGCCACCACCCGGCCGGAAACCATGCTGGGGGATACCGCCGTGGCCATCAATCCCGAGGATGAACGATACAGCGGACTTCGGCACGAAACGGTCGTTCTTCCCCTGATGAATCGGGAGATTCCGGTGATTCGAGACACTTACGTGGACACCTCCTTCGGAACCGGGGGGCTCAAGGTGACCCCGGCCCATGACCCCAACGATTTCGAGATCGCCCGGCGCCATGATCTTCCGGCGGTCAAGGCCATCGGGGATGACGGACGGATGACCGCCGAAACCGGCCGGTTCGAAGGGCTCGACCGGTTCGAATGCCGGGAAGCGGTGCTGAACGCCTTGCGCGACCAAGGACTGCTGGAAAAGATCGATCCGCTTCACCACAGTGTGGGACACTGCTACCGTTGCCGCACCGTCATCGAGCCGAATCTCTCCCGTCAATGGTTCGTCAGGGCCAAACCCCTGGCGGACAGGGCCATGAAGGCGGTCCGGAAAGGCGAAACCCGGATCATTCCAGAGATCTGGAACAAGACCTATTTCGACTGGCTCGAAAACATTCGGGACTGGTGCATCTCCCGGCAGATCTGGTGGGGGCATCAGATTCCGGCCTGGACCTGCGAGGCGTGCGGTGAACAGATCGTGGCCATGGAAGACCCGGCCGTCTGCACCAAATGCGGGAGTTCGAAACTGGTCCAGGAGACCGACGTTCTGGACACCTGGTTCAGCTCGGCTCTCTGGCCCTTTTCGACCATGGGCTGGCCGGATGAAACCAGACTGCTCAAGACCTTCTATCCCACCTCGGTCCTGGTCACCGGATTCGACATCCTCTTTTTCTGGGTGGCCCGAATGATGATGATGGGCATCCATTTCATGGGCGATGCGCCCTTCAGGGATGTCTATGTCCACGCCCTGGTCCGGGATGAAAGCGGGCAGAAGATGAGCAAATCCAAGGGGAACGTGATCGACCCCCTTCAAGTGATCGAGGGCTACGGCACCGACGCCTTTCGCTTCACTCTGGCGGCGTTTGCGGCCCAGGGCCGGGA
The DNA here is from genome assembly GCA_041642315.1 of Desulfobacteraceae bacterium. GTDB lineage: Bacteria > Desulfobacterota > Desulfobacteria > Desulfobacterales > Desulfococcaceae > JAABSQ01. The sequence continues at coordinate 4,399 of JBEPWQ010000251.1, read as the reverse complement.
CGTCAAAATGTCCGAGAAGCGGGTGGAAGGCTACCGCCATTTCATCAACAAGCTCTGGAACGCGGCCCGGTTCGCCCTGATGCACATCGACCGGCCCTATCCCGAGATTCCTTCGGATCAGCTCTCCCTGCCCGACCGGTGGATCCTGTCCCGTTTCCGTCAGGTGACCCGAACAGTGGAAGAAGCCCTGGATACATACCGTTACAACGATGCGGCCGGCGCTCTTTACCAGTTCGTGTGGCATGAATTCTGCGACTGGTACCTGGAGGCGGCCAAGCCGACCCTATACGGCGACAGTGGTGAGACGGCCCAACACGTGACGAAGAGTGTCCTGTGGCGGGTGCTGCGGGAAACCCTGATCCTGCTTCACCCCTTCATTCCCTTTGTCACCGAGGAGATCTGGAGCAAGCTGCCCGGCACCGAGGGGTCCATCATGCGGGCGGTCTTTCCCGCCGACAACCCCGACAATGCATCCATTACCGCCGATGCGGACGCCGAAAGCGAGATGCAGCTGATCATCGACGTCATCACCGGGGTTCGCAACATTCGGGGTGAGATGAACATCGCACCCTCCCATGAATTGCTGGTGAACGTCCAGACCGCCGATTCCGGCATTCTTCGAACCGTGGAAAACCATGCCGCCATCATTCGGGAACTGGCCCGGCTCGAATCTCTGACGGTGGAAGAACCGGGTGAACGGCCCCGGTCCGCGGCCACGGCGGTGATCCAAGATGCCACTGTTTTCGTCTCCCTGGAAGGGGTGATCGATTTCCAGCAGGAGATCAATCGTCTGGAAAAAGAGATGGCCAAACTGGAAAATGAGTTGTCCGGGGTCAACAAAAAGCTCAACAACGAGGATTTCCTGGCCAAGGCCCCCGAGGATGTGGTGGAAAAGGTTCGGGAAAAGCACCGAATCTTCAAGGAAAAACACCAGAAACTTCAGGCCAATATAGAGAAGATTCGGGAACTGGAATCCCGGTAAAAAGGCGATCATGCACTCCGTTCAAGATCTGATCGACATCGGACTGGCCGAGGACATCGGCTCCGGTGATATCACCACCGAACCACTGGTGGGTCCGGAACTCACCGGAATCGGGGATATCGTGGCCAAGGAAGATCTGGTTCTGGCCGGATTGGATGTGGCCCGCCAGGTCTTCCAAACCCTGGACGGGGCGGTGGTTTTCGCCCCGTACTTCCAGGATGGAGACCGGGTGGCGGCGGGAGCCCGGGTGCTGACGGTGGAAGGCCGGTTGCGGATCCTTCTCAAAGGGGAGCGGACCGCCCTCAATTTTCTTCAGCGGCTTTCGGGCATCGCCTCCCAGGTCCGCTCTTTTGCCGATGCCTTGGCGGGTCGTTCGGTGCGTCTGGTGGACACCCGCAAAACCGCGCCGGGGTGGCGGGTCCTGGAAAAGTATGCGGTCCGCATCGGCGGGGCCCACAACCACCGCATGGGGCTTTATGACGGGGTGCTCATCAAAGACAACCACATCGCCGTCTGCGGCGGGGTTCGGGAGGCGGTGAACCGGGCCCGGAAAGGCGCCTCCCACCTGCTCAAAATCGAGGTGGAGGTGGCCGACCTGGCCGGAGTGCGGGAGGCACTGGACGCCGGGGCCGATGTGATCATGCTCGACAACATGGAGGACGCCGGTATTCGGGAGGCGGTGGGCATGGTTCAGGACCGGGCCCTGGTGGAGGTCTCCGGCGGGGTGACCCGGGCGGATCTGACCCGTCTGGCCGATCTGGGGGTCGACATCATCTCCTCGGGGGCGCTCACCCATTCCGCCCGCAGCGTGGATCTCAGCATGCGGATTCAGGGGGGGCGGCGCTCCATAAGTTAATTTTCCTTTCGGCAAAACATCCAATTTTGAAGGAGGCGCTTTCATGGATATTCCCGCCCTGAATCAGGAGGTTGTAGCATCCCGCCAGGAAAGGGCCCAGGCCCTTCAGGAATCGCACCGGGTCTCTCGGGAGATCCGTGACCGGCTGAATCAGGTCTTCGACGCCCTGGAGCGGCTGACACTTCCGGAGGATCCCGTTCTTCAGAAAGCCCGGGAAGAGATCCGAAAACTGGCCGAAGAATTCCAGGTATTCGAAGAGCGGGTCCGGATTCGACAGGAGCGTTTTCAAAAAGGGCTCATTTCCGTTTCCATCGCCGGGCTCGAAAAGGCCGGAAAAACCACCTTCCTGAAATCCCTCACCGGCATCGCCGATCTGCCGGCCTTTGACGAGCGGTGCACCGCGGTGGCCTGCGAAATCCGCTACAGCGAAGACCGGTTCGATTTCGATCTCGAGTTCTATTCCGAGAACGAATTTTTGGAGCGGGTGGTCCGACCGCTCGTGGAGACGATCGCCGCGTCCCTGCCCGACCCCTATCCCGAGACCTTCCTGCCGCCGACCTCCGGGTCGGCGTTTTTGTCGCTGACCCTTCCGCCGGCCGAAGCGGTGCCCGGCGGCACCACCGCCTTCAAGCTGCTCAACGACCTTCGCCTGCTTCAGGATCACTATTCGGAATGCCGCCGTAACCTGGGCAGTTCACCCTTGCTGCATCGGCCTCTGTCCGAATTGCGGGAGTGGGTCTCCTACCGGCCGGCCGAAATCGATTCGGATGCATCCGACGACCGGGCCGACCGGGGGCGGCACCTGGCCCGGGTGGCGGCGGTGCGGGTCTGCCGGATTTACGGCCGGTTTCAGGGGGGATCACCCCACCTGCGGTGGATCGACACCCCCGGCGTGGACGACCCCAACCGGCGGGCCCGGGACATGACACTGGCGACCATCGCACGGGAAACCGACCTTCTGGTGGTGGCCAGCCGCCCGGGCGCCAATCCCTCGCCCGGGGAAAGCTTTCATCATTTCTGGGATTCGGTCTCCCGGCAGTCGGACGAGATCGACCTGATGAACCGGATGCTCTTTGTTCTCAACTGGGACCGGCGGGTCGACCCGGAGGGGGAAAACATCAAAATCCACCGGAAATACCTGACCGATGCCGGGGTTCCCCGCCACCTCTTCATCGGCCCCTTCGAGGCGATCAAAGAAGCCGATGCCGCCGCCCTGATGGAGCGGGTGAACGAACACCTGAGCCGCCACCTGGCCGACCAGGACGACCAGGTGATTCAGATGCTGGCGGCCCGGTTGAAGCACCTTCAGGCCCTGGCCCGACTGCTTCATGACACCCTCGCCAAAAGCCACCCCTCCGACGCCGGGCTTCAGGACCAGGAGACCGACGCCTTTCACCGCTGGTTCCACTGGTATGCCGGTGCCCGGGACACCGGCTTCTGGACCGAACTGGTGGCCGCCCTGGACCGGTCCACCCGGGACATCCTGAAGGACGACCGGATTCGGGAGTCCGAGTCGGCCCTGGGCGCCATTTTCGCCGAAGAGGCCGCCGCCGTTCAGGAGCAGATTCCGCCGGCCGAGGCCCTGGAGGAGTATGTGGTCAAGCACCTGGGGGAAAATCCCATTCCCAACGGCATGCGGACCCTGAGCGTTTTCCTCTCCAGGCTGGTCAACCGCCTGGCCAGCGAGGTTCAGGAGTTCGGCCCGATTATGCAGGACCGGCTGGTCCGGGTCTTTTCCGAGGCCGGCCTCGACCCGCTTTTGGAAGGGGAGACCGCCGGAGAACGGCTTCGGCACCTGTATGATCAGCTGGCCGCCGACCGGCCGGCCGAGTCGTCCGGAAGCCCGGTGCTGGAGGTGCTGCGGGAGACCCTGGATCTGCCCCGCAACCTCAAATACGTGATCCGGTATGAACTCCGGGCCGCAGTCGATTTTTGCGATCCCACCCTCTGGAACGAGGATGCCGAGGCATGGAACCGGCTGACCGATATGGTTCGGGCCAACAACGGCGACACCGGCCGACTGGCCGGCTTCGATACCCACCGGCACCCGCCGGTCACCGACTCCCGGGAAAAGGACCATGCGATGCTTCGAAAGATCGGCGGAAACGCCCTGTTCGCGGTCCAGTCGGTGCTCAGCAACGAGCGCTACCTGCCCCGGCGGATCGCCGACGATTTCATGCGGGACTGCCGGGTGCGGCTCTGCTTCAGCCCCGAATCGGAGCAGGAGTGGCGGGCCCTGCTGTATCGCTGCCGGGGCCGGCTTCTGGCCGCCTCCATGGGCCGGATTCGGGCGGAATCCGAACGCATCCGCGCCTTCCGCCAGGCCCTTCGGGATCTGGAGGTCGGGTTGCCGTAAAGCGGTTGACCGCTTGCATTTTTTCTCCGCATTCTTACCTATTGATTATGGGGCGGGGAACCCGTTTCCCTGTTTCGGATTCAAAAGGAGACTGAACCAGCCATGATGGAACGACTTCAGCAGGCGGTCGATCTGATTCGGAAAGTCGGGTATGACACCATCGCCGAGCGGCTCGCCCGGGAAAAGCAGGCGCTGTCGGCCGAGT
>JBEPWQ010000250.1:0-5978 GCA_041642315.1 Desulfobacteraceae bacterium | reverse complement strand
ATCCGAGACGACGTTGCGCCGGTGGCGCAGGCTTTCTATTTCCTGAAGCGCCGCCCTGCGCCGCGCCTCAAATTCCTCGAAGGTTTTCAGATCTACCTTGCCGCCGCGGGTGGACAGAGCGGTCTCGACCGCTTCAAGATTCTGCCTGACATACTTGATCTCTAACATAGTGTACCTATTTTTTGCGATTGTACCGAATCCGCGAGGGTGATTCCTCCCGGTCCGTTTATCGGAACCATTTCTTAAAGAAAATTTTCATGTGTGCCCGAGATCACCTCAACGGCGGCGGACCGGGAATCAGCCGTTCACAAACAAGACGACCGATTCGGTTTTTAGCATGCGACGACATAATTAGTCAATAATTATTATAAGTTGACTTTGCCTGTCGATGTTGTATATTTACATGATATATAAAACTTTATCCGGGAGACTGCCGACAATGGACGAGATCAGAGAAAAAAAAATCGGTATCCGAAACGAGATGGTCAGAAAGATCGAAGGGTTTTCCGAAAGTGAGCGCCAGGCCAAGACGGAGCAGATCGAAGAGCGGTTGTTCGAGTTCGCCAATTTTATCGAATCGCGGATACCTCTTCTTTATTTGAATCTGCCTACGGAAGTCCCGACCGAGAATATCATCCGGCGATCTCTTATGCAGAACAAAATAGTCATCCTTCCGGTTTTCGAAAAGAACAAGACGGTCTCCCTGATGAAGGTGGATAATTTTGACCGGGACCTCAAGGCCGGCCCCAGAGGGGTTCTCCAACCCGACCCGGAAAAATGTAAACTGGTCCCCCTCGACCGGGTGGACATCGCCGTGGTCCCGGGATTCGCATTTGATGAAAAAGGAGGTCGAATCGGCTCCGGCAACGGCTATTATGACTGGCTGATTCCGGAACTCTCCGCTACCACTCGAAAAGTCGCCCTGGCTTTCGAAGACCAGATCATCCCTCAGATACCCATGGAATCTCATGACAAATTCGTGGATATCATCGTTTCAGACCAACGGATCATCTATAAGATATAATCTTTCACTCGATTTCTTGTGCCGCTGCCGCTCGGGCGCGGTTTAATTTGTTGACCGGAGTCCGGCCTTTTGGTACGGATCATTTTCATGGAAAATGAATCCATCAAATACGTACGCCAGCGGCAGCAAATGGTCCAACGGCAGATTCGAGACAGGGGAGTCACCGATCGAAAAGTTTTAGAGGCCATGGCCGCCGTCCCCCGTCATCTTTTCGTCGGAGAGGCGCTGATGGATCAGGCATACGGAGATTTCCCCCTACCCATCGGCGAGCAGCAGACGATTTCCCAGCCCTACATCGTGGCGGAGATGACCCAGGCACTGATGCTCTCCGAAGACGATCGGGTTCTGGAGATCGGCACCGGTTCCGGGTATCAGGCAGCCGTTCTCGCCCAAATATCCGACCGGGTGTATACGGTGGAACGGGTCCGTTCCCTGTATTTGAAAACACAAAAACTTTTCAGCCGGCTGAACTATCACAATATTATCACCCGATTTGCAGACGGCACCGAAGGATGGAAAGAGCAAGCCCCCTTTGACGCCATCATCGTCACCGCAGGAGCTCCTTCCGTGCCCGAACCCCTGATCAATCAACTGGGACCCGGCGGCCGCATGGTGATTCCGGTGGGAGACCGGTATTCCCAGGAACTGGTCAAGCTCTACCGGGATCAGTACGGTATCAGCCGCTCCACCCTGGGCGGCTGCCGGTTCGTCAAACTGGTCGGCGAACACGGGTGGAAAACGGAAGAAAACTGATCCCTCCATTCAGAAAGCGTTCTAGATGAAAATTTTACCCCGATCCATTCTCACTCTCTATCTGAAGGGGGTGGCCATGGGGGCCGCAGATGCGGTCCCCGGCGTATCCGGCGGAACCATCGCTTTTATCTCGGGCATCTACGAAGAGCTGATCCGTTCCATCCGGTCCTTCGACCTACAGGCCCTTCGGCGGGTGTTGCGCTTCGATTTCAAAAAAGCCTGGGATCATGTCAACGGTCCCTTTCTGGCGGTCCTTTTCGCCGGCATCGGCACCGCCATTTTCCTGCTGTCCCGGCTGATGCTGTTCTGGCTGGCCTACTACCCCGAGATGATCTGGTCCTTCTTTTTCGGCCTGATCGTCGCCTCCGCCATTGTGGTGTCCAGAAAAATCCCCAAGTGGGATATGGCCGCGGGGCTCTGCGGCATCGGGGGGATATGGCTCGGCTATTTCATCACCATCGCGGTGCCGGCCGAGACCCCCTCCACGCCGGGATTCGTTTTTCTCTCCGGCATGATCGCCATCTGCGCCATGATTCTGCCCGGAATTTCCGGCAGCTTCATTCTGGTGCTGCTGTCCAAATACGAATATATCTTCACCGCCATCAAGGACCTGAAGCTCTTCATACTGTTTACTTTCGGAGCCGGATGCGCCGTCGGGCTGGTCTCCTTTTCCCACCTCCTCAATTGGACCCTCAAGCGGTTCTACGGGCCCACCGTCTCTTTTCTGACCGGCCTGATGATCGGTTCCCTGAATAAGGTCTGGCCCTGGAAAATGGTCATGGATACAGTTATGAAACCGGACGGCGTGGTCATTCCCCTGGTGGAGCGCAATATTCCGCCCACCCTCTACCTGGAGGCGACCGGCCGGGACGCATATCTGCTACAATCCCTTCTTCTTGCGATCGCAGGTTTTTGCCTGGTCTATTTTCTTGAAAAACTTTCCAGCAGGGATATCGTAGGTACCTGAAAAACGGCCGGTTTACTCGGCGGGCGATTCTTTTTTCAGAAATCGAATGAATGCCTCGGCAAGGGGGGAAGGGCTTTTATGCCGGTGGGTGGCCAGATAAAAGCTGCGGCGCAGATCGAGCCCCTGTATCTCCAGGGCTTTCAGATTTCCGGCCTGAATCTCCTCCTCTACCGCCATTCGGGACAGAATTGAAATCCCCACCCCGCCTTTTATTCCTTGAATAATTGCCTGCGTGGCCCCCATTTCCGCGACGACCCGCAGATCTTCTACGGCGAAGTTGACCCGCGACAGGATCGATTGAAGAGAGGCCAAAGTACCTGACCCCGGTTCCCGGCTGATGAACGGCTCGGATCGCAACGTGTCCAGATCGACCGATCGGCGCCGACCCCAGGGGTGATCGGGGGAAACGATCAAGGCCAGTTGATCCGTGCGCCATTTTTCCTGACGAATATGTTTGTCCCGGGACAAAGCCCCGATGATCCCGAGTTCAAGGACGCCCCCGATGATTTTGGATACGATCGCCTCGGTGTCCCCGATATCCAGCAAAAAGGTGACACCCGGATGGGCATGGATAAAAGCACCCACCAGCCGCGGAAGAACATATCCCCCTGGAATGGTGCTGCCGCCCACGGCCAGCCGGCCTTTGATCTTTCCCTGAAAATCGGCCAGAGCGATCTCGGTTTCATCTCGAAGCGCGATCAGTTTACGGGCGTATCCGTATAGAAGTTCTCCCGCCTTTGTGGGGAGTGCCTCTCTGGCGAGCCGATCGATCAGACGGCAGCCGAAATGGGCTTCCAGATCCTTGATATGGCTGCTGACGGTAGGCTGGGATAAATGAACCACTTTTCCGGCCCTGGAAAAACTCTTGAATTCGATCACCTTGCAGAAGATATGTAGCTGCCATAGATCCATATTCTTGGACTTCTCATCGGACCGGCTCAGGCGAGGAGCCGGCAAACCCGAATTTTTCTTTTAATTTCCTGCAAACCATGGGAGAGACCATCTCTTCGATATCGCCTCCGAACTCCGCCGCCTGTTTAATGATAGAGGAACTGGTGAAGATCCACCGAAGCCCCGTCATGAGAAAAATCGTCTGAACTTCCCGATTGAGTTTCCGATTCATCAGCGCCATCTGGAACTCGTACTCAAAGTCAGATACCGCCCGCATTCCACGAAGAATGGCATCGGCTTTCCGCTTGGCCGCATAATCGACCAGCAGACCATGATAGGCGTCCACCTCCACATTGGGGACATCCGCCAGGCTGTTTTCGAGCATCTCTATCCGCTCTTCGATCGTGAAAAGGGTCTTTTTGGAAGGATTTCGCATGATCGTGATGATGATTCGGTCGAAAATGTTGAGACCTCTTTGGATAATATCCAAATGACCGTTGGTCACCGGATCGAAGGAGCCGGGATAGATGGCGATTTTTTCCATGAAATGATTATTCCTCCAGATTTTGAAAGCCTTACATACCACAATTGTAAAAAGAGACAAGGCTTTTTCCGTAGCGCCGCTGGTCCGACAAAACCAATGCCGCAGGAGATTCAGGAGGCGCTTCGCCGACCGAATGCTCCACGACAATCTGACCTTCCGGACTCAGAGAACGGCTTTCGACCAGATGTGCCAGGGCCGGCTGCACCAGTTTTTGCCGGTAGGGCGGGTCCATAAACACCAGGGCAAACGGGGGTTGATGATCGCGAATGCAGGAGAGCCCCCGCGCAATATCCCACCGGATCACCCGGGCACTGGCTTCCATGCCGCAGTGTCGAAGGTTGTCCGTCACTGCGGACAAGGCCGTCCGGAACCGGTCCACAAAAACCGCGCACCGGGCGCCCCGACTCAGGGCCTCGATGCCCAAGGCCCCGGTGCCGGCAAAAAGATCCAGCACCACGGCATCGACCACCCGATCTCCTAAGATATTGAAAATTGATTCCCTCAGCCGGTCCGAGGTGGGCCGGATCGTCATTCCGCGGATCGGGCGAAGCTTACGACCCTTCAGATCTCCGCCGATGATTCTCAATGGTTCTCTCCGAGAATCTGTAATCTTTCCCTCAGGACCTCCGGGGTCATCCCCACCGCCTTGGCGGTTTTTGGAATGTCATTTTCATACTGAAGGATTTTCCGATGCAGAAATTCGGCTTCAAAGCGGTTCTTTGCCGCTTCCAGATCATTCAGGGCGAACAGGGCCTCCTCAGTTCGGCAGCCGTCCCCCTGGTCCGGGTTATACGGGGGCGGAATGTCGGCGGCCTCCACCACATCGGTATCCAGCATGATCACCAGTCGGCCGATCAGGTTTTTTAATTCCCGAACATTTCCCGGCCAGGGATAAGCCTGAAGGATCTCCAGCGCTTCGGGCGTCATCCGTTTGGGTTTGAGACCGTTTTCCTTGGAGCGCTTTTCCAAGAAAATCTGGGCCAAAACCGGAATATCTTCGGTCCGCTCTCGAAGCGGGGGAACCGAAATGGGGATTTCATTGAGTCGGTAATAGAGTTCCTCCCGAAAAGCCCCCCGCTTGATCTCCGCCTCCAGGTCCTTGTTGGTGGCCGCAATCACCCGGACATCGACGTTGATGTTTCGACCGCCTCCCACCCGCTGAAATTTCTGTTCCTGAAAAACCCGAAGCAGTTTGGCCTGGGTTCCGAGGCTCATATCCCCGATCTCATCCAGAAAAAGGGTTCCCTCATTGGCCATTTCAAACCGGCCCCGCTTGCGGGCCGGGTCCTCGAGAGAGACCCCCTTTTCTTGCCCGAAGAGTTCGCTCTCCAGCCGATCTTCCGGAAGGGCTGCGCAGTTGATGTCGATCAGGGGCTGTTCAGCCCGGCGGCTGAGCTGATGGATGCTGCGGGCCGCCAGTTCCTTGCCGACCCCGTTTTCGCCGGAGATGAGCACCCATGAGCGGGTGGGAGCCACCACCGCAATCTGCTTTCTCAGCTCATTTACCGCCCGGCTGTTGCCGTTGAGAGAGTGCTTTTCCACCGTTTTTTTTCGCAAATATCGATTTTCCTCTTCCAGTCGTCTGAAATTGAGAGCATTATTGATATCGACGATCACCTTATCGATGGAAAGCGGCTTTTCAATCAAGTCAAAAGCGCCCAGCTTGGTGGCCCGCACCGCCGTCTCAATGTTTCCGTGGCCGGTGATGACGATCACCTGAATGGAGGGATTCGATTTTTTGATCTCCTTCAGGGTTTCAATCCCGTCGATGCCGGGCATCCAGATATCCAGCAGCACCA
>JBEPWQ010000249.1:0-5985 GCA_041642315.1 Desulfobacteraceae bacterium | reverse complement strand
ACTGAATTCGAATTCGCCCTCCGTCCATCCGAAAAGGGCAAACACCGCTTCCAGACCGGATCGATCGGGAATGGATCCGTCAATCACATTCCCTTTGGAGAAATAGATCAGCCCGGGTTCGGGCACAAATTTGCTCATGATGCGCAGCTCCCCTGTACCGGCGCTCGATCCGATCAGTTGAATGATATCCCCTAAGCTCAAAAACTCGAGATCACCTGATAATACGGCCTTTGTAGTCATTCGTGCACGGTTTACCATCCCATCTGTTTTTTCAGTGATTGCAGCGTCCGTTTCAGGCATGCCTGCAGGGTCGGTCCGACCCCATTTCCGTTGATGGCGCTGCCCGGAAAGGAAGGGGCCCGAAGCTGCCGGTTGAGATCGTTCTCCATGCGGCTGACAGGAAGCAGCGGAATACCCTGTTCTGAAAGATCCCTTTTGTTGTATTGCAGGACCAGCGGAATTTTGAAAATACTCAGCCCGTATCCATTCAGGTTCTCTTGTAAATCCTTCAACGACATCATATTTTTTTCCCGTCGAACCTCGAGAGAATCGGCGACAAAAACCACCCCGTCGACCTCCTTCAACACCATCTTCCGGGTGGAGGCATATTTTACTTGGCCGGGTACGGTATACAGCTGAACCCGAATATCGTAGCCTTTGACCTTTCCCAGGCCCATGGGCAAAAAGTCGAAAAAGAGGGTACGGTCTCCCTCGGTTTTGGCGGATACCATTTGCCCGGTTACCTGTTTTCGGAAGGTTTTAAAAATATATTCAAGATTGGTGGTTTTCCCTCCCCTCCCCGGTCCGTAATAGACAACTTTTACCTCAATTTCCTTGTTTTTTAGATTGATATTCGCCATCGATTCCGTCCAGTCCGAGGTCTTTAGAAAACCTGAGTGGCGCCATCCGTTTACAAAATTCAGCAACCTTCGCATATCCCACATGGAAACGGCACGTCAATGGGGAGATTCGGATATTTCGGGGGTAGGCGAATCCTCCTGTGGTAAATGAAAAAGAGTAAAATGAATATGTTTAAAGATGGTTTCCCTGAACCGAGCGCATTTAAAAAAGTGCGACGATTTGGATATCGATGCTGAAATCACCTTTTTTCGGGCCGGTTTTCAGTTTCTTTTTAGACAATACCTTGGCTTTGCCTTCGAACATGGCGATCGGTGAAAAAAATTCTACCGGTTCCAATTCGCAGTCCGGTTCCAGAATATTCAGGATCTCTTTTTCCCGGTCGGACATGAGAAGGTTGAGTATGTTACCCGACTGAAAACAGACGTCACATTCCCGGATTTTTCCGGCGGCCGCTCCATTGGTCAGGGGAATCCCAATCGAACTGATATCCAGGAGATCTTCGGGATGCACCGCTTCCGCCGGCGGGTCCATTTCCAAGGGAATCTCTTTCTGCTCCGGCGCCTCTTCGGCGACAATCTCGGGAAGGGTCACTTCACCGCCATTCTTATCAAGAAGATTTTGAAAGAAAATTCGAAGCGCCCGGGCCTCTTCCGCATCGAAGATCTCCGACTTGATCCATTCCTGATACTGTTGCAGGGCCTCGTCGACGGCCTCCATGGCCATTTGGCAGCGGAGTATATTCTTGGCCGTCTCCGTGCGTATCTTTTCGTTTTTCAACAACCCCTTCAGTTCTTCCAGTGCACGGGAGTATTGCCCGAACCGGACCAAGGCCAAAGCTCCGTCCAGTTCACGGGTCTCATCGCTTTCTGAAAAAGCGAAGTGTTCCTTTACAATCTGCTGAACCTGTTCCGGCATTTCCCTGGTGATCGGCACATCTTCCATTTTTCGAAGGTCGGTTTTGACGGCGGAGATCTTTTCATGCAAGGAAACCAGCAGGCTTTTGTGGTTGCGAATCAGACCGGCGTGTTCCTCAATCATTTTCCCGGCGCGCACATAATGATCCCTGGCCTCTCTGAGCAGCCCCTGTGCCTGATACACCTCCGCCTGATTCAATGCCGACTCGATCTGTTTTTTTACTTCCATTTCATCCCCTGCGAGCGTTTCACGTCTGAGTGATCGGATGATACCCCAATATTTTAAACGCTTATCTTATTTCGAATCGGGATGTCAACACTAGATAAATCTGTTGACAAGAAACCAGATGTTGGTATTAAATTATCTCTTTTGATTCAACCCAATCAGAATTTTTCACTTTTATGCAACCTTTCCTATCAGACAAGGAGAAACTCATGGACAAAAAAGTTACGGTAGTCGGAGCGGGGAATGTGGGGGCGACAGCGGCTCAGCGGTTGGCTGAAAAGGCTTTGTGCGATGTCGTTCTGGTCGATATCGTCGAAGGGGTCCCTCAGGGGAAATCCCTCGACCTGACCCAGGCGGCGGCTATTGAAAAGCACGATTGCAATTTGATCGGAACCAACGGATATGAAGACACAGCCGGCTCCGATATTGTGATTATCACCGCGGGCATTCCGAGAAAACCCGGCATGAGCCGAGACGACCTGATCAGCACCAATGCCGGTATTATGAAAAAGGTCACCGAGCAGGTGGTAAAATATTCGCCCGACACCACCCTCATCATCGTGAGCAATCCCCTGGACGCCATGTGTCATGTGGCCTATGAAGCCAGCGGGTTCCCCAAAAATCGCGTCATGGGGATGGCCGGCGTGCTCGATTCCGCCCGATTCAGAGCATTTATTGCCATGGAACTGAATGTCTCCATCGAAAATACCCATGCATTCGTGCTCGGCGGCCACGGAGATACCATGGTCCCCCTGCCCCGTTTTTCCACGGTCGCCGGCATTCCCATCACCGAATTGATGCCGAAAGACCGAATCGATGCCATCGTGGACCGAACCCGAAACGGGGGCGCGGAAATCGTGGGTCTTTTGAAAACCGGCAGCGCCTTCTATGCACCCGCCTCTTCAGCGGTGGAGATGGCCAAATCGATTCTGCTGGACAAAAAAATGATTCTTCCCTGCGCCGTCTATCTGGAAGGGGAATACGGGTTAAAAGATCTCTTCATCGGGGTGCCCGCCAAACTGGGCAAAGGCGGCGTTGAAGAGGTCATAGAGATCAAGCTTACCGAGGATGAAAAGGCCGCCCTCAAGAATTCGGCGGATTCGGTGGAAGAGTTGAAACGGGTATTGGCCAAACTGAAATAGGACCGTGTCATTCTTGAATCGCGGTTTGAATCATCTCCGCCAGCTTTCCTGAAATTCCGGGCACGGCGCTCAATTCTTCGAGTGTTGCCGCCCGGATTTTTTTCGCGCTTCCGAAATGCTTCAACAACGCTTTTTTTCGTGCGCCTCCGATCCCGGGCACCGAGTCCAGGGCCGATCCCAAAGCGGCCTTCGACCGACGGTTTCGATGAAAACTCACCGCAAATCGGTGGGCTTCGTCCCGAATCCGCTGCAAAAAAAAGAGCGCCTCTCCTTCCCCGGCCATCCGGACCGGATTGGCCCGTCCGGGCAGATAAATCTTATCTTCCGTTTCGCCCGCAAACGTATCTTTTTTGGCGATGCCGATCACCTGAAAAGATTCTGAAAGGTCCAGGTCCGCCAGAATGGATACGGCGATATTGAGCTGTCCCTTGCCCCCGTCCACCATCAACAGGTCGGGAAAAGGCTCCGGACCATCCCTTCTTCCGTATCGCCGTTTCAGGGCTTCTGCCATATAGGCATAATCGTCCTGCTCCCGAACCGTTTTGATTTTATACTTCCTGTAGGCCGATTTGAGGGGTTTTCCCGCTTCGAACACCACCATCCCGGCCACCGGGGAGGTGCCCGAAATATTGGAGTTGTCGAAGCACTCGATCCGATTCGGCAACCGATCCATTCTGAGGCGGCGCTGAAGACGAAGCAAAATATTCCGATTGGCCGCTTCGAAGGAGGACCATTCCTTCAGGGCGTCGGCCGCGTTCTGATCGGCCATTTCCAGCAGTCGGACCTTTTCGCCCCTTTGAGGATGTAAAACGGATACCTTTCGTCCCTTCAATTCCGTGAGCCGCTTTTCAATCAGATCCGCCGATTCCAGGGCAATCGGAATCAGGATCTCCTTGGGAATGAAATGAACCCGTTCATAGTGCTGACGGATAAAGGACTCGATGATGTCGCCATCGGTGGAAAGGGCTTCGGCCAACTTAAAATGGCGGGACTCGTTGAGATACCCGCTCCTGACCGATAAAACGGTGATCACCGAACGCTCCGGAGATCCGGCGAGGCCGATGATATCCCGGTCCTGAAAATCGGTGGTGACGGCGATCCGCTGTTCCACCGTTCTTTCCAGGGCGAACATTCGGTCACGCAATTCCGCCGCTTTTTCGAAATCCCGGTCCGCCGCCGCGGAGGCCATATCCCTTTTCACTTTTTGAAGCAGTTCGGGGGTACGTCCCTTCAGAAACATCACCACCTCATTGACGATTTCTCTATAGACCGCCGGGTCTACATCCAGGCAGCAGGGGCCGAGGCACATCCCTATCTGATAATTGAGGCAGGGCCGGGTCCGGTTTCGAAACATCCCGGCTTTGCACTTTCGAAGCTTGAAATGCTTATTGATCAGCTTCAGTGTCTGGTACATGGCCCCGGGGGCGGTGTAGGGCCCGAAATAGAGAGCCCCGTCCTGTTTCACTTTGCGGACGATCTCCAGATTGGGATAGGCTTGATTGATGTCGAGGCGCAGAGAAGGGTAGCGTTTGCCGTCCTTCAGAATGACATTGTACCGGGGGCGGTGTTTTTTGATCAGGTTGGATTCGAGGATGAGCGCATCGTTTTCCGAACGGGTGATTATGGTCTCGAAATTTGAAATATGGTTGACCAGAACACCGGTTTTCAGATCGAGCTGATCCCGGCTTTTAAAGTAGGAGGCCAACCGCTTTTTCAGGTTTTTGGCCTTTCCTACATAGATCACCCGGTCGTCCCGGTTTTTCATCAGGTAGACCCCCGGTTCGGTGGAGACCCCGGATAATTTTTCGATTAAATGGTCCATAAACTTATAAAAGCGCGATATCTTTCAATGACTTGATCTGATCCCGGATTTCCGCGGCCCGCTCAAACGCCAGCTCCTTGGCCGCCTCCTTCATCTCTTTCTCCAATCCTTGAATCACCTTTTCCAGGCCGTCCGGATCACCGTAGAGCGATTCCGGCTCAGCCACATTTTTCAGGGCCGGGGCGGCGGGCTCATAGACGAAGCCGAAAATCGGGGAGACGTTTTTCCGAATGGTGGTGGGTATGATATGATGCGCTTCATTGAAGGCCATCTGGATCTTGCGTCGCCGTTCGGTTTCTTCCAGAGCCTGGCGCATCGATCCGGTGACCCTCTCCGCATACATGATCACCTTTCCGTGGACGTTCCGTGCGGCCCGGCCGCAGGTCTGGATCAGAGATCTTCCGGAGCGAAGGAATCCCTCCTTGTCGGCGTCCATGATGGCCACCAGGGAGACCTCGGGAATGTCCAATCCTTCCCTGAGCAGGTTGATTCCCACCAGCACGTCGAATTCTCCCGAGCGCAGGTCCTGAATAATCTCCATTCGATCCAGAGTGGTAATGTCGGAATGGAGGTATCGAACCCGAATACCCAGATCGGCATAATAGTCGGTCAAATCCTCTGCCATCCGTTTGGTCAGGGTGGTGACAAGCACCCGTTCATCCGCTTTCACCCGGATATGGATCTCTTCCAGAAGATCATCCACCTGGTGGGCGGCCGGACGCACCTCGATGACCGGGTCCATCAGGCCGGTGGGCCGGACGATCAGTTCCGCCATTCGGGTCCCCGCCTTTTTCTGCTCATAATCGGCCGGGGTGGCGGAGACGTAGACCACCTGAGATACCCGTTCATTGAATTCCTCAAATCGAAGGGGACGGTTGTCCAGGGCCGACGGTAGACGGAAACCGAATTCGGCCAGGGTCTGTTTTCGGGAACGGTCCCCCTTGAACATGCCGCCGATCTGGGGGACGCCGATGTGGCTTTCATCAATGAAAACCAGAAAATCATCCGGAAAATAATCGA
>JBEPWQ010000248.1:0-6011 GCA_041642315.1 Desulfobacteraceae bacterium | reverse complement strand
AGTTGGCGAATCGAATGATGGTTCTGAAATAAGGTCTCCTGGTCGGTGATTTCCCGAGCCCGCTCCGTCAGCCAGCCGGCGATGCTTTGGGCGATCCCCTGCTCGCGGGCGGGAAACGCCGTTTCGGGAAGTATAAGCCGAACCAGGGACGGTTCCACCCCGTACCTTCCGGTGAGACCGCTCTTGCCCCGAGCCTCTCGGCTGTCCACCATTTGAGCGGGAATGATGACCCGCACCGGCCCCCGAAGGGTCGCCTGACAGGCCAGCCGGTATCCCGAGGCCACCTGATCGGCGGTAAGCACCGTCAGTTCGGTTTCGGCCGGCGGGGAGAGGTTTTCGACGGGTTCCACCATCACCCGGCATTTGCCGCAGAGCCCTTTACCGCCGCAATCGGAGCGTATGGGGATATTCCTGGCCGCCGCCGCAGACAGCAGATCGGTCCCCTCCTCCGCCTCGACCGCGATTCCCGCCGGCTCAAAAGTGATTCGAAAAGAGTTTGCCATTTTGTTCACTCTAAAAGCGTGCATCTGATCGTCGTTTGGGCCGACCCTGAATAACAGGCAGGCCACCCCAGGGTATTTTCTCGGGCCGGGAAGCTGTTTGAGCGAAAGCGAGTTCTTGCCGGGCCGAGAAAATACCCTGGGGTGGCCGAAACGGTGATCAGCGTATTTACCTCTTACGGAAGGGGCCAAACAGATCAGCCCGCCGGGGTCCCACAAACGGCCCCATCGGCGAGCTGATACCGAAAGGTCATCCCAGGTGAATCAGAACTCGAATTTTTTGGCCCGAAACGCCTTGAGATAGTTCATGCAGAATTTATCCTTTCCGGCCAGGGCTTCGGCCGCGATGATGTTGGCCATCATCTTCTGGTCGAGCGGATTCATTATGGCGCCGTCCAGCCCCTTTGCGATGGCCATGACCATGAAGGTCTGGTTCATGAATTTCCGGGCGGGCAGCCCGTAGGAGATATTGGAAAGCCCGCAGGCGGTATGAATGCCCGGAAACCGTTTCATGATCTCCTCCACGGAATTAAGAAATTCCACGCCGAAGGTGTTGTTCACCGAAATCGGCTGCACCAGCGGGTCCACAAAGATGTTTTCCACCTTGACGTTCTTCTGGATCAATCCGTTGACCAGCTTGTCGGCGATCTTGAGCCGATCTTCCACCGTTTCGGGCATCCCTTCGTCGCTCATGCACAGGGCGATTACCCGAAGGTCGGTGCCGGCAAGAATGGGCAGGAGCTTGTCATACCGTTCTTTTTCCAACGAGATGGAGTTGATCATGGGGGTTCCCTGGTGAACCTCCAGCCCCGCCTCGATCGCCTTGGGATCGGGGCTGTCGATGGCACAGGGAGCATCCACTTCTTCCTGAACCGTCCGGACCAGCCACTGAAGATACGCCGGCTCCTCCCCCACAAAAATGCCGGCATTGACATCGATGTAATTGGCGCCGGCCTCAAACTGGTCTCTGGCCACCTTTTTGATGGCTTCGGCGTCTTTGCCTTCAATCGCCGCGCCGATGGCCTTGCGGCTGGCGTTGATGAGTTCTCCGATAACAATCATCTGTTTTCCTCCTCCCTAGCGCGGCGAACCGAACTTTTCCTTTTTCGGCTCGCCTGAAACACGGCCTTTCTATGCGGCTACCAGTTTACGGGCCAGTTCCACCGCGCCCGGCGCATCATCGCTGTAGCCGTCCGAACCGATTTTGGTTGCGAATGCCTCGGTCACCGGGGCGCCGCCGATCATGGTCTTCACGCCCGAGGCGGACTCCTTCAGGGAGGCCACGGTAGCCTCCATGGCCGGCATAGTGGTGGTCAGCAGCGCCGACAGGGCCACGATCTGGGCGTCGTTGTCCTTGGCCGCCTGTACGAACTTGTCGGTATCCACATCCACACCCAGATCCACCACATTGAACCCGGCGCCCTCCATCATCATGCCCACCAGGTTCTTGCCGATGTCATGAAGGTCCCCCTTGACGGTGCCGATGATGATGGTGCCCTTGGGTTTGTTGTCGGTATCGGCCAGATGGGGTTTGAGCACCCCGAGACCGGCCTTCATGGCCTGAGCGGCCATCAGCATTTCGGGAACGAACAGAACGCCTTCGGAAAACTGTTTTCCGACCTCATCCATGGCGCTGATCAGTCCGTCATTGAGAATCGACTGAATATCGCTGCCCGCATCCATTTCCTTCCGGGTCAGTTCCGAAACCTTGGCTTCGTCGAATTCCAACACCGCCTTAAATATGTCTTTAACCGCCATAATTCATACTCCTTTTTTTTAATTAAAATGAACAAAAAACTACTGAACGACACCTGTCTATATAACAAATCCGATCATATTACAAATCAGGCGATGACCTTGCCGTCTTGAGTCCGGCGAATCTTCCGTTCCCGCATCAGGTCCTTGATGACCGAAATCACCAGCAGGTACATCACGAATATAAAGGGAAAGGCCCCCACGATGGAGGCGGTTTGCAGGGCTTTCAGTCCTCCGGAGAAGATCAGCACGACGGCCAGGGCGCCGAGAACCGCGCCCCAGAAAATGATCAGCCGCTTGCGGGCGCCTTGATCTTCGGTCTCGTACCCGCCGCTGGAATACATGCTGATCACGAAGGTGGCCGAATCGGCCGATGTGACGAAAAACGAAGCGATCAGCACATTGGTGATCACCACCAACAGACCGTATAAAGGCAGGTGGCTCAAGGTTTCGAACAGGGCCACTTCGATGGATTGCTTCACCGCTTCGCCGATGGGGATGTTTTGAACCATGTCGAGCCACATGGCGGTGCCGCCCAGCCCCACCGAAAAAACATAGGAAAAGAGCGGCGGCGCGATCAGGACCACCAGGATGAACTCCCGAATGGTCCGCCCCCTGGAAATCCGGGCGATAAAGGCACCCACGAAGGGGGCCCAGGCCACCCACCAGGCCCAGTAGAACACGGTCCAGCTGCCGGTCCAGGCAGGATTGTCGAACAGTTCCAGGCTGGTGGACATGGGAATCAGATCCGCCACATAATCCCACAGGGCGATTCCGAAGGTCTTCACCAGGTAGCCGAAGGGGCCGAAAATACAGAAGAAGACCAAAAGCGTCATCATCAGATAGACGTTGAACAGGGAGAGGATTCGAATCCCCTTGTTGACCCCGGTGATGGCCGAAAAAATAAAGATACAGGTGATCACCGCAATGATGATCGCCGCGGTGGTGTGCCCCGCCGGAATGCCGGTGGAATGGGCCAGGCCGCTGTTGATCTGCAGCGCCCCCATGCCCAGTGAGGTCACCACCCCCATAATGGTGGCCCAGATCGCCAGCACATTGACGATATCCCCGAAAAGACCGTCGGCGGCCCGGTCCCCCAAAAGCGGCCGAAGACAGGTGGAGATGATGGCCGGCTGGTCCTTTCGGAAGGCGAAATAGGCGATGGGAAGACCGACCACCACATAGGTCGCCCAGGCGTGAAGCCCCCAGTGGAAAAAAAAGATCTCGAAGGCCAGCCGGGATGCGGCCGGGGTGCCGCCCTCTCCGATGGGCGGGTCCATGTAATGGTACATCGGTTCAGCCCCGGCCCAGAACACCAGACCGATGCCCATACCGGCGGAAAAGAGCATGGAAAACCAGCTGAAAAACCGAAACTCCGGGGGTTCGTCGTCCTTGCCCAGACGAACGCTTCCCAGGGGAGACAGGGCGATGCCCAGACAGATGACGACGAACAGACTGCAGCTGATCAGATAGAGCCAGCTCCAGGAACTGGTCAGGTAGGCCAGGGCCTTGCCGCTCATCTCCCCCAAGAGGGCCGGAGAAAATCCCCCGAGAACCAGAAAAGGGAGGGCCAGAGCCGCGGCGCCGTAAAAGACCCTGATATCGAGTGTTTTTCCCAATAGCCGTTTGATTCCACTGAGTTGTGTATCGGTCAAGACGTCTCCTCCCTTCTTTTGAATTGTCGATGGAATTCACCGAATCACGCCGTAACCCGGTCGATCCTGTCTGATTAATGTTTTCTATCCCTTCTTTTTGCGCATGACGTATTCGGAAAGTTCCGCTTCAATATCCGGCGAAATCTCCGGTTTTTCATAGCTCGCCAGCCGTTTGCCGAGCATTTCCGTGGCCGCTTCATCCACCCGTTTGGAACCGCCGGCCTTCCACCCGGTCTGATTCTGTCGGCTCATCAGGTTGGACAGGAAAAATTCGGTCCGGCAGAGTTTGAAGGTCTTGGGTTGGGTCAGGTACTGACCCCCGATGCCCACCTTTTGAATCATCTCCACATCGATCGACTCGTCGGTCACCTCCATGGGTTTGATCATCTTTCGAATCACCCCGCACATTTCCTCATCGATCAGGTATTTTTCAAAACTCATGGCGATGTAGGAGCCCAAAATCCCCGCGGAGTGAAGAATGAAGTTGATGCCGTTGCGGGCGGCGGTGGAAAGCGCCAGCGTCGATTCCGCCCCGGCCTGGGCATCGGGGGTATGGGCGTCGGTGAGCCCGCCCCCGCTGCGGCTGGGAAGATTGTAAAACCGGGCCATCTGAGCGGTGGCGGAAACCACAATGGAAAGTTCCGGACATCCGATGGACAACCCCCCGGTCTTCATGTCCATGGCCGAAGAGGTGGAACCGTAAATCACCGGGGCCCCGGGGTTGACCAGTTGAGCCAGGGTGATGCCCGAGAGGATCTCCGCCGTCTGCAGCGCAATCACCCCGGGAAGGGTCACCGGACCGGATGACCCGGCCATGATCAGCGAAGCGATCACGCAGGCCTGGTTGGCCCGGGCCAGTTCGATCAGGGCGCCGGCCATTTCATCGGAAAACTGAAGCGGCGACAGGGAATTGATCAGAGAGACGGTCACCGGCCCCACCTTCTTGAGCTGCTCCTCGCCGCCCCAGACGATGGATGCCATTTCCAAGCACTCCCGGGCCCCCTGTTTGGAGAGCGGGCTGCCCATGAAAGGCTTGTCGGACAAGACAATGCTGGAAAAGAGCATGTCCAGATGGGCGGTTTCCGGGGGCACATCCGAAGGTTCCACCATCATGAAACCATTCATGTCCATAAACCTGGAGGTCTGGACCAGCTTGCAGAAATTGTCGTAATCCTCCATGGTGGCTTCCCGCTGATCCCCGTTGGGCTTTGCGATGAAGGGGGCTCCGTAACCGGGGACGAAGACGAAATCCTCCTCGCCGATCTTTACGCTTTTTTCCGGATTGCGGGCGGTGACGGTGAATTTGGATGGGGCGCTGTCGACGGCGCTCTGAATCTGCTTCTCGGTAAAAAAGACCTTCTTTCCGTCGACCTTGAATCCATGGGATTTGAAAATCTCAACGGCTTCATCCTCATTGAAGGCGATGCCGGTGGTCTGAAGGATCTCCATGGCGGCGCCATGGATTTTGTTCATCTGCTCATGGGTCAGGGTTTGCATTCGATCATACATCATGAATCTCCTTTGCTTATATGATAGGTAACCGTGTCCTTCTCCCCGGTATCCGTGTCTGTCTTCAGACCGGTTCCGAGGTCCTTTCTTTCCGCATTTTCCGGGATTCGGCGGCGGAAGTCGCCTTCGTGCCGAATTCCGCCTGGTACTGCTTCAGTCCTTTGAATGTTCCGTAGATCACCCAGAGCAGGAGAAACATCAGGGGAAAGGCGGTGGCGATGGAGGCGGTCTGGATGGCCTTTAGATTTCCGGTTCCGGCCAATACCGCGGCCACCGCGCCCAGGGCGATGCCCCAGAAAGCCCGAAGGTTCCTGCCTGGGTTTTCATGGCCGGACACGAACATCGCCAGGGCGATGGCGGCGGAATTGGCGCTGGTCAGAAAAAAGGTGCCGATCAGAAAGATCAGAAAGACCGCCAGAATTCCGGTCAGGGGCAGGTTCTGGGCGATCGCGAAGATGGCGCTTTCGACCCCGTGTTCCTGAAGCGTTGCGGTGACATCATAATGAATGCCGGCACCGCCGATGACCCCGTACCAGAGAAAATTGCCGAGGGTCGGCAGGATCAGGACGGCGGCCACCGTCTGCCGAATGGT
>JBEPWQ010000247.1:0-6041 GCA_041642315.1 Desulfobacteraceae bacterium | reverse complement strand
TAACCCGATTAATCATCGTGGCGGTGGGGGGGCAGGGCAACCTGCTGGCCTCCCGAGTGATCAGCGAGGCGGCGCTGGCCTCGGATGTACCCGTTCGTATGAGCGAAATTCACGGCATGGCCCAGCGCGGCGGGGTGGTGGAATCGGCCATCGTCTTCGGCAATGCCGAAAGCACCATTATTTCCGACGGCGAGGCCGACATCCTGGCGGGATTCGAACCGCTGGAGACCCTTCGCGCCCTCAACAAGTGCAACCCGCAGACCCTGGTGATCACCAATTTATCACCGCTGTCCCCGGCGACCGTCTCCGCCGGAAAAAGCGTATACCCCGGCCTCAAACAGATTCAGGATCTGATCCGGGAAAAAACCGCCAAGCTCATCGCCTTTGACGCGGCGGCCCTGGCCAAGGAGGCCGGCAGCGTGCTCTCGGTCAACATGGTTCTGGTCGGCGCCATGATCCAGACCGGGGTGCTTCCCCTGACCGCCGAATCGGTCAAGGAGATCATTCGGACCAAGACCAAGGAGCGGTTTGTGGATGTCAACCTGACCGCCTTTGAACTCGGATTTTCAAAAGCCGAGGCGTTGAGTTGATTTCGTTTTCCCGCCCGATGTCGGGGTATCCCCACATCGGGCACACCCATACTTGCCCGAACCCTCGCTATATTCCCAGGGTCGGTTTATTTTTTTGACATCCCCGCCCTTTCCCTTTATCATACAGGTAAATCATTCCCCTTTTTTGGACCATCCGTGCGCCCGGCGGTCCGCGTCCTTGCCGTTTTACGGAGATTCCTCCGCCGAAATGGACGGCAATCGAGAAAAGGGCATCGACCGGAAAAAGGGCTGCCGAGCATGGCCGGAGGTAGGTTCGCCATGTCCATCGAACATGAATACGGAAAGACAGAAAACGTCCTCTACTCCCAGAGCCTCGATCTGCTGCTGGAATGGGGCCGCATCCACCTGTTTCAGCAAAAGGACACCCCCATGCTTCAGGAGCTGGAGGGAAAATGGGAATACCTCAAGGCGGTCGGCACCCCTCTGGACGCCGGACTGGATCTGCTGGAAAACCGGGTGCGGACCTCTCTGACGATTCTTCATGGGCCGGCCACCATTCACCTGGAGCGGCAAACCGCCGAAAACATCATGGCCGCCGTCAAAACCCTGGACCAGGTGATTTTTCTGTCCGAGGCCCTGGAATCCTTTCCCACCCTTCTCGACCTGCCCCCGGGCTTCCGCGAGAAATCGGACGACCTGCTGCACCGGGTCACCATCGAAAGAACCCCGCCCACGCTGCGCCTGATTCCCCTGAACGAGTGGCGGCGGGAGGTGTTCAAAAAGATCCCCTTCCAGGTCAACTATCTCTTTCCCTGGTACGGGCTGTGGGTGGAACTGCCCACCGATTTTCTGGACATTCTGACGGAGCGATTTGAGGAGACGCTCGGGGGGGGGTTCCAGCGCCTGCCGCTGGACCCGAAAATGGGGCCGGTGCTTCTGGAAGAACTCAAATCCGACCCGCCGCTGCTGGAGCGGGTGCGCCGGGGCGGAAATATCGCGCTGCCGCCGCCCGGAGAAGCCGTAGGCCTATCCTCACGCCTGTTTCAGCTCTATGCCGCTGAAATCGCCGGCAGACCTGTTCCCGACGGCCTGGAGGAGGCAGGATTTCTGGTAGTCGCCTGCCAGGCGGTGGACACCCCGGTGGATTCGCCCGTCGAACAGACGGAACAGCTGTTTTTGGCGGCTTTCTGCGCTCCGTTTCCGGATGAATCCGCTCGCCGGGCCTTGTTCGACGAGATCGAGGCGCATCTGGTCCGGCTCGACCCGCCCTCGCTTCTGACCTCCCATCTGCTGGAGCCGCTCTGCTTCTGGTCCAAGGGGCGGCTCACCGATGGGGAGTTTGTGGAAAAGGTGTGGGCGGAATGGGAACACCGGCTTGGGAAAGCCGCAGATCAGATCGACGCCCGGCGGGTATTCATGGGAGCGGTGGAAAACGTGCGTAAAGCCGGTCCGGCCGCCACCTCCGGCATACGGAATCGATGGAAGCGGCTGTTCAATGGGCACAAAAGCAGCCTCTCTTTGAAACAGGTGGCGGCCGTCCTGACCATCGGTATCCTTGTCGGTTCTGCGCTGCCCTATTTTCTGAAACCGGAGCCCCCGCCCCCGGCCATATCTCCGGGACCGGAAAACCGGGTCATTCCAAAAGGGATACCCGCTCGGAACCGACCGCCTCAGCCGGCGGAACCGGCCCCCGTTCCGAAAACGCCGGCCGTTTCAGGGATTCAAAAGGAGGTCCATCCCTTTGAACCCCTCGAGACCGAGCCGTCCCCCGATCAAAACAGGCCAACAACGGATACCGGTGAAAACCAGCCGTTTCCGTCAACCTGGACCTATCGAAACCCCTGAATTCCGTGATCAGGCAAAGCCCCCCTGCACCCGGAGGATGGAGTTTGATTACCGCTCCGGCTGAATCCCACCATTGCCCTTTCCGCCCGGACGCCGAAAATAGAGCTCGGAGACCAGCGCAATCTGCTCGGCCCGCAGTCGATTTCCACGGTCCGATTCCACGAGCGTGAATTCGAACACCAGCTCACGGCTGGGGAGTTCCTTGACCACTTCGTTGTTCAGCACGGAATCGGCATGAAAATAGACGGTCTGATAGGGAGAGTCCTTTTCCCGTGAATCGGTGATCCACAAAGGGCCGAACTGCTGCAGAAACCGAAAGTACCCGAATTTCTCATCCCGGTTGAAGTAATAACACATCCCCCGAACCCGCGACCCGATATCCCCCCAGGGCTTGGAATCCCGTATGGAGAGCAGATTCGGCACCAGGTACCCCGAGGTGAATACATCGGTCTCTCCGCGCAGATCCGGGGAGACATTGTCGAAGGCGATCACCTCCACCCGACACCCCTTGTTCTGCAAAGCCCGGGCGACCCGGGTAAAATCCCCGTCGCCGGTCACCAGCACCACCCGGTCCAGGTTTTCGGACTGGAGCAGGGCGTCGATGGCCATGTCCAGATCCGCATTGGCTTTGGCATAGAGATCGCCGGCCTCATCCCGGAACCATTTGACCTCTTTGGCGATCAGTTTGT
The DNA here is from genome assembly GCA_041642315.1 of Desulfobacteraceae bacterium. Lineage (GTDB taxonomy): Bacteria > Desulfobacterota > Desulfobacteria > Desulfobacterales > Desulfococcaceae > JAABSQ01. The sequence continues at coordinate 2,956 of JBEPWQ010000247.1, read as the reverse complement.
ACCCGAAGCTTCGAATCCGTGAAAAATAATTGCGCGTCCAATCATTGTAATTGTCATCCTGCTGGGCCTTTTTCCGATCATATCCCACATAGGCGTTGAGCCGGATGGGCACCGACCCGTCATCACAGACAAATTTTCGCAGTACATCGTATTGGATGCCGAATCCGCCGTTTCGAATGATGTTTTCCACATCCACATAAATTCCCACTTTGGTCGTAAACATAGTTTCTTCTTTTCTGAATATTCATTGTATTTCTTGAAATGACCCTCTGAAGCCACTTTGTATCCTGTTCACATAGATAACGCCTAATTTCGGTTTTCACAACCTCCGGACGGCGGAACCGCCTCTTTTTCCCCGCAAATCCGCGGTTCAATCGTTCATGAAACCCTTTGAAAGGATGCATGATCCATGATATGAAGAGATTTACCAGCTTGAAATCCGATATCATCCATCCATTTTACTAGGGAGGAGGAAATCACCATGAACAGCCAGGACTATATACGGCTGGAAGACGATTATGGGGCCCACAACTACAAACCGATGGATGTGGTCCTGAGCCGGGGCGAGGGCATCTGGGTCTGGGATGTGGAGGGAAATAAATATATGGACTGCCTGTCGGCCTATTCCGCCGTCAATCAGGGCCACTGCCATCCGGAAATCCTGAAGGCGATGATGGAACAGGCCCAGAAGCTTACCCTGACCTCCCGGGCCTTTCGAAACGATCAGCTCGGGCTGTTTTACAAAGAGGTCTGCGAACTGACGCGCTCGCACAAGGTGCTGCCCATGAACAGCGGGGCCGAAGCCGTGGAGACGGTCATCAAGGCGGCCCGAAAATGGGGATACGAAGTCAAAGGCGTGCCGCACGACCAGGCGGAAATCATCGTCTGTGAAAACAATTTTCACGGCCGCACCATCACCATCGTCGGATTCAGCACCGACCAGGGCTCCCGGCGCGGGTTCGGCCCCTTCACCCCGGGCTTCAAGGTGATCCCCTTCGGAGACGCCGACGCCCTGGAGCAGGCGGTCACACCGAACACCGTCGGCTTTCTGGTGGAGCCGATTCAGGGGGAAGCCGGGGTGATCATCCCGCCGGAGGGCTATCTGAAACAGGCCCGGGAAATCTGCACCCGTCACAATATCGTCCTGATCCTGGATGAAATTCAGACCGGTCTGGGCAGAACCGGCAAGCTGCTGGCGGAGGAATACGACGGTATCGAAGCCGATCTGACCCTGGTGGGCAAAGCCCTGTCCGGCGGCTTCTATCCGGTGTCGGCGGTGCTCTCCAACAAGGCGGTACTGGGGGTATTGCGTCCCGGCGAACACGGGTCCACCTTCGGGGGCAATCCCCTGGCCTGCGCCATTGCAAGGAAGGCGGTGCGGGTGCTGTTCGAAGAAAACCTGATCGACAATGCCAAGGAACAGGGCGCCTATTTTCTGGCCGGGCTGAAAAGAATTCAAAGCCCCCATATCAAGGAAATTCGAGGGAAAGGACTGATGATCGGCCTGGAACTCCATCCCGAAGCCGGGGGGGCCCACCGGTTTTGCAATCTGCTGAAAGAAAAAGGACTGCTCTGCAAAGACACCCATGAAAATACGATCCGGTTCGCCCCGCCCCTGGTCATTCGGCGCGAGGATGTGGACTGGGCACTGGAGCGGATCGAAGCGGTGATGAAAGAGACCGTCTGAACCCATGCTGCAAGAAATCGCGATCAAAAACTTCGCCATTATCGATGACCTGCACATTCGGTTTTCCGGCGGGTTCACCATCCTGAGCGGTGAAACCGGTGCGGGCAAATCGATCATCATCAATGCGGTCAACCTGCTGCTGGGCAGCCGGGCCACCGCAGGCTTCATCCGCACCGGCGCGGAAACCGCAGAACTGCAGGCGGCCTTCGATCTGGAACCCGACAGCCCCGCGGCCCGCCTTCTGGCGGAAAACGACCTCGACCCGTCCGACGGCTTTCTGGTGCGAAGGATTATCGCCCGAAACAACCGGCACAAAATCTACATCAACAATACCCTGTCCACCATTCGACTCCTCACCGCAATCACCGAAAACCTGGCCAGCATCTCCGGACAGCATGCCCACCAGGGTCTTCTGGATGAAGATCAGCACCTGCTCATTCTCGACCAGTTCGGCAACCTCATGGGACTGCGGGAGAAAGTGCGGGCCCATTATCAGATGCTGCAGCCCCTGATCCGGAAACTGAATCGCTTACAGTCCCTCCAGGACCGACAGGCCGAGGAGCGGGAACTGCTCCAGTTCCAGCAGCAGGAGATCCTGGCGGCCCACCTGGTGCCGGGGGAGGATGCGGAACTGGAGCGGGAGCTGCTTCTTCTCAAAAATGCGGAAACCCTGTTTCAGGCGGTGTTCGGCGCGGTGGAGGAGCTTTACGGCGCCCGGAACGCGGTGTTTGAAAAATTGGGCGAAGTCGGAAAAGTCCTGGAAAAAGCTTCCCGAATCGATCCGGAATTGACCCCCCGGGTGGAAGGGCTGGCCGATGTCACATTCCGGATCGAGGATATCGTGGAGGGGCTGCGATCTTACGCAGACAAGATTCGAATCGACCCGAAACGCCTCGAGACGGTGGACGACCGATTGAACGCCCTCAAAACACTCAAGCGCAAATACGGGGGGTCCATCGATGCGGTCCTCTCGCGTCTGGAAAGGATCGAAACAGAGCTGTCTGCGGTGGAAAATATCTCGGAGGAAATCGCGGCCGCGGAAGCGGATATCGCCGGTCAACGGGAACAGCTGATTCGGCGGGCCAAAGAATTGTCCGAAAAACGCGCCGATAGCGCAGCGGTTTTCTCCGAAAAGGTGGAAAAAGAGCTGGCCGGGCTCAACATGGCCGATACCCGATTCCGAATCGCCCTGGCCCCGATTCCGGTCACCGAGGCCGCCGATCCTTTCCTCATCTTTGAGGACCACCTGGTCACCGACACCGGCCTCGA
>JBEPWQ010000246.1:0-6046 GCA_041642315.1 Desulfobacteraceae bacterium | reverse complement strand
AAACAGCCAAACCGGAGGACATTACCAATACCGTAAAAAAGACCCTGAATCAGGCCGGCATAAGCCGCCCCTGAGTTTGGCTGAAAAAAAGGCGAAGCATGAAAAAACCATGCCCCGCCTTTTTTGGAAATGAAAATCCATCAATGCCGTGGTACTATTTAAACGCCGTGAATTTTTCCTTCTCGGCGCCGCACACCGGGCACTGGTCCGGCGCATCCCCTTCCAGGGTATACCCGCAGAGATTGCACACCTGAACCTCTTCGAGATCCACATCCTTTCCGTTTTCGACGGCGGCGCGCGCCTTTTCAAACAGCTCCTTGTGTTTGATCTCCGTTTTATAAGACCACTCAAAACTCCGGTAGGCGTCGTTTTCTTCCTGGAATTTGGCGGTTTCCATATAGGTCGGATACATCTCTTCGATTTCGAATGTCTCCCCCGCAATGGACAGATCCAGGTTTTTTTTGGTGTCGCCGGGACCGAACGCCCCCTTGCTGTTGGCGACAAAGCCGTCTTTTAGATGGGAAATGACCTGGTAATGATCCCCCGCATGGATATACTCCGCATGGGAAATCGCATTGAACAGGCGGGCCACATGGGGGAAATCTTCTTTTTTCGCCTGCTCGGCAAAATGCCGATAGCGCATGTTCGCCATGCTTTCCCCGCCGAATGCATTGATCATATTCTGTTGGGTCATTTCTTTCATAATTCCGTGTTTCCCTCCTTTTAAAATAGTAGATGATTTCTCTTAATTTAATATGTAGACGATTCCTCCGCCTGCGAAAAAGCATGTGCCGACATCATCGATAAAAACCATATCCGGCGGATATAATCGACACACTGCCTCGGCACTTTATTCATGATTGCCCGGCAAGGTTCAATACGGTCTTTTACGTATTTGCCCTGTTGGGGTGATTTCCGTCACTCGAATGGGTAATTTGGCCCATGGCCACTGAGTTTTGCCTGTTCTATATTATCAGATACTCTAGGCAAGAGTCTGATTGGTCATTCTTTTTTCAATGAAAGGAGAAATTATGAAGAACACCGATACAAAACTGGAAGCGGTCCTCGGTTTCTGCGCGGGATTTGCCGTCTTCATGCTGTTCGTTGCCGATATATGGAGTGGAACGGCGGGAAGCCTGCCGATTGTCGGGGCTTTTTCGGCGGCCATATTGCTGTTTGTGGCAGGCATCATTCGCAATACGCGGCACAGGAACCCCGAACCGGTCCCGGTCCGAAGGCGCACTTCTTCCCCGAATCGGTCGAACGGTTTGAGAAAGCGTAGGTAAACTGAATAAAAACGAGAACCTGTAATTAAAAGAACGAACACCCGGTTTTTCCTGTTGGGCGGGGGTTATACTTAACGCGTAACCAGGCCCCGCTCAATGGCATAGGCGGTCAGATTGGCAGCATTATGTATATCCAGCTTTTTCATTAAGTTGGCACGATGTTTGTCCACTGTTTTGACGCTGATGCAGAGGAAATCGGCGATCTGCTTGTTGGTATGGCCTTCGCCCACCATCTTTAAGATCTCTTTCTCCCGCTGCGTCAGGTTGTCCCATGTGCTATTCTCTTTGAGGGTTTTCCTGCCCTCGAGATATCCTTCCAGCACCTTTTCAGACACCTCCGGGCTCAGATAGGGCTTGCCCGACAGCACATGGCGTATCGCCATCTGGAGTTCGTCGTAATTGGCATACTTGAGGCAATATCCGTCCGCGCCCGCCTGAAAGGTTTCCAGTATATAGGTTTCGGATTTGTGGACGGTGAGCACGAGAATCTTGGTATCCGGATATCGGCTTTTGATATCCTTTATCGCGGCGATGCCGTTCATTTTGGGCATGGAAAGATCGATCATCAGAAGATCGGGGGTGAGTTTCTCGACGGCACGAATCGCCTTGAGTCCGTCCTCGGCCTGTCCTACGACTTCAATGTCATTGAGAGAATCGAGAAGCGTGACCAGTCCTTCCCGAAGAATGGTATGGTCTTCAGCAACCACGACCCTAAATTTTTTAGCCATTTCAGGCCCTCCTTACACCGGATTATATTACCATGTTTCCGGATAATAGAGGCTAATTCGGTGTATTGGTATAGGGTGTATTCAGTAAGTACTGGTGAAAAACTCTGTATTTGCACGAACAGCAAGGTTTCCCGTCGTTTCCCTCACCGCTTTCGAGGTGTTTCGGGCGGTATCTTTATCGTTCAAAATCCAATATACTGAATTTGCCCCATTTACCGAAGATCGCCGATATGGCAGGTTTAAGATACCAAATAATTCTAAATATTTCTCGATAAGGCAAGGGAGGTTCTTTCCAAAAATTCCAACAGGTCCGCACATCTATCGTTCTTGAATACCAAATTCCACAGAAAAAGGAGGCTCCGGCATGAAGCGGAAGAGACTCGTATTCCATTTGGGTCGACCTTGGCCCACAGCCATCGCCATAATGGCGATTTTACTGGCTGCAGCACAGGTATCCGCCCAGGGACTGAAACCCCGAGAGATCGAAAGCGCCATTCGAACCCAGCTGAAACATGAGCGGGGAGTGCCGGCCCAATTGATTCAGGTGACGGTCGAGGAGAAAACCGCGATTCTCGACGGAACGGTAGATAATATTCTGGCCCGGGAGCGGGCCGCCGAAGTGGCGGGCTCCATACGCGGGGTCCGTGCGGTGGTCAACCAAATCGACATTCAGCCTGAAGATCGGGAAGACGAGGCGCTCAAGGATGACATTCGCGAAGCCCTGGCCATAGATCCGGCCGCCGAGGCATTTGAGGTCGAGGTTCAGGTTCGGAACGGAGCCGTCACCCTGACCGGGGATGTCGATTCCTGGGCGGAAAAACGTCTGGTCGGAAAGGTTGCAAAAGGGGTTCGCGGGGTTGAAAAGCTCACCAACAACCTCGTCGTGGAAAGCCGAACCCGGCGGTCCGACAGAGAAATCCGTCAGGAGATTCAGGAGCGGCTGGCCTGGGACCTCTGGATCGACGACGCCCTGATCGATGTCGCCGTAAAAGACCGGCTGGTGGAATTGTCCGGCACGGTGGGGAGCCTTCTGGAAAAAACCCGGGCTTTAAATAAAGCCCGGGTGGTCGGGGTCCAGGCGGTGGATTCCGAAAAGCTGACGGTCAACTGGCTGCTGAGAGATGAAATGCGAAAGGATTCCGAATTTCAGGCCGCCGAAGACGAAAAGATCGAATCCGCCTTGAAGACCGCATTTCGAAACGATCCCCGGGTCAAATCCTTCAATGTGACCCCGATGGTGGAAGACGGGGTGGTCACCCTCAGCGGGGTGGTAGACAACCTCGAGGCGAAACGGGCCGCAGCAAAAGATGCGGAGAACACGGTGGGGGTGTGGCGGGTCAGAAACTTCCTTCGGGTTCGGCCGGACCGAATCGCCGAAGACGATACCCTGGAAAACCGCATTCAAAAGGCCCTGAAGCGCACTCCCGATGTACACCGGTTCGATGTGGTCGTCGATGTGAAAAATGCAAAGGCGTATCTGTACGGATCGGCCGACTCCCGCTATGAAGCGGCCCGGACCGAAGAGGTCGTCTCGGGGGTGAAAGGGGTTGTGGCGGTGGACAACAACCTCGATATTTCCGATGATGCCAAGCCGGAAAGCGATGACATTGTGGAAAGCGACCGCGAATTGAGGGAAAATGTGATCTCCGAGCTTCGCTGGAGTCCATATTTGGACGCGGACGACATCATCGTTACCGTGGAAGACGGTGTCGTCACGCTGGCCGGAAATGTCACCAGCATTCGGGAATTGAATGAGGCCGTTCAAAACGCCCGGGAAGCCGGAGCCGAAAAGGTCGTCAATTTACTCGATTTCGTGTACGGCCCACCCTCTTATTATTAAACAGGACGGAAGTGCGAGCCCGGCTGAGGTTTTTATGTACTGCGGATCAGCCCCGCACGTCAGGAGCAAGCGCTCAGGAGAGAAGACAATGGCAAACAATGATGCCTATATTCGATGGTTCGAGGACCTCGATTCAGAAGATGTATCCCAGGTGGGCGGGAAAAACGCCTCCATGGGAGAAATGATCGCCAATCTCAAGGAAGAAGGGGTGCGGGTTCCGGACGGGTTCGCCACCACCGCCCGGGCCTACCGGGACTTTCTTTCCGCCAATGAGCTTACCGATCAGATAGAATCGCTGCTCGGCGAGATGAAAAATGAAAGCAAATCCCTCGAAGAAGTGGGCAAATCGATTCGAAGCCTCTTTAAAAAAGGGAAATTCCCGGAAGACATTCAAACAGCGATCGGAGAAGCCTATCGGGAGCTGAGCAAGCGATGCGACACATCCGAAGTGGACACCGCCGTCCGAAGCAGCGCCACGGCCGAAGACCTGCCCGAAGCCAGTTTCGCCGGCCAGCAGGAGACCTTTTTAAACATCTCCGGCGAAGAAGACCTGATGGACGCCTGCCGAAAGTGCTACGCATCTCTGTTTACCGACCGGGCCATCTCCTACCGGGAAGAACAGGGCTTCGACCACATGAAGGTGGCCCTCTCCATCGGGGTGCAGGAAATGGTCCGTTCGGACAAGAGCGGCTCCGGCGTCATGTTTTCCATCGACACCGACACCGGTTTTCCGGATGTGGTGGTGATCAACGCCGCCTGGGGCCTGGGCGAAAACGTGGTTCAGGGGACGGTCAATCCGGACGAATACCAAATCTTCAAACCCCTTCTCGAAAACCGGGAATTCAAGCCGCTGATTGAAAAGACTCTGGGCGCCAAAGAAAAAAAGATGGTGTATGCCAAAGGCGGCAGCGAGACCACCAAGAACATCGACACCCCCAAAAAAGAGCGCCTTTCGTTTGTACTGAAAGATGAGGAGATCCTCCAGCTCGCCCGATGGGCGGTGGTGATCGAAAACCACTACGACAAGCCGATGGACATGGAGTGGGCCAAGGACGGCGATTCCGGCGATCTGTATATCGTCCAGGCCCGACCGGAGACGGTCCAGTCCCAGAAGAGCGCCGAAACCCTCAAGACCTATTCCCTTCAGGAAACCGGCGAAAGGCTGGTCACCGGTCTCGCCATCGGCGACGCCGTCGCCGCCGGAAAGGTCTGCAAAATCGAAAGCGCCGAACAGATCGACCAATTCGAAGACGACGCCATTCTGGTCACCGAAATGACCGACCCCGACTGGGTCCCCATCATGAAGCGGGCCGCCGGCATCATCACCGATCACGGCGGCCGGACCTGCCATGCGGCCATCGTGAGCCGCGAGCTGGGGATCCCCGCCATCGTGGGCACGGGCGAAGCCACAGACGTCCTCGACTCGGACCGGGAGATTACCCTTTCCTGCGCCGAAGGCGATCAGGGCCATGTGTATGAAGGGATTCTCGATTATGAGGAAGAAGATATCGATCTGGAGGAGATCCCCGAGACCGAAACCCAGATTATGATGAACATCGCCAGTCCGCCGGCCGCCTTTCGCTGGTGGCGGCTGCCGGCCGACGGCATCGGCCTGGCCCGAATGGAGTTCATCATCAACAATATCATCAAAATCCATCCCATGGCTCTGGTCGATTTCGAGGACCTCGAAGATGACGAGGTCATCGACAAGATCAAGGAATTGACCCGAGGATACGACAACAAGACCGACTATTTTGTCGACCACCTCGCCCGGGGCATCGCCAAAATCGCCGCATCCCGATATCCCAAGCCGGTCATCGTCCGGATGAGCGATTTCAAAACCAATGAATACGCCGATCTGATCGGCGGGCATCTCTATGAACCCGAAGAGGCCAACCCGATGCTTGGATTTCGCGGCGCCTCCCGGTACTACAGCGACGAATACCGGGAAGGATTCGGTCTGGAATGCCGGGCTATTCACAAGGTGCGGGAGGAGATCGGGCTTTCCAACGTGATCGTGATGATTCCCTTCTGCCGCACCCTGGAAGAAGCCGACCGGGTCCTTGAAGTCATGGCCGATTTCGGCCTGGAACGGGGCAAAAAGGACCTGGAAGTCTATGTCATGTGCGAAATCCCCTCCAACATCATTCTGGCCGATGCATTCGCCGAGCGGTTCGACGGCTTTTCCGTGG
>JBEPWQ010000245.1:0-6050 GCA_041642315.1 Desulfobacteraceae bacterium | reverse complement strand
ACGGCCACCGCCTTGCCGCCCAGCCAGTCGGCCAGGCTGATCTGGCCCACATTGGTGGGATCATACAGCAGTGGCACCAGCTGCTCATGGAACTGGGCAAACACGGCGGTACCGGCCATCCCGCCCAGGAGAGCAAAGATGGCGTCCATGCGCCCTTCTCCAACTGCGGCCCAGGCGGTGCCGGGGCAATACCCGGCCAATCCCCAGCCGATCCCGAAGATGACCGCCGCCAGTCCGGTGGCCACGATGCTGGTGGGCAGTATCAGGGTGCGGCCCACATCCACGGCTTGAAGTCCGAACAAACCGATCGCGGACAGGGCCACGGCGGTGAGCATGAATTTGGGGATATTAGAGTCGATCATCAGATGGGCCCGGGCCATCACATTGGCATTGGTGGCCCCCACCCGCTGGATTACGAATCCGAATGCGATGCCGGAAAACAGCCCCAGCCAGATTTTCGCGATCATGATTGCGTTTCCTTTCCTGCCTTTCCGTAGACCAGCCGGGCGGTGATCATGGCTACGGCGAAGATGACAACCCCGAAGTAAAGCCCGCTGATCGCCAGCTGGGACGACCCGGAGATGAACAGCCCGAGGGTGCATCCGCCGGCCAGCCGGGCCCCGAAGAGAATCAGAAATCCGCCGGTGAAGGTAGCGGCATACCGTTTTGCCCGGCTGCTTCCGAATTTTCGCTCCCAGATTTCCGGAATGTCCCGGACCGGAATTTTCAAGGTCCGGCCCCCGATGAATCCGCCCAGAGCCATGCCCAAGACAAATGCGAAGAGCCAGGAGCCCGGCCCCGGCAGCATCTGATAATGAGCTTTGTCGTTCACATACTCGGGAGCGGCGGACTGAAAAAATCCCTTCAAGGCGCTGGCGAACCCGCTGGAAGAGGCCGGCGGGCCGAAGGTGGCGAAGATGAAAAGGATAATCCCCGCCAGGGCGAACGAGGCGGGAAACCATCGCCAGTAGGTCGAAGGCGATTGTCGGTAATCGGTTTTCATGTCTCAACCTCCGCAGGATACATAGCCGCCCTTGGGCGCGCCGGATGATGTCTGTGCAGACCTGGTGTCGGAACTTTGGACGGCCCCGGATCGGGACATCTTTCCTCCGGCCCCCGGCAGGTCCCCGCCGGTCAATTTGTTTTCAGTGGTCTCCACCGGGTAGAAATTGGCGGGGTTGCCCCATTCTTTCCAGGAAGGTTCATAGGTGATGACGTCATCGAACCCCATCAGCCGCAGCACGAAATAGGAAAATGAGCTGCGCCGGCCGGAGGCGCAGTAGACCACCACCCCCTTGTTCGGATCGATCCCCCGATAGAGTTCCTGAAGTTCGGGGTAAGATTTCATGGCCTTGGATTCTTCATCGACCCAGTTCTGCTTGTACTCGATATTGATGGCGGTGGGGACATGGCCCAGCTTCAGCGGATTGCCGTGAAGATCTTTGGTTCCTTTTTCTCCGAGATATTCGGCCGGGGACCGGACGTCGATGATTCGGTAATAGGGATCGCCGAGATTTTTATAGATGAAGTCCCCGGTGATCAGCTTGCGGGCGTCAATCTCATCGGAGGGGGCCTGATAAAAAATGGGGTCGAGCTGTTTCGGATCACGGGCCAGGTCTCCGCCCGCATCGATCCAGCTGTCAATGCCGCGGTCCACCACCTTCTTGTCCGAGTGACCCAGCACATCCAACACCCAAAAGAGATAGGCGGCGGTGGCGCCGCCGTCCCGTTTCACGGAATCGTACAACACCACGGTGTCGGTGCGGGCGATCCCGTGCTGACCGAGGATTTCCTGGGCCCGGGTCGGCCCCACGAAAAGTTCTCCCAGATTGTCGGCGGTGTCGTCGTACCGGAATTCGGACCAGGGCAGTCGAATGGCACCCGGAATCACCTCTCCGTCGAAATACGCGTCGGTGCGGACATCCACAACCACCACCCCCGGATCATCTTTGTGCCGCTTCAGCCAGTCGGCCCCGGCCAGAAACGCCTTGTTGGGATAACCGCTCTCGGTCTCCTTTTGCGCGGACGCAAAAGACCAGTAGACTCCTAGCAGCAGTATGACGGCGATCACCGCATACCGCACCACCTTGCTCGTGCTCATACCTTCGGCCCTCCAGATGGGTTAAGAATTTTCCCGCCGGCCGGTGATCGGCGAGACAATAATGCCGACGAGGATACCATGGGATCGCTACTGACGGAAGGGGTTATGGAATGTATAATGCAAATTATGAAACCGTAATCTCCGCGCGTCAGTTCTTTATTGGTTTCCAGACTCAGGTAGGGCATACGCTGCTTCCGTTTCAGATGGGTAACATCCATGATATCGACGAGGAGATATCAACGAGGGTTTCCCACCGGCATCAGATACAGCGGCTGTTCTTCGATGTCGTTGTTGAGAACCGCCTTGACCTCTTCGTCTTGAAAGGCGCCGATGGAGACGGTTCCGAGTCCAAGGGCCTCTGACTGGAGATAGACATTCTGGGCCGCGTGCCCGGCTTCCATATGTACATACATAATCCCCCGCTGGCCGTACTTGCCGGTCACTCGACCGTAGACGGCGCAAAACGCCAGCACCGCGGGCGCTTTCCGGACAGGAGACTGGCCCAGGGCCGCCTGGGAAAGCTGGGTCCGCTTGTCCCCCTTCGCCACCCGGGAGACCGCATGCTTGGTGGGCAGGTATCGATAGATGCCGGGCTCTAAACCCGATACGTTTCCCGCCACCAGGTAGATCTCCAGCGGGTATAGAGCCCCGGCCGAAGGCGCGGTTCGATACCCTTTGGCACTGTTCATTCCCTGGGCGGCCCAGAGAATCTGCCCCAGTTGTTTCATGCTCAGGCCTTGGTCCGTGTAATTACGAACCGACCGTCTCTGTTGCAGGACCGTTTCCACGGAAATTTCGCTGTCGAAGCTCGGTTCCGGAAGTTCTGTCATACCGGGCATGGATGTACACCTCCCCATCTGGTAAAAATAGACCGACCAAAGCTGAAAAACGGCCAACCAGAGGATGGTCCGAACCAGCGGTTTGATCTGTTTTCTATCAACCGTTTTCATAGGTACGCTTTCGGCTGTTTCCTGCTCTGCCCCGTTTCTCCCTCCGGCGACCGGTGCACCGGACCCGTGCAGACCCGCACATTCGTGATTTATCTGGGGCCCTCTCGAAGCAGCGGTTGGAGGATTTTCGTCGACCCTACCAAATCTTTATAAAGGGGTCAACTTTCTAAAACAAATTCATCCTCTTTTGAAGATTCAAAGTATGATGATGTATAATGAGGCCCGGCAGGATCGTTTACGAAATCGGAGAGGGGCTCAGGAGGGCGGTGGTGAATCCTGCAATTTCGAGGGCTTGTTCTGAGATCGATAGACCCACTGCCGGTTGCGCGCGGCCGCCATGAGCGGCCCCACTTTGACATCGACATAGTCGTAGACTTTGGCACGGGTCTTTCCCGGGGCCGGCCGAAGAATTCGGCCAAGATACTGCAAAATTCGACCGGTGAACCGGACCGGCGTGGCGATAAACAGGGTGGTCAGATTACGGCAGTCGAAGCCTTCCCCGATAAGCTGCCCGGTAGCCACCACGACATCGGCCTCTCCTTGGTTGATTCGATCGATTACCTTTCTGCGTCGGGCAAGGGGGAGATCACCGGTGAGCAGCTCCGCCCGGATATGGTGTTTGAACCGAAGCAGGGAATGGAGGGTTTCGCAATGCTTTTTGCGGTCCGAGAGCACCAGGCACACCCCACGGCCAGCCTCCCGGGCCACGTCCACCGCGATCAGGTGATTCCGGTCGTCGTCGGCGGTCAGTTCCGAGAGCATTTTGGGATACTCCCGGACCGGATCATGAAAGGGGGAAAAGGCGGTCTCCCGAATCACCACATCCGCTTCCAGGATATGCCCCGCCTTGATCAAGGGGGATTTTTCAATCTCATAATGGACATCCCCCAGGTGCCAGAAAATGAGCCGGGAAAGTTTGTCCCGGCGCCAGGGAGTGGCGGTCAATCCGAGCATATACCGGGCGTCGAAGGCGGAGACCGCTTCGGTGAAGGTTCGGCTGGGGGCCCGGTGGCACTCGTCCACCACCAGTGAGCCGATGTGAGGGGCCGTCTCCTCGGCGCACTTATAGAGAGACTGGACCAGTGCCACCGTAATCTCTCGGCCCACCCGCTTTTCTCCTCCGCCGATCAGGCCCACCGACGATTCCGGAATGGATAGAAACTCTCTGATCCGTTCCATCCACTGAAAGGCCAGATCCCGGGTATGGACCACCACCAGGGCGGGCTGGCGGCGCCGGGCGATCATGTACAGGGCGATCACCGTTTTTCCGGAGCCGGTGGGGGCGCTCAGGGTGCCGAACTCCTTGGCAAGCATGCGATCGGCCGCTTCCCGCTGAAAGAGTTTGAGCTTGCCCGAGAAACGGAAATCGAGGCCGGGTAGGGTCCGACGAAGATCTTCGAGTTCATGGGGGATGCTCATGCTCCGGCACAAGAGGATCAGCCGGCGCAAATACCCCCTGGGAAGAAGAATCCGTCCGGTTCGGGTTTTTTCAAAAAAAGAGAGATATTCAGGCGTTCCCTTGTTCCATCGGCCCAGACGCTCATTCTCCTGCCACTTTGGGTTGGGGAACCGCATCTGTTTTCTCAGGATCGCCTCCAGCTCCGACGGGATGTTTTCAAGTGACAAGTGGTTCCGGATGGTTATCTTCAAACTATAATTCCACTTCTTTTCGGGGTTCGGAACAGGGTTAAAATGCGTAATTGCAAGCAGAAATCGTTTGACTTGTATCCCACAATTGCTTATTCAAGCATAAAACAGTCCTAAAACAATTGCTTAGCGTGATTGTTCAGGTGCATTCGAACCGTTGACCAGCTTCCTTGGGAATCGATAGGGTACGGATAATATACAACCGAATACCGGTTTTCTCAATGCCCGGCCTTGCTGACAACATGACCCGAACCCGAAAGAAAATGCGGAGGAGATGATAGACACATTCATATGACAAGTAAAATTCTCATCAACGCAGCTGATCCCGAGGAATCCCGGATCGCGAAAGTCAGAGATTCCAAACTGGAAGAATTCCACATTGAAAGCGCCGCAAAAGAGATCATCCACGGTAATATTTATAAAGGGGTCATCACCCGGGTCGAACCCGGTCTTCAGTCGGTGTTTGTCGATTTCGGTGGAGAACGCCACGGATTTCTGCAGAAACATGAAATCCACCAGGATTATTATCTGGACAACCTCTCCGGGGACCACAACATCAAAAACCTGGTCAAACGGGGCCAGGAACTTCTGGTCCAGGTCACCAAAGACCCGATTCTGAAAAAAGGGGCCATGCTCACCACTTTCATTTCCCTGCCGGGCCGGTATGTGGTGTTGATGCCGGGGTCCAAAAACCGCGGCATCTCCCGAAAAATCGAAACCGAGGAAGAACGGCAGCGGCTGAAAGATCTCATCAATAAAATCAAAATCCCCGAGGGCTTCGGCCTGATCGTCCGCACCGCCGGGGCCAACTGCACCAAGACCCAGCTGGCCAAGGATGTTCAATATCTGCTGCGTCTCTGGAAGAACATCAATAAAAAAGGAATCGGGGAGACCGCCCCGGCCCTGCTTTACAAAGAACGCAGTCTGGTGCTGCGAATCATCCGTGATTATTATACCCCCGAGATCAAAGAGATCCTCATCGACGATGAGACAGTCTGCCATGAGGTGAAGGATTTCATCAACATCATCTCCCCCAAAGATACCCGCATCGTCAAACACTACAAAGGTCCCAAGCCGATCTTTACCAAGTATGAGCTGGAGGCCCAGATCTCTTCCATTTTCGAGAGCCGAGTGGAACTCAAATCCGGGGGTTCCATCGTAATAGAACAGACCGAAGCACTGGTGGCCATCGATGTCAACTCCGGCAAAAGCACTCAGAAACGCTCCGTGGAGCAGACCGCCTTTTCCACCAACCTCGAGGCGGCCGAGGAGATCGCCCGGCAGCTTCGCCTTCGGGACCTGGGAGGCCTGATCGTCATTGATTTCATCGATATGCGAGATTCCAAGCACAA
>JBEPWQ010000244.1:0-6051 GCA_041642315.1 Desulfobacteraceae bacterium | reverse complement strand
AGCTGTGAGTGCGGCAAGAAAAGCGATATGAAAAGCGGATGGGGGTAGGAATTTTTCGAAGCAGCACCAGGGAAACGGCCGCTTCCAAGCCGGTATGCATCCGATATTCGGGTGCTATTTGAAAGTCCGCAGCGCTCCCATCCCCCCGTCCACCGCAATCACCCGGCCGGTGATCCAGGAGGCGGACGCATCCAGCAGAAATATCGCCGCAGCGGCGATATCCCCCGGTTTTCCGAATCGCTTCAACGGATGCCGTTCTGCGGCGGCGGACCGTTTGCCCTCGTCCGACAGCAGGGCGCCGGCCAAATTCGTATCCGTCAATGACGGTGCGATCGCATTGACCCGAATCTTGGGCGCAAATTCGGCGGCCAGGGAACGCGTCAATCCCTCTACGGCACCCTTGGCGCTGGCGATGGAGGCGTGAAAGGGCATTCCCGTTTCCACTGCAACGGTGCTGAACAGCACAATGGAGGCCGGCGGCACATCGGCCCGTTTCAAACCGGGGAGGCAGGCCTGAATGGCTTTGACCGCGCCCAGCAGATTGATTTGAAAATCGGCCAGAAAATCATCCGGCCGAAGCCGATGAAACGGACGCAGGCGAATGGAGCCGGGGCAATAGGCCAGGCCCTGAATACGTTCCGGAAGGGATGTGGAATCAATATCATCCCGGGTAATGTCCAAGGGCAGCCGATTCACCGTGCCGGGCGTATCGATTTTGTCCGTGGATCTGGCAATCACCGTTACCCGGTGATTTATGTCGATGAGGCGATTCACCACTTCCAATCCGATGCCGCTGCTGCCGCCGACCACAACAAATTCTCTGTCACTCATGCCATTTCCTCCAGGTTTGGTTTTATTTCATTGAAGGGGGGCCCCCTTCGGTATCTTCAAAGCGTCGATGGTGAAAGCGACTTTTTTCCTCTCCGGCAGGCACAAATTATTCACTCACTGTCACCAACGGCCGTGGCGCCCAGATAACCCAGCACGGCATCGGCAGCCAGTCCTCCGGAGACCAGGGCCCACTGAATGCCCGGCAGGCTTCCGTATTCGCCGCAGACAAAGATGCCCGGTCGAATCTGGGTTTCGGGGCGGGTCGGATTCTGCGTGGGCGGCGACTGGTCGGGCAGGGCATGTGCTATTCGGTAGGTTCGCAGATGAACCCAGTTCTCGATCTGCGGTCCGAACCAGTCGGCCAGCTGTGTCCGCACCCGGCCGGTCAATGCCTCGTCGTCCATATCGGGGTTGCCCAGGACGACCACTGAAGCCAGAGACTTGCCGGCCGGTGCATATTCCGGCGAGACCCGGCTGGGGAATGAGAGGTTGTTGATCGGCCCCTTGTCCTCTCCGTTAAGCATGAGGAACGCCGATTGCCATCGTTCGCGGTCGCAGGTAAAATAGAGGCAGGTTTCGGCGACCGATGCACGGACGGAGGGCGCTTCAAGAAGGCGTGCGGTTTCAGGGCCCTCGGCGGCCACCACCACCGCTTCGGCCGGGAGCCGAGTGCCGTCTTCCAGGGTGACGCCGTCGCTGTTCACCTCGCGGACCCGCGCCCCGGTGCGCAGGCAGTCGTCAGGCAGTCCGGCAACCAGCTGCCGCGGAATCGCTTCCATGCCGTTGGCCGGCAGGGCCGCCTCTCCAGCGGCGAACATGCGCAGGACATATTGCAGCACCCGGCTGGATGCCCGAATCTTTGAATCCAGGCAGACGCCGCCGAAAAAGGGCACGAAAAAGCGGGTGATCATGGCTTGGGAAAAGCCCTCGGCCTTTAAGAACTCCATCGCGGTCGATTCCGGTTCGGTAAAAAGCTGATGAAGAGGCGGGCGGGTGACCCGCCGGGCCAGTCGCGCCAGACGGAGCCGGTCGCGAAGGCCGCCGATGGGGGCGGTCATGGTATCCTTCAGCCCGCCGGGATGACGAAACGGATCGGCCACAGTATAAAAACGGCCCCGAATGCGAACCTTGGCGCCGGATGCGAACCTGCGCAGGTCCAGATCATCGTAATCGAGCATGCGGCGGGCTTCCGGATAAGCGGTCTGCAGCACCTGGAAGCCTCGATCGAGCAGATAGTCCTCATAACGGTCCGTTTTGATGCGGCCGCCCACACGGTCGCCTGCCTCCAGCAGCCGCACCGGAATTCCCCGTGCGTGTAGACGGCGTGCACAGGCCAGCCCGGCGATGCCGCCGCCGACGATAATGACCGGTGTCTCGGTGTTTGCCATGATCGATTCCTACCTTTGCGTGGGTGATTCCAATAGGATGATATGAACCCGGGCGCAACAGACGCTTCCATTCAATGCTATTCATCAATTTGAATCGCCGCAAGTGTAAAAGGCTGAACGAGGTACCGGGCCGGTTCGAAAAGAGGTAAGCGAAGCAACGCCGAGTGAACGCGCGTTAGCCCGGGTGGAGGGATGGATTCTCGGGGGTTTTATCGAATCGGAAATAAAAAATTCTGAAAAACGGGCAGAGAGATGGCATAGAAGATGCTTAATTTGGTTTGGTAGATCGAAAAGATTTTCGAAAGGAGGACAACTATGGCACCGTCCACGCAACAAAGCCTCCATGCCGCGGTTTTGGAGGAAAATGTAATTTGTCCGTACTGCCAGGAAAATACAGTCATTTTGCCGGCTGCGAATTATCGGCCGATCTTCGTGGAATGCGGTGTTTGCGGGAAACAGTTCATTGCAGAACGGATGAAAAAGGGCATTCAGGTGTTGAAAGTCGAGGGGGCTCCCTGTTGCAGTGATCCGGATCGCCGGGCCATCGAAACGGGGTTGGGAGATGAGGATTGATCCCGGTCCCCTCCCGGCTTTTGAGCAAAAATCTCGGGATGAATACCATTCCCCCCAACGTGTCCAGTTACGCCTGTTTGTGCAGCCGGTCCGGGCCTGCGACCCGGCTGCAAAAGGATCGAGGTGACTTTTATCCGGTCGAGAAGATTTCTAAGGACATGCAACGCAGGGTGTTGCATTTGCAACGAAAATCGGAAAGGCTTGATTGTCGTACCATCGCCTTGCACGGCCGGTTTCCGCCTATTCGGCGCCCGGCGGGCGCGGAAGTCGGGGATGATGAATATAGATGGCATGCGGATTGAACCCAAAAAAGGAGGGGCAAATGAATGTAAATACCGATACGCTCATGAACGATGTCGCCTTGGCGGAGCAACTGCTTGAAGACGGCGAACGAAACCGGGGACATCTCAGCCCATCGAATGTCGTGTTCAGCCTGCGCAATTTTTTAAAAATGAAATATTATCCGGTGGCCGTCAAATTCTTTTTCGATGAAGAGGAGTTGGACTTTTTCCGAAAAGAAACGGAATACAAGGTCGCCTTCCACCCGTATACCTTTTGCCACTTTGTCGCGGCCTCGAGGCAGCGTGGCGATATATTGCTTGGAACTCCAAATAAAATGGGATGTTCCAATGCCAAATATGTCATGGGATGGAAGGAAATGGACGAAGCGGAAATTTCAAGCCACCGCAAATACACCCAAACCCGGGATCAGGCGGAGCGATTTGTACAAACCAAAAAGCGGCTGCCCAAAGGATTGCTGGCCTTTGCCACCGCGCCGTTGCACAAGGCCCCTTATGCGCCGGATGTCATCCACGGCATGAGCGATGTGCTGCAGGCTTATCATTTGGGGAATGATTGGTGTGCGGCGCATGACAGCCACCCGTTTCATATGGTCATGACCATGAATTCGTCGGTCTGTCACGGCTGTGTTCAATGCCGAGTCACGGGAGAACCGAACATTACACCCATGTGCAGCAGCAGCAAAACCGCCGGAAAGACGGAGCAGAGCGAAATCAACTGGATTTGGCCCGGCAATCAACTGGAGCCCACGGTCCGCTGGATGTTGCATCGGATTGTGCGGGACGGAGGGGTTTCTTTTCCGAGAACCGGAGAAACCTATCCCGGGTTTGATATCTGCAAGCTTTGCAGTTTTTTGGTCTTCAAAAAACCCAAGAGATCGAAAATTGCAACCGATCATGAAATGGAGGTTGCATCTTGAGCGTACCGCGGAGCGGAATCGCTCCTCAAGGAGATCAAAGAGAGTTTTAATACAGATATTCTACATGGCGCCTGAGGGAGGTCGAGGAATGACATAAAACAGAACCGCAAAAAAATGACAGGCGCTTCCGGCCAGGACAAACAGATGCCAGACCGCATGGTTGTAAGGCATCCGCTTACAGGCATAAAATGCCACGCCGATGGTGTACGACAGGCCGCCGGTCAGCAAAAGGACCAATCCCCCGGGTTTGACCAGTGACAGCATCGGCTTCACGGCCGCCACTACTACCCAGCCCATCAGCAGGTAAAACCCCACAGAGACCATCGGCCCTTTTCGCAGCATCGTCTTCTGAAAGATGATCCCGAAAACGGCCAAGGCCCAGATCACGGCGAAAAGGGACCACCCCCAGGGGCCGCGCAGGGTCACCAGGGTGAAAGGGGTATAGGTTCCGGCGATCAACAGGAAAATGGTCGAGTGGTCCAGGGTTCTGAGAATCGGTTTGAGTTTTGCGGGGTAGAGGCTGTGATACAGCGTGGAGGCGGTGTATAAAAAGATCAGCATCGATCCGTAAATCATGCAGGAAACCACATGCCAGGCATCCCCATAGGCACGGGAAAGGACGATCAACAGGCAAAGGCCGACGATGGACAGAAGGAAACCGATGCCGTGGGTAATGCTGTTGGCGATCTCTTCCTTTACGGAGTAGCGGGGAGTGAGATGATCCATGTTCGGGGTACCCTTCAGAGGTGGGCAACGAGGATCATCGATTACGACAATAGATCCTCTCCGTCATCCGGAGACGAATCCGTCTCCTCTTCTGATTTGGCATTTTTTTCGAGTTTCCGCTGCCTCTTGAGTTCTTTTTTTTCTTTTTTGGCCAGTTCTTTTTGTCTTTTTTTGAATGAAAAATGTGATTTTGCCATAAAGCGTCTCCTTGGAGTCGGGGTGATAACGAATGGCTCGGTGAGCGGGCTCCCTGAGGTGCGAGTACTGAGGAGGGGGAATTCGAGAGGGAACAGGTTCGAACCAAAATAAAAGGGCATTCCCTCGGTATACGAAGGAATGCCCTCTTTTGCAAAAGACGGTTTAGATCACAGTGACATTTGCAGCAGCGAGACCTTTTTGTCCCTGCTCGATGTCAAAGGATACTCGGTCGCCTTCACTGAGGGATTTGAATCCCGTTGCATTGATTGCTGAATGATGCACGAATACATCCGCGCCATCTTCCTGCTCAATGAAGCCGAACCCTTTTTGGTCGTTAAACCATTTTACAGTTCCATTCGCCATAGTTACATCCTCCTTTCATAAAAAATTTCAACATTCACAGACTGGAGGATGCCACTTTGAAAATGGATTGTTCCTTCAGAAAGAAGCCCCGCCGATGGGACGAGGCCGAGTTGATTAAAGATATTATAAGCCCTCCTTCGGAAGAAAGCAAGCATGTTTTTTAATATTTCAAAAAATCTATTGAAGGTCACCAATTTTCAGTCCCCGATTCCCCTTTGTAGGGGCCGGTGATCTCATTCGTCACCCATCCCCCGTAAAACCGCCCCGGCTGAGGGCGTACCCGCTCCCCGGATACATAGCAGGCCAGAGCGGCCGGGTAGAAGGAGATGTAATCCCGGATTCGGGCAAAGGCCGGGGTCGGATCCGGATAGCTCCATCCCACCACGCCCGTTTCGGGGTGGGATGACAGGGTCCAGTATCGAGCCGTGCCCTTCCATTCACAGACCGAGGTGGACGGCGCAGGCTTGAGCAGGTTCCAGTGAACATCTTCGGGAGGAATGTAAAACGTGGGCGGGCTTGCGGTTTCCAGCACGCGAACAGCGTTCTCGGAGGAGGCGATCAACCGATCCCCGCTGTAGACCTCGACCCGGCGTCCATCCGGGATCCATTGCGGCGGTCTGGGGTAGTCCCATACCGACTCCTGGCCGGGTCCCGGAACCGCGGCGTATTCGGGTCTTTTTTGTCCTTTGTATTGCCACATACCCCTGTTCCTTTTCATGTACTATTTTTCAGTATCTGAAAACCTGTCGGCGA
>JBEPWQ010000243.1:0-6073 GCA_041642315.1 Desulfobacteraceae bacterium | reverse complement strand
TGCCGGGCAAACAGGCCGGAGACCGGGCTTTTTTCGGGGGTCTGCTCGGGCAGTCGGTGATCATGCCGGTCAACAACGCACGGGGGGCGAATCCCTTTATTCGGCACGGCGGCCGAATTCCGGCGCCCATTCAGAGTCTGACCAATTGAGCCGGCCATGAATATTCCGACCAGAGAAGAATGCTACCGGCTTATTCAACGGATGGACATGATGGCGCACATCGTGGCCCATTCCCTTCTGGTCTGCCGCGTGGCGCTTCTGTTGACGGATCGGCTTCAGGATCGGGATATTCCCCTGAACCGGGAGTTGATTCGGGCCGGGGCCCTGCTCCATGACATCACCAAAACCCGTTCCATCCAAACCGGAGAGATGCACACCAAAACCGGCGCGGAGATGTTGATCGAGGAAGGCTATCCCGAAGTGGCCGACCTGGTGCGCCAGCACGTACGACTGGATGTCGACTCCGATACGGGGCCGCCCACCGAAGCGGAGGTGGTCAATTATGCGGACAAACGGGTGCTTCATGATCAGGTGGCTCGGATGTCGGATCGACTCGGCTATATCATGGAGCGATACGGCACCACCCCCGAGTATCGGGCGCGCATTCGAAAGACCTGGAGACGGGCTGAAAAACTGGAAGAGAAGATTTTCAGATACCTGGATATTGTCCCCGCTCAAATCTCTGAACTGATTCCCTCCGACCAAAGCGACGGGGAGTTTGCCGATTTTCAGGAATTGATCGGGTCGAAGGCTTGATGGTTGACCGGCGGAGGTTTATCTGCTATCGGATTCGGAATGAAGATTGGAAGAAAATGATAAAAAAAAGGAGACTTACATGAACAAAATCATTGATGTGCTGTTCACCGCTCTCAAATCGGTCATCCGTTTTTTTCTGGCACGGAAAAATGTCGCCCTCCGATTTGTCTACACCCTCTTTTTCGCGGTTGTCCTGGTGATCTCGGCCTTTTCGATTCTGGTCCTTACCATGGTGCAGTTCCTGATCCTCTTCGTTTCCATCAAAGAGGTGGACTCGGTCAAATCCCTGTCCCACATGCTCACCGTATATACCTATAAGGTGATGCGATACCTGAGCCTGAATGAAAAACAGAGACCTTTCCCGTTTCATGCCATTCCAGACGAACTGGAACCGCCGGAGGCGGTCGACCTGACCAATCCCATGCCGGTGCCTGAAGAGACGATGAATCCGGACGAAAATCTGGCAGCAGCCGAAAAAATCGAACCCGAAACTGCCGCCGAAACCGAAGCCGCTGCAGAAAAAGAATCCGAGGAAACGATCATTTTGGACTACAAAGAGGGTGAAGAGGAAAAATAAATTTTCCGAATGCCCCGCTCTGATTTTTTCGGGCGGGGCAACGGAATATCGGTACCTGCTCGTGGTATCTCCTACATAGCCCGCCTGAGGCCGAGCGGAACCCGAAGGCTATCCCGCCTCAACCGGTGAGGGTGCGACATGCCGAAGCGTAGTTCCGATCGGATCGCCGTCACAAATGATACCGCCAGACCGGCGGATTCTCCCGCGACTTCTCCTTGCGCTTGTTGACGCAGGCGATGCAGTTACAGCCCCATTCAAGCGGATGCGGCCCTTTTTTGACAGAAAGTTCCCCGGCCGCATCGATCATTTCAAAGATCAGCCGGCGGGCGTTCTGTTGTTGGATGGCGAGTTTTTCTTTTCGGTCCATGAAAAATAGGGTTCCGGGTGAATGGGCGGGCAGATTCTATCGAATCCAACACAAGGATCAGAGTACGAAAAAGTTTTTCTCAGGGGCTTTATCCAGATAATCCTGAAGAAAACGTCTCATCCTTTTCTCCAGACCGAACTGTCGGGCAAATTCAAGGATGCGATCCCGCTGAATCGGTTCGAAAAGATCGGACAGATCTTTCCGGCGAATATGCTTCAACAAGGCAACGATATCGGCTTCATCCCGCACCTGCCGGGAGGAATCATTGGCGATCGCCATCAACTTCAAAACAATGTAATCGCTCGGCTGAATCACCGGATAGCTTCCGAGAAGATCATCCGACACCCGGATGCGTCTCTCAAGAATCGCTTTCCCGGCGGGCGTAATGGCGAACATGAGGTCCACCTTTCCATATACGCCCATTTCGGAATCGAATTGTGCAAAGGCCTCCGTCTCCTGAAAACAGGTAAACCCCGCCTCCGTTAAAATGCTGTGCATGAGGGCTCGATTCGCAATTTCCGAGAGCAGATCAATATCGGCGGTAAACCGGGGCACTCCATAAGCGGCCAGAGCCATGGCACCGATAACTGCAAAAGAAATTTGCCGTTCCTTGAACCGACCCGTCAGAATGGAAACCATTTTGCTGAGCTTGGACTCGGTCATCTTTCGGCTCCGAACAGCACATTCCCCTTCATGGATTCGATCTTCACCTCGACCAGGCGGTTATGCAGTTCATCACCGCCGTCGAGAAGCACCGTCAGGTAATTGGAGGCGATCCCCTTCAACATCCCTGTTTTTCGGTCCCGTCTGGTTTCCACCAGGACGGTCACGGCTTTTCCGGGGAAGCTCTTCAGAAAAGCCGTTTTTTTGGCGATTCCCAGTTTCCGAAGCCATTTGCACCGTTGCTTGACCGTATTCACCGGAACCTGATTCGGAAAACCGGCCGCCGGGGTCCCCTTGCGCGGGGAGAAGGGAAACACGTGAAGGTAAGTGATGGGAATTTCCTGAATCAGATTACAGGTATTTCGAAATGCGGCTTCGTCTTCCCCCGGAAAACCCACCAGCACATCCGCGCCGATCGCCGCATCCGGAATTCGGGTCCGGAGTCTGTGCACAAGGCTGCCGAAACCGGCTCGGGTGTAGGGGCGCCCCATCCGCTTCAAAATGCCGTCATCACCGCTTTGAAGCGGAATATGAAAATGGCGGCAGAACCGGGTTGAATCGGCGACAAGATCGATGATGTCACCGGTCAATTCGTGAGGCTCGATGGAGCTGATCCGCACCCGGTCGATAACCCTTTCCCGGTCGATTGCCTTCAGCACCGAAAAGAGATCGGTTTTCGGAGTCAGATCATTGCCGTAGCAGCCCAGATGTACGCCGGACAGAACCACCTCATGGTATCCGGAACCGGCCAAGGCCCGAATGCTGTCCAGGACCGCCTTCGGAGGAAGGCTGCGGCTTCGGCCCCGGGCATGGGGAACGATGCAATAGGTGCAAAAGGCGTCGCAGCCGTCTTGAATTTTCAGAAACGGGCGGGTCCGCTCTCCGATTTCCTCCATGGGAATCCGGCGAAAGATTCGCTCATGGCCGATATTCGAACAATAAATTTCTGGATTTCCGGTTTTTTCATTCGAACTCAGAGCAACCAGCTCGGGTATCCGGTGCTTTTCCCGGTGCCCCACAATAGCGTCCACACCGTCGATTTCGGCGATGACCTCCGGTTCGGTCTGGGCGTAGCAGCCGGTCACCAGCACCCGGGCTTCGGGATGGCACCGAATGGCTTGTCGGGCGGCCTGCCGAGACTGCATGGAAGCTTTATGGGTGACGGTGCAGGTGTTGATGATGCATAAATCCGCTTTCTCTTCCTTATGGACAGGGGTCCAACCCGCCGATTTCAGACACTGACCCAGAGACTCGGACTCGTATTGGTTGACCTTGCACCCCAGAGTGGTGATTTTAAATGTCTTCATCGGTCTCTTTCATTTACATTGGTTTCTTCGATCCATCCCCCGCCGAGCACCGCTTCACCCTCATAAAGGACAGCGCCCTGGCCCGGGGTCACCGCAGGTTCCGGAGTATCGAAAACGATTCGAGCGGTTCCATCTGCCCGCGGATGAACGACCGCCGGCACGGCGGTATGGCGATACCGCACTCGAACCTCGGCCCGCAGCGGAGAATCCGGCCTCGGTATGATCCAATTGACGTCGGAGATCCGACACTCCGAAGAAAGCAAATCCTCCCTGAACCCCACCACCAGCCGGTTCCGGGACGGATCCAGCCGCACCACGTAATAGGGCTGGGCCGCCGGACAGTTGATGCCCCGTCGCTGGCCGACGGTGAACCGATGCAGTCCCGGGTGCTCGCCCAATCGATTCCCACGGACATCCTCGATGGGGCCGGGTTCGGGCGCAAACCCGGGCTGAGCCTTCAGAAAGGCGGTATAATTCTCGGGGATGAAGCAGACGTCCTGGCTTTCTTTCCGCCGCGCCGGAGTCATGCCCTCTAAGCGGGCCGTCTCCCGCACCTGATCCTTGGTCATCTCACCCAGAGGAAATCGGGCTGCCGCCAGCTGGCCCTGTTCTAAAAAAGCCAGAAAATAGGATTGATCTTTTTTAAGATCCAGCCCTTTCAGCAGGCGCCGCCGTCCTTGGGAATCCCGCACAATCCGGGCATAATGACCGGTGGCCAGATACCCCGCTCCTTTTTCACGGGCAAATTCGAGCAGATCGCCGAACTTGATCGCCGGATTGCAGGCCAAACAGGGATTGGGAGTGCGGCCCCCGGAATAGGTTCGGGTGAAATAATCGATCACCTTCTGTTGAAAGGCGGTGTTCAAATCCACCGTGTGAACGGGGATGCCGAGCTGTTTTTGAAGGTGCGCAAGGCCGGATGCGGGGAGGGGTTCAAAGCCGGTAGTGAAATGAAGCCCGAAAACGGAATGTCCTGTTTTCTTCAGAAGATGGGCCGCCATCAGCGAATCGATACCGCCGCTGACCGCCACGGCGATTGTTTCGTCAGTCATCATTCAAAGAACATCTTGTTGATGGGCCGCACTTTCATGACCCGGGTGGGACAGGCGGTGACGCATAGTTCGCAGACGCTGCATTTCTTCTGGTCAAACTCCACCGCCATTTCGGGCCGTTTCACTTCCAGGGCGCTGGTGGGGCAGACGGCGGTGCAGGCTCCGCAATGGGTGCACTGCTTTTCATTCCGCCGCACCTCCTGGCCCGCGGTCTTGATCAACACCCCCTGATCTTTGAGATATTGAACCCCTTGTTTGAATTTTTTCCGTTCTCCGTATAATTCGAGTACCAGAATTCCCTCTTTTCGCGGAAGCACCTCGGCGTTCAAAATATTAAAAGTTAAATCGTATTCTTTTACGAGGTGGCAGACCAGCGGCTTGTGAACGACTTCGCTGGGAAAGCGAAGCACCAGCATCTTCGAGTACATGGCGACCCTCCGAAAAATCCTTTATTTTTAAGCCAAAACAATATAATTTAATGGACCGGATACCGCCTGTCAACCGAATATTTCAGGGTTTTTCAATGGTTTCGCTCATTTGGAAATGAATAGCCAAGGATTCGTTCGATCCGCTGCCGGACCGGCATCGCACACCCATCACCTGATATGAACCGATTCGCCTATCTGACCTCCGGATTCGCCATAAAAACGCTTTCCGCCTTCACCAAGGCCAATATACACATCCACGGCAAAGAGAACATCCCCGAGGGCGCCAAAATTTTCACAGTCAACCATTTCACGCGAATTGAAACCCTGCTTCTGCCCGGTTATCTCTATGAACTGACGAACCACACGCCGGTCTGGTCCCTGGCCGATTTCACACTTTTCAAGGGAACCCTGGCCGCCTACTTTGATCAGGTGGGGGTCGTCTCCACCCGTGATCCGGATCGGGACCTTCTGATCGTCAAATCTCTTCTGAGCGGAGAGGCCTCCTGGATCATCTTTCCGGAAGGACGGATGGTCAAAAACAAGAAGATCATGGACCGGGGCAGATTCATCATCTCCCATGACGGCGGAAAGCATCCGCCTCACACCGGTGCGGCCGCGCTGGGGCTTCGCACCGAGTTTTACCGCCGGCGGATCATTAAAATGGCCGACCGGAACCCCGAAGAAGCGCATCGTCTTCTGGATCTCTTCAAACTCGATTCCACCGATCGGGTACAAGGGGCATGCACCCATATCGTACCGGTCAACATTACCTATTATCCTTTGCGTGCACAGGAAGACATCCTCAGCAAATTGGCCCTCACCTGGGTCGACGGGGTCACGGATCGCGCCCTCGAAGAGCTGATGACGGAAGGGTCGATGATGATCGCCGGAGTGGATGTGGATATCCGTTTCGGCAAACCCAT
>JBEPWQ010000242.1:0-6074 GCA_041642315.1 Desulfobacteraceae bacterium | reverse complement strand
CTCCCCCAGAAACAGCCCCAGCGCGAGAACCCCCCCGCCCAAGGCCCCGCACATGCACCCCGACCCGCCGATGCCCACGGTCAGCCCGGCCGCCAGAGAGACCGCCTGTTTTTCGCTCAGGCCGCCTCCCAGGCCGTTGTTCAAAGATGCCAGCACCGCCTCGGCGCAGAACATTTGGTGGGTGCGGTAGAGGTTTTCGGCTCTGTTACGGATGCCTTGGATGACGGCTTCTATCTGGTCATCCATTTGCTCGATGGATAATGTGCTCATTGAGTTATATTTGGTCCTGTTGTTTTGTCTCGGTCGAAAATAGGTATTCCGGTTTCCCCTGTCAAACCGAGATGCCAATTTTCCCGTAAGGAATTCAGAAGCCGCTTATCAGCAATCCCGAAGTATCCATTCAGTCTTCTCCCGATTTTCTTTTTTTAAATCTCGGTATAGTCTGGCTCTCAATTCAGAATTATATACTCCAGACAGATAAAGCCAAACCTGCCGCGAGGCGGGGACGGAAAGCCACGGGTTTCATGGAAACGGCCGGGTTGCCTCAAAGAAAGGTGATCCGGTTTTTTAGTTGAAGGAGGTGACTCATAGGAATTATTTCAGTCCAATAGAATTTTTCCGCAGATGGCATTGTCCACACAATTCATTAGGAGGCTTCGATGGCAAAAAAATTTTTGGTGATTTTGGCAGGTATTTGTTTTTTCCTCACTACGGGAATCGCCCTTGCGGGACCGTCTGAAAAGGAAATGATGGTAAAGCTCGGCGACAAACTGATGTTTGACAAACAGTTGTCAACACCACCGGGACAGTCCTGTGCCGATTGTCATACCCCGCGCACCGGCTGGACCGGACCGATACCGGGAATCAACAAAAAAGGTGCGGTCTACCCAGGCGCGATTCACCAGCGAACCGGCAACCGCAGACCCCCAACTGCAGCATACGCATCGACCGCACCGATTTTTGACCGGATCGAGGAGGACGGCGAAGAGCTTTGGGTTGGCGGGAACTTCTGGGACGGCCGCGCTACAGGCGAAACCCTCGGCAACCCGGCTGCGGATCAGGCCATGGGTCCCTTTCTGAATCCGGTGGAACAGAACAACCCCGATGAAGAGACAGTCGTTTACAAAGTATGTAATTCGACCTATTCCAATCTGTTTAAAAAAGTCGCCAAATCATTCTACAATGAGGACAGCCTTGATATTTGCGCCAGTGAAAATACCATGATCGCCTACAACCTGATTGCCAGCGCCATCGCGGTCTTCGAAGATTCACCAATCGTGAACCAGTTCACTTCCAAATTTGACGCTTTTTTGGAGGCAACCGACGGTGAATATAACCTTAGTGACCTTGAACCACCTGCTGTATTCACGCAACAGGAGTGGGAAGGTTTTCAACTGTTTGTCGCTGAAAATGATAATGACGGCATTTACGAAGATGGTGAAGGCGGTATGTGCGCCGCATGTCATGTAATTGAACCTGCCACCGTAGAAACTGCTTACAGTCAGGTAAAAAGCCGGGTAGATCCATTCTTTTCCGAAGAAGAAATAGTCGTGCCACCACTCTTCACCGATTACACTTTTGACAATCTCGGAACACCTAAAAACCCGGATAACCCGTTCTATGAAATGGATGAGGTTTATGTGGATGGCAAACCTATCAATCCAGAGGGTGCTGATTGGATCGATCCGGGTCTGGCAGGTCATATCTATAAAGAAGAAATTGAAAATGATCCAGACTTCGACATTACTGAAACACCTGAATATGGATTGCATAAAGTGCCGACGCTTCGAAATGTGGACAAACGACCCGGTCCCGGATTTGCCAAATCATTCATGCACAACGGTGCATTCAAATCTCTCAAGGAAGTGGTTCATTTTTACAATACAAGAGATAAAAAAGAAGGGACAAATTGGCCCGATCCGGAAGTCGCTGAAAACGTGAATGAGGATGAACTGGGAAATCTCGGTCTTTCAGACGCACAGGAAGACGCTATTGTTGCATTTATGCAAACGCTTTCGGATGGCTACAGAGCTAAAGGCAAAAATAAATAGGCAACGTTTATTGATTCTAAGAATAATTGGAGGAGCGATACTGCCCCTCCAATTATCATTTCACCCTTCTAATCCCGTCAATCCCTCCCGAATCGCATACTTCGTCAGCTCCGCAATGCTGTGCAGATCCAGCTTCTCCATGATCTTCCGGCGGTGGGTATCCACCGTCTTGGTGCTGATATGGAGTCGTGAGGCGATCTCTTTGGTGTCCCGCCCTTCGGCGATAAGCTGTAAAGTTTCCCGCTCCCGTCGGGTCAGGATCGCCTGTTCGCATCCATGGCTGTTGGTAAGCTGATGAAGGTAGGTTTTCACCACCGTCGCAGCGATTTTTGGGCTCAGATAGATCCCCCCTTTGGCCACGGCATAGATGGCGCAGGCCAGGTCCTCCAAGAGGCAGTCTTTCAACAGATAGCCGCTGACCCCGGCTTTGAGCATCCCCTCCACAAACAGCTTGTCCGAGTGCATGGACAGAGCGATCACCTGGATATCCGGGGATTCCTCCTTGATTCGACAAGTGGCATCGATCCCGTTCATGTCGGGCATGGAGACATCCATGACCACCACATCGGGGGTCAGCTTTCGAACCAACCCCAAGGCGGCCCTTCCGTTTCCCGCTTCACCGACGACTGAGATATCGGATTGGGCCATCAGCAAGGACTTCAACCCTTCACGCATAATGTGGTGATCATCCACCAATATGATTCGAATCGTCATGATAGCCGTTCCTGGTGCTTTCCAAGAATTCACGACCTCAGGAACATGGGGATCAGGCATGATTCCTGAGCTGCAGCTCGATGGGATGGGGATGCAGGTAATACTGCTCCTTGAGATAGGGCTGGTCGTATTTGCGAATGTAGTGATTCATCAGGGTGATGGGAACGATCAGGGGAACGGAATTATTGCGATAGTGGTCGAGAATTTCGAGGATTTCCTGTTTTTCATCCGCGGTCAGGTCATTTTTGAAGTATCCCATCATGTGCTGAAGGACATTGATGTTCTTTTTTCGCGTGGTTTTTTCCCGAAGCGCTTCCACCAGCAGTTCCCGATAATCCCGGTAGAGCTGATCCATAGGCTCGGGGGCCTGGGCCACCAGCCGTCCCATGCGCTGGTAATGGTCGGGGCTGTGGGAGAGGATCAGGAGCTTGTGCCGGGTGTGAAAGTCGACCAGCGCCCCGCGGGAGGGCTCGGTCGACAGGAGTTCCCGCAATCGCTTGTAGACGAAAATCGTTTCGATGAAGGTTTCCCGCAGCTTGGGGTCATGGAGACGGCCGTCTTCCTCCACCGGCAGCAGCGGAAAATGGCCCATGAAAGTCCGCGCAAAAATTCCCACCCCCTGTTTGACCGGCATCCCGGATTCCTTGAAGACCTTCACCCGCTCCATGCCGCTGCTGGGGGATTTGCTCTTGAAAATAAACCCGCAGAGGTCTTCTTTTTCCAGGTCCCGCACCCGTTTTTGCGCCCAGTTCACCATCTGATCCGTATAATCGACCCCGGTCTGGCGGGTGACCAGTCGGGGATTTTCCACCTCCCCCACCAGCCGCAGAGCCTCCCGGGGAATGGACATGCCGCACTCCACTTCGGGGCAGACCGGCACGAAGGTCACATACCGGCCCAGGGTGTCGGTAATGAACCGGTCCAGTTGATGACCTCCGTCATATCGAACGTTCTCGCCCAACAGACAGGTACTGACCCCGAGTTTAATAGTCGATTCCATCAGACGCCTCCAAAGCCACGGATTTCGAACCGGCCTTCTTCTTCAATCGAAGAAGAAGGCCGATCATAGGATTATTTAAATTTGTTGATGACGCGGCGAAACCCCGGCATGGCGCCGGTGATGACGGCGTCTTCCACGCAAAAGGCGAGACGGAAATGGCCGGGCCCGCCGAAGCCGCTGCCGGGAACCGCCAGAATCAGCTCATCCTGAAGGGCGCGGACGAATTCCACATCATCGGGTATCGGGCACTTCGGAAAAAGATAAAAGGCGCCGGGCGGTTTCACGAAATGATACCCGCACTCGGCCAGCCCGTCGCACAGAAGCTGCCGCTTTCGGGCATACTGAGACACATCCACGGTCGCCTCCCCCAACATGCGGGCCACCGTCCGCTGCATCAGGGCCGGGGCGTTGACAAACCCGAGAATCCGGTTGGCCAGGGTCATGCCGGCCAGGAGTTGGTCCTTGTGGCCGGCCGCGGGGTTGACCGCAATATATCCCAAACGCTCTCCCGGAATGGAGAGGTCCTTGGAAAAAGAGGTGGCGACGATGCTTTCCGGATAGGCCTGAAAGATGCTGGGCACCTGAACCCCGTCATAGACGATCTTCCGGTAGGGTTCATCCGAGATCAGGTAGAGGGTCCGGTTCAGGGCGGTGCTCTTCTCCTTCAACAGAGCGCCAAGGGCCTGAAGATCCTCGGCCGGGTAGACCTGACCGGTGGGATTGTTCGGCGAGTTGATGAGCACCGCCTTGGTCTTTTCCGTGATC
Organism: Desulfobacteraceae bacterium; assembly: GCA_041642315.1. Classification (GTDB taxonomy): domain Bacteria; phylum Desulfobacterota; class Desulfobacteria; order Desulfobacterales; family Desulfococcaceae; genus JAABSQ01. Next base: position 1,544 of record JBEPWQ010000242.1, on the reverse strand, counting down.
GCCGCCGCGAGGGCCCCCAGGTCCAGAGAAAAATCCGGATGGGTGTTCACGATCCTGAGCACGCCGCCGTGGTTTTCTGCATAGGCGTTGTACTCCACGAAATAGGGCGCCGGAGTGATCACCTCGTCTCCCGGGTCCAGCAGCGTTTTGAGGGTCACATTGAGCGCCCCGGCCGCCCCGCAGGTCATGATCAGTTCATTTCCGGTCAGGGGAATGCCATGGTCCCGGGCCACCGCCTCCGCAATGGCTTCCCGCACATGAGGGTAGCCAGGATTGGGCATGTAGCCGTGGTTTTTGGCCTCCTCGGAGGCCACCACCTCCGCCAGGGTTTGCTCGAACAACTCCGGCGGGCTCAGGTTGGGATTGCCGAGACTGAAGTCGAAGACCTTGTCCGTTCCGTGCTCCGCCTTCAGCCGCGCCCCCTCCTCGAACATTTTTCGGATCCAGGAGGATTTCTCGATCACCGCCTCGATCTTTTTCGCAATGGACATGGATGATGACCTCCGCCGGTTATGCCGGTTCGACCGCTTTGACTTCCGGAATCTCCTGTTTCAACACCTTTTCAATGCCGTTTCGAAGGGTCATCTGCGACATGGGACAGCCGGCGCAGGCCCCCTGCAGCCGAACCTTGACCACCCCGTCTTCGCTGATATCGACCAGTTCCACATCCCCGCCGTCCCGCTGCAGGGCGGGTCTGATTTTATCGAGTACCGTCAAAACCTTGTCTTTCATGGTAAATCTCCTTTTTTTTGCCTGAATTGAGATCGGCATTTTGCCGACCGATTCTTTTACTATAATACCCGAATTCCCGAATGTCGATGAAAGGCATACCGGAGCCCTGCTTTTGAGGCATTCCGGTTTAGGGAGCCGTCAGATTCCGCTTTCCAGATCGGTATAAAAGGACCGTCGAAAACCATCGAAGTCGCCGCCTTCAATGGCGCGCCGCATCCGTTTCATGAGATGGATGTAGTAATGAATGTTGTGAAGCGTGTTGAGCCGATAAGAGAGCAGCTCCCGGCTCATGTACAGGTGGCGAAGATAGGCGCGGGAATACTGTCGACAGGTGTAACAGCCGCAGTCCGGATCGGCCGGTTCGGGATCGGTTCGAAACCGGGCATTGGCGATATTGATGGTGCCGTATCGAGTGAAGAGCTGGCCGTTGCGGGCGTTCCGGGTGGGCATGACGCAGTCGAACATATCGGCGCCCCGGGCGGTCAGCTCCACCAGGTCCTCGGGGGTGCCCACCCCCATGATGTATTTGGGCCGATCGTCCGGAAGCAGCGGCAGGGTAACCTCGGCCACCTCGTACATCAACTCCTTGGGTTCGCCCACACTCAGCCCGCCCAGGGCATACCCGCTGAACCCGATCTTCACAAGGGATTCCGCCGACCGGCGCCGCAGGTCCCGGTACATTCCGCCCTGAACGATTCCGAACAGCGCGTTTCTGCCGCCGGTCCGCTCCCGCCAGGCAGACTTGCACCGTTCGGCCCACCGGGTGGTCAATTCAAGGGCCGCCTGTGCATCTTTTTTCTCGGCGGGATAGG
>JBEPWQ010000241.1:0-6100 GCA_041642315.1 Desulfobacteraceae bacterium | reverse complement strand
ATACCAGAGCATGAGCACCTCCCGAATCAGCTTATGGATATCGATTTCCTTCAGGGCGGCATCGCCATGCCGCGCGAAATCCAATACCCGTTTGATGATTTGATTGATCTTGCCGATGTTCGTTTTGATATCCTCGATAATTTCCAATTCCTGAGGGGTACGCTCAAATCGGGTTTCGTCGAAGAGAATATCCACAAAGAGGCTGATTCCGGACAGGGGATTTCGAATTTCATGGGCAATGCCGCCGGAAAGCTGACCAAGGGAAGAAAGCCGATCGGCCCGGATCAATTGCTCATCGACTTTTTTCCGTTCAGTTATATCGGTAATCCGGATGATGCCGCCGGTGAGCCCATCCGCCACTTCATCCACCGGATAAAAGGCGACCTGCTCCACCCGGGCGGCATCGAAAATGCCCTTTCGCTCAAAGGAGACAAAGGCCCTCCTTTCAACAGCCGACGGAACGGAGCATTTTCGGCAGAGGGAATGGTCCCTTTTCAGGACGGCATAGCAGGACCGCCCGATCGCCGCCTTGTAGTCGGACAGACCATAGTATTTCAAAGCGGCATGATTCAACATTCTCACCTTCAAATGTTTATCCACCATCACCAAGGGGTCGGAGATGCCGTCCACCACCGTTCGCAGCAGGCGTCTCGTTTCCCAAATTTCACGCTGGACCCGGTTTTGCTCGGTGATATCCCTTAACACCGACAGGCTGATCCGCTCTCCGCTCGGGTCCTCCGTAGCATTGCAATCAAGTAGAACATCCATCACGGCACCGTCTTTTTTCACGAACTGACATCCAATGTTTCGGACCTGCCCTTCGGTCCACAAACGGGGGATCACCTCAGAAAAGGCCCGCTCGGCCGATTCCGGGGTCATGATAAAATCGATCCTTCGATGAAGTACTTCCTTCCGATCATAGCCGGTGGTATTCAACCAGTGTGCATTGACTTTTCGTAGCACCCCGTTTTTATTGATGGAATGCATCATGACCGGAGAATGGTCATAAATATGCCGCAAACTCGATTCGCTGGCGCTCAAGGCCGCTTCGGCCCGGCTTCGCTCGGCGATTTCTTTCTTGAGCCGGAGATTGGCCGCTATCAGATTCGATGTGCTGTCCTGAACTTCCTTTTCAAGTTTATTTTGGGCATCCTTGAGCAACTGCTCAGTCTGTTTTTGTTCGGTAATGTCGGTAATCACCGCCGAACTGCCCCGAAAAAACCCCTTTCCATCAAAAATGGGAGTGGCGGAGACAAGCACGTGAAACCGGCCGCCATCGCCGCTGTATCCGGAGATTTCGTATGCGCCGGACTCCCCTTGTTTTCGTTTGGACCATTGACGCTCCGCTTCCCTCATGTTGGTGTCGTCGAAGTAGCATTCCAGAGCCGTGCCGACAATCTGATCGCGTTCAATCCCCAATATGGTGGATAATTTTTCATTGGCAAAGGTGATTATTCTATCCTCATCAATAATGACTACCCCTTCATTCATCTTCTCAACAAGAAACCGGTACCGCTCCGCGCTGGAGCGAAGCTTATTCTCCATTTCGGCTTTGTGCAAAGCCATTTCGATACTGATGTGCAACTTATCGGAATCTACCGGTTTCAACAGATACCCCAAAGGTTCGGTCATTTTTGCCCTATTCAGTATCTGTTCGTCCGAAAAGGAAGTAAGATAAATGAATGGAATCTGATTGGGGATGCGCCGGGCCGCTTCGATGCCGTCCATCCGGCCGGCCAAATAGATATCCATCAAAACCAGATCGGGCGGATCGGCAAGCACCTGGGCGACGGCATCTTCTCCGGACGACACGATCGAAGACACAGAATACCCGAGCTGCTTCAAGAATCTCGAAATAGCGGAAGCGGTTAAATGATCATCTTCGACGATCATAATGCGGGCTTTCTGCAGCTGCCTACTTCTTTCCGTGGCGTCTGAATTGTTCATAAAACGATTGAGTGAAGGTTCAGAGATACAGACAATTTGCTACCGTAATTTGATGAACTCCGAGCCATCATTTAGCATGACCCCGGACCACCTGATAATTCAAAGCGACGGGTATTTTGTTACAATGTATATGGTAATTTTTCACATTTCAACAAAATTATCTGACGAATCCGTGCTTCCAACTGAAGACTCCCGGAACGGATTCATCCCCCATGTCCAAGTTGTTTTAATTCACCAGGTCAGATCGAATCGGCCGGTTAAGGCGGGTCAACCAAATCACAACCCACTTGATTCTTGCTATTTTCATACCATTTGGTTAGGATTTACGGGAGATTTCAGAATCTATTCTTAAAAAGCCCCCAGATTTAAATTAACCCCATTGAAATTAACCTGAAGAGAAGGAGGGTATGATGAAGAGAAACATTTTTCAAATGGTCTCGGTCCTGTTCCTCGGTGTTTTAGCCGTTTCATGCGAAACAACATCGAACACCGCCCGGTACGCTGGCGACGAACCCGCCGGCAAGATCGCCCAAGCCTACGGCATTCAGGATTTCGACCGGCTCGAGGCGATCCGGTATACCTTCAACGTGACCATCAATGAAAAAAACATCCAGCGATCCTGGGTGTGGGAACCGGCAACCGGTCAGGTCACCTTCCAGGGGACCGGCCCGGACGGAAAGCCGATGGAGACCTCCTATAACCGAAAGAATTCGAATCCATATGATAAGAAGATCGACCACTGGTTCATCAATGATCAGTACTGGCTGCTGTTTCCATTCCATCTGAAATGGGACCCCGGCATCACCATCACCGAAGACGGCATTCAACCCCTGCCGATCGGCTCCGGCAGCGCCAGCCGGATCAGCGTCGCCTATCCGGCCGACGAGGGATATACCCCGGGGGATATGTACAGGCTCTATTACGGGCCCGACTACATCATCAAACAATGGACCTATCACAAAGGCGGCGCCCAGGAACCGACCCGGGCCGCCACCTGGGATCAACACGCCGTTGTCGGCCCCATCACGATCTCTTTGATGCACCGGGGGGCGGATGAATCCTTCAAACTCTGGTTCACCGATGTGGCGGTCAAACCCGTGGAGGGCCAGGCATGGGTGCCCGCCTTGATCTATTGATATTCCGGCGGGTTGATCTTGGGCGTACCGGAAAAATGATGGCAGCAGCCGATCTCCGGCTTCTTGACACCCGAAGCTCTTTTTTACTATGATCAGCCACCTTACACATACGCTGCAATGGCTGCACGAAGCCATGCCGTCATCACACTGTTCCGATCAGAAGAAAGGATATTATGGCCCCCAAACTTCACCTGCCCCAAAAAGCCACCGCGGTCCTGGTCTACAGTCGTCCTCTGTTGGTGTTCGCCGGAATGCTCTGCGCCGTCGCCGTCATGTGGAACCGCAGTCCGGTGCTCTACACCCTGGGGGTCACCTTCCTGTTTATTTCCATGAGCTTCGATCTGGTGGACGGATGGTTCGCGGCCCGGTTCGAACCCCACCCCACGCTGGCCCACCTGGCGGACCGTCTCATGGACAAGCTGGTCTATTCCATTATTTTCCCATTAGTGGCGGTGGGGGTGATGTGGCGGCTGATCTTCATCTCACCGGAGCACAGCCGACTGGAACTGCTGCATGCCATCTTCGTGCTCCTGATGTGCGTCACGGTGCTGGTGCGGGACAATTTCGCCAGTTTCATGCGGAGCTTCGCCGTTCGCCAGGGGCAGGAGCCCGAACCGGCCGAATACACCCGACTGCGGACGGTGGTGGCGGCCCCGGTGGGCGCCCTGCTCTTCGCCCATGCCTTTTTTATTCCAGAGGCCCCCATAGGGCCGCCGTCCAGAATCTATCCCTGGATCTCCTGGCTGGGCGAGATCCCGGTTCGCAACCTGCTTTTCATCGAAATCATCTTTTTTATCATCACCTTCGGATCCATCGCCGCCTACAGCCGAAAATACGGTACCTGCTGCCTGGATGAACTCTGCCTGGACGACACCGAACTGCGCCGGAAAATCCTCTCCGTTTTCCCCAACGCTCTCACCGTCATGAATGCCATGATGGGGCTTCTGGCGGTCTTTTTCGCCTATCAGCACCGGCTGCGGGAAGCCTATCTTCTGTTGATCGGGGCGGCCATGTTCGACAAGCTGGACGGCGCCGTGGCCAGGAAGCTCGGATTGACCGAACCGATGCCGGATTCCGCTTCGGCCTCCTCCCGGCGAATCAATCTGGGAAACCTGATGGATGACCTGGCCGACGGGGTCAGTTTCTGCATTGTGCCTGCCTGGATCTTCTACATTACCTTTGCGGAGGTCCCCCCCGGATTCATTCAAAAACTCGCAGCGGGGCCCATCGCCATCCTCTACGGGCTGCTGGGAATCGCTCGATTAATCTACTTCACACTGGATAAACATCCGATTCCCGGCTTTTTCAAGGGGTTACCGACACCGGCCGCGGCCCTGCTGGTGACCGCTCCGCTGATCATATTCGATCAGGCCCTGACGGAGCCCGGCGGGTGGGTAGTGTTCTGGGGGCTGTTCTGCTTCAGCCTCATGCTGGTCACCGCGATTTTGATGAATCTCTATTCGATTCACTATATCCATGTGGGGCGGCTCATGAGCCGAAAACCGTGGGTGTTTCGATTGAATCTGCTGGTGGTGGTGGCAGCCTCATTTACGCCGTTTTTAGGCCATATCGTGCTGATGTACATGGTCGGGTATGTGCTCTCGCCGTTGTTTACCTGGCGGGTCGACCCTGAGGTCGCGGCCCGGGAAAGCCGCCGGGAGCCCCCTACCGAGACCTAGATTTTTCATTGGGTTCTTTTTCAGTGTTATCGACATCGGAAGGCGGTTTATCCGGCTCCGCCGGTTCATCCGTCGCGGAAACCGGTTCTTCTTGCTCCTGTGCTTTTTCCTCCCGCTCCCGCTCCATCTCAGCAAGTTCCATCAATTCGGTTTCTTCCAGGTTTTCTTCATCGCGCTCCCCTTCGCCGCCGGCCTCCTCCTTTTCCAGTTCCCGTTCCATTTCTTCATAAAACCGGCGCTGCATGCGCCGTCGGGCCATTTTCTGCATATCCACCACTGAATCGTTTTCATCCACGATTTCGGTTCCCAAAACGGTTTCCAGAAGATCCTCGAGAGTGACCAGTCCGGCGATGCCGCCGTACTCATCCCCAACCATGGCGATGTGGCGTCTGTTTTTCAAAAAGTGCGTCATGATCGCCAGACATTTTTCATTCTCACGGACAAACATGATGGGGTTGGTGATCGACGACAATTTGGTCTTGGGCTGGCTCAAAATACGCGAGGAACTGAGATCATGCATCATCACATAGCCCACGATATTCTCCCGGTCATGCCGGTAGACCGGAATACGGGTAAACCCTTTCTGGCTGGCCAACACATACGCATCCTCCACGTTCATGTCCTGGTCCATGGCGAAGACCACGGTGCGGGGGGTCATGATCTGACGCACCTCCATGTTCTCCAGGTTGATGATGTTGTGGAGCATCAGGCTCTCCCACTGGGAAATTTCCCCGTCACGGGCCCCCAGCCGAATGGTGCCGAGGATATCTTCTTCGGTCACCGGTGGAAGGGTGGCTTCCGTGGTCCGGGTCATCAGTTCGGAGAGCTTTTGGGTAATGAAAATGAATGGATAGAGGGAATACTTCATGATCGTGAGGGGCCAGACAATAACAGGCCAGAGGGCACGCCAGTGAACCGCACCCATGGTTTTGGGGATGATTTCAGCGAAAAACAGAATCCCCAGGGTGAAGGCGACCGAAAAAAGCGGCACCATGGAATCTCCCAGGGCTTTGCTGGCATACATACCCGCAATCGTCGCTCCGGCCGTATTGGCGATGGTGTTCAAAATCAGAATGGCGGACAGGGGGGTGGATATCCGGGATTTCATGTTGATCATCTTCAGCGCGGTGGATTTGCGCTTACCGGTGGTCTTTTCGGCTTCGAGGGTTCCCATGCGTGTGGAGTACAACACCGCCTCGTAAAGGGAACATTGAGATGATATCAGTATCGTCAATACCACGACCACGATCAATATTGTCATTTGATCTCCTTTAGGATAAACGAATCTCCTCTCATTCAAAAGGTAACCGGTGCGATTCTGAAATGAGTGATAAAACG
>JBEPWQ010000240.1:0-6103 GCA_041642315.1 Desulfobacteraceae bacterium | reverse complement strand
GGCCAGGTTCCGGCTCTGTTTATAATGGATCGTCTGGTCGACCTCGGCTTCGGATCTGAGCCAGTCGAGTTTTTCTTCTGATCCGGCGCTGGCGATCACCCGGCATCCTTTGATTTTGGCCACCTGGCAGACCACCGAGCCCACCGCGCCGGCGGCGGCCGAGACAAAGACGGTGTCGCCCTGTTTGGGTCGGCCGAATTTCAGCAGGCCGGTGTAACCGGTCATCCCGGGCATTCCGACCACCCCCAAAAACGCCTGAATGGGGGCGACTCCCGGATCGATTCGCGTCAATTCCCCGCCGCCTGAGACATAATATTCCCGCCATCCTTTGGAGCCCAATACGTAAGTGCCGACCGTAAACGGGCCGTTTTCCGAGCGGACGACCTGGCCCACACATCCGCCGTCCAGGGGTTGTCCGACCTGGAAGGGTTCTACATAACTTTTCCCCTCGCGCATCCTGCCTCGCATATAGGGGTCCACCGACATGAAAATGTTTCTGACCAGCACTTCACCTGAGGCGGGTTCAGGAACAGGGGTTTCCACAAGTTCGAAGTTCTCCTCCGTCGGCATCCCCTTGGGCCGGCTTTTCAGATGAATTTCACGGTTGATCGTCTTTTCCGTCATCGGAATCTTTCCTTTCGGTTGGAATGAAGGGGGTGTGTCTGATCGTTTCCCCGCGGACTATTACAAATATTTTATTCCGAAAAGTGGAAGAAGAAAATGGGGGCAATCCTGTATTTTCCCCGAATTCGATTTCAGAAGGGGTAATCTCTTTTTTTTTTCATCATCGTGGTTATATCTATGAATTGGTAATGCAATTGTACGCAAAAGACGTAGCGTCGGATTCGATTAATTACCATTCATATATCATGAGAGGTGAATTCTATGTGGGAATATTCAGATAAAGTCAAAGAACATTTTATAAATCCGAAAAACGTCGGTGAAATCGAGGATGCCAGCGCGGTGGGCGAGGTCGGGTCCATGGCCTGCGGAGACGCGCTCAAGCTGTACCTGAAATTTGATGAAAACGAGCGCATTGTCGATGTCAAGTTTAAAACCTTCGGCTGTGCCAGCGCCATTGCTTCTTCCTCTGCGCTGACTGAAATGCTGAAAGGCAAAACCCTGACGGAGGCCGAAAAAATCACGAATCAAGACATTGTAGACTTCCTCGGGGGGCTGCCCAAAGAAAAGATGCACTGTTCGGTGATGGGGCAGGAGGCTCTTGAAAAGGCCATCGCCTGCTATCGGGGAATCCCGGTGGAAGAAAAAGAAGGCGAAGTGGTTTGTGAGTGCTTCGGGGTCACCGATGTGGAAATCAAAAAAGCCCTGTCCCAGCACCAGCTCAAGGCGGTGGAGGATGTCACCAATTTTATCAAAGCGGGCGGCGGCTGCGGCAAATGCCACGACCAGATCGAAGCGCTGATTCAGGAGTTCGGAACCCCGGCCCCCATCGAACAGACCGCCCCCAAAAAACTCAGCAATATTCAGAAGATCAAGCTGATTGAAGAGACCCTGGAGCGGGAAGTCAAGCCGGCCCTGAAGAAGGACAGCGGAGATATCGAATTGATGGATGTGGACGGGAACAGGGTCCAGGTGAAACTGAAAGGGACCTGTTCAAGCTGCAAATCTGCCAATGTAACCTTGAAAGAGTTTGTCCAGAAGAAACTGAGGGAGTTCGTAGTTCCGGACCTGGTGGTTGAGGAGGTGCAAGAATGAAAAATATCGTCTATTTCGACAACAACGCCACCACCCGGGTGGCCCCGGAAGTGGTGGATGAAATGCTCCCGTTTCTTCGGGAGCAGTACGGGAACCCTTCCAGCATGTACGGGTTCGCCCGTCAGGCCGGTATGAAGGTCAAGGAAGCCCGTTCCCGGGTGGCCGATCTGCTGGGAGGCTTCCCGGAGGAGATCGTTTTCACCAGCTGCGGCACCGAAAGCGACAGCACCGCCGTCTGGGCGGCCCTGAAATCCAACCCCGACAAGAAGCACATCGTCACCACGCGGGTGGAACATTCCGCCATCAAAAACCTGGGGGAATATCTTGCTCGAAACGGATACCGCACTACATTTGTGCCGGTGGATGAAAAAGGCCGGCTGGACCTCGATTACCTGTACAAACATCTGACCCATGACACCGCCCTGGTCAGTGTCATGTGGGCCAATAACGAAACCGGCGTCATTTTCCCGGTCGAGGAGATCGCCAGGGAGGTGACCTCCCGGGGCATCGTGTTCCATACCGATGGGGTCCAGGCTGTGGGCAAAATCCCGATTGATATGAAAAACAGCACCATCGACATGCTTTCCCTCTCCGGCCATAAGCTCCATGGACCCAAGGGAGTGGGGGCGCTGTATGTTCGAAAAGGAACCAAATTCTCCCCCTTTCTGGTCGGCGGACACCAGGAATCGGGTCGGCGGGGCGGCACGGAGAACGTGGCTTCCATCGTGGGGCTGGGCAAGGCCTCGGAATTGGCCGGGGCCCACCTGGAGGAGGAGAACACCCGGGTCAAAGCGCTTCGGGACCGGCTCGAGGCCGGACTGCTGGAGCGGATTCCCAACTGCATGGTCAACGGAGATCCTGAAAATCGGCTGCCCAATACCACCAATATCTCCTTTGAGTATGTGGAAGGGGAAGCCATTTTGCTGATGCTGGATGAACTGGGGGTCTGCGCCTCTTCCGGATCTGCCTGTACTTCCGGATCTTTGGAGCCTTCCCACGTCATGCGGGCTATGGGAGTGCCGTTTACTGCCGCCCACGGCTCGGTTCGTTTCAGCTTCAGTATCTACAATACCCAAGAAGAGGTCGACTTCGTGCTCGAGGAGTTGCCCCCTCTCATCGCCCGGCTCAGGGAAATGTCCCCCTATTGGGTGAAGGCACGGGCCTGTTGAGGATCGCCGAAAGAATTTAATTTTTTTCAAAAGCATCATCCGGAGGAACCTGCGGAAGGACTCCACCAGGAGGACCCATGGATACCCAGAACAAACATCACGACAGAAGCTGCAAAACCGATGTGATCGCCCATATGAAGTACCGGGAACAGCTCCCGAATATCGTTGAGGAGATCCTTCAAGGGTGTGAGCAGAATACCTGCCAACACCACATCGCCTATGAACCGATCCCTTCCCGGGAAGCGGTGATTGAAATCATTTATCAGCTGCGGGAAGTACTTTTTCCCGGCTATTTCACCCGGGAGAAACTCGATCCGGTCAACCTCAAGTACAGCATGGGTCGCTCGGTTTCGGTGCTTTTCGATACACTGTCGGTACAGATCGGCCACAGCATCCGCCATGACTGCTTTCGGTATGAACAGGCCTGCCAGGACTGCGAAGATCGCGGCCATGAACTGACCCTGGAACTGATGCAGTCCATCCCCGGTATTCAGCGGGTATTGGCCAAGGACGTGGCCGCCTTTTACGATGGTGATCCGGCTGCCAAAAATTATGACGAAATCATCTTCAGTTATCCGGGTATTTTCGCTATTGCCATTTTCCGTGTGGCCCACCGACTTCTGGAACTGGGGGTTCCCTTTTTGCCCCGCATCATGACCGAATACGGCCACAACATCACCGGTATCGATATTCACCCCGGGGCAGAAATCGGCGAGCGGTTCGTGATCGATCATGGCACTGGTGTGGTGATCGGCGAAACCACTCAAATCGGAAGAAATGTCCGCATCTATCAGGGCGTCACCCTGGGTGCGCTCTCTCTTCCCAGAGATGCCGGCGAGCAGCTGCGGGGCCGCAAGCGCCATCCCACCATCGAAGATGACGTCATTATCTACTCCGGGGCCACCATCCTGGGCGGAGACACCGTCATCGGCCGGCGTTCCGTCATCGGCGGCAATGTCTGGATCACCCAGTCGATTCCGCCGAACACCAAGGTGTTCATGGAAACCCCCAAGCTCGTCTATCGTTAATCCCTATGAGGTGAAACATGCATATCTACAGCAACATGCAGCATGCCATCGGAGATACCCCTCTGGTTCGGTTGAATCGGATTACGGCAGATTTGGATACCGAGGTTCTGGCCAAACTGGAGTTTTTCAATCCCTTGGGCAGCGTCAAGGACCGGATCGCCGCCTCCATGATCGATGAGGCTGAAAAAGCGGGCAAAATCGGCCCCGATACCCTGATCGTGGAGCCTACCAGCGGCAATACCGGCATCGCTCTGGCTTTCATCTGTGCAGCCAAGGGGTACTGTCTTCGGCTGACCATGCCGGAGACGATGAGTGTCGAACGCCGTAAACTCTTGAAGCATCTGGGGGCGGACCTGGTGCTGACCCCGGGCGATCAGGGTATGAAGGGCGCCATTGAAAAATCGAAGGAGCTTCTTTCCGAAGGGGACAATGTATTCATGCCCGACCAGTTCAACAACGCCGCCAATCCCAAGGTGCACCGGGAGACCACCGCCGAGGAGATCTGGAGGGACACCGACGGGCAGATCGACATATTTGTGGCGGGGGTGGGAACCGGCGGCACCATCACCGGGGTGGCCCAGGTGCTGAAAGCGCGGCGGCCGGAGGTGCGGATTGTGGCCGTGGAGCCCGAGGATTCTCCGGTGCTCTCGGGCGGATCACCCGGCCCGCATAAAATTCAGGGAATCGGGGCAGGATTCGTGCCCGGCGTTCTGGACCAGGGCCTCATCGATCGGGTCGTCAAAGTGGGTAACGAGGAGGCCTTTGACACCGCCCGAAGACTGGCCAAAATGGAGGGCATACTGTGCGGCATCTCATCGGGTGCGGCGGTGGCTGCGGTCCGCCGTTTGGCGGAGATAGAGGACATCAAAGGAAAGCGGGTGGTGGTGATTCTGCCGAGCACCGGAGAGCGGTATATCAGTACGCCGTTGTTTGAGGAATAGCTACTTCTTTGATTGCGAGCTCAACCCCATCAATAACGGGTAGAGGAAGATTCCTATCAATTCTAAAAAGGACCCATTCTTCGAGGACTTCCTTCAACTGCTCCCGGCAATCTTCTAACTGGTCTGCGTTCGCGTAAACACCTTTACACTCCGGAATTTCGCCATAGAAGGTTCCGTCGTCTTTCAGAATTTCATATTTTGCGTGGTGAAGAGCCGCTTGAATATACGCCAAAATCATTGAGGATCATCGGAAAACATTCAGAAACGGAAGGCCCGAGTTCGATCGCAACCGAAGGATGCGGCGGATCGTCTTGAATTTCATCGGTTCACATGAGTCGGTACTATTCTTTCCTTGACGCGTTTCGCTCCTTCTGATTAGTATTTTTTGGATGTCGAACAAACGGCATCGGGCGTGCAATCCCCTATGGGAATATGGATATGCGGTGACCGGAGCCCGGAAGTCGTCGGGTGGAAAGGGGCATTATGAGTATCAATGTGGTGAATACAATCGATGACGCGGTGAAGGTGCGGCATGTGCTCGTGAGCGTTTCGGATAAGACCGGTCTGGAGGCCTTCATCCCGGAGCTGATGAATATCAACCCCGATCTTCGGATCTTCTCTACCGGCGGGACCTACGGAAAAATCAAGGAGATCCTGAAAGAAAAGGCGGAGGGGAGCCTGATTCGGGTCTCCGAGTATACCGGGCAACCCGAAACCCAGGGCGGGCTGGTCAAGACCCTCGATTTCAAAATCTACCTGGGGCTGTTGACCGAAACCTACAACGATGCCCACCAGGGGGACCTGGAGCGGACCGGTGCGGTGCCCATCGACATGGTGGTGGTCAACCTCTATCCCTTTCAGGAGACGGTGGCCAAGCCCGATGTTAGTCCCGAGGCGGCCCGGGGCAACATCGATATCGGCGGGCCCTGCATGATCCGGGCTTCGGCCAAGAATTTCATCCGGGTGGCCTCGGTGGTGGACCCGGCCGATTATCCCGTGATCCTCTCCGAGATGAAGGTGCAGGGAGGGGAGACCTCCTTGGATCTTCGCTTCCGTCTGGCCCAGAAGGCCTTTGAACACACCGCCGTGTATGACCGGGCCATTGCCGACTACCTGTCCCGCCAAACCATCGCCGATATTCGACAGTGCTATGAAAGGAGTTGACCATGGCCGATGATCTCAAGAAAATGTATAAAACCATTGTGGATGACCATTTTCCCCCCCGCATGGAAATCACCTTCGCGGATGA
>JBEPWQ010000239.1:0-6115 GCA_041642315.1 Desulfobacteraceae bacterium | reverse complement strand
CCCGCGATGATCAAACAGATCATCAGGGAGCCGAAGCCGATCAGAATGATAGAGAGAACCCGCCACCCTTCTTCTTCCCGGCCCCGGACCAGATAGCCGGAAAAGATGGGAATAAAGGTGACCGACAGAAACCCGCTGGCGAGCATGTGATTTAGAATCTCCGGCAGCACAAAGGCGACCTGGTAGGCGTCCACAGCGGCGCCGGCGCCGGCGGCATAGGCGATGACCATCTCCCGGACCAGTCCGATCACCCTGCTGAGAAAGACCGAGGCCATCATGATCAGAGACGCAATGCCGACTTTTCGATAAAGGTTCATCATTCTGCTGCTACCCGACGGGGCTTTGCCTGCGACTGTTTTTGTTTGTTGACACCCCCCGGCCATTTCTCTATACTTTCTGTATTTAAAATCAACTTTTTTTATTTTGTATTCATGCGGGCGCCGATGAATCGGTGACGCATTTCGTAATACTGAAGGCGGAGCATTTCATGACCAGAGAAGAATTCATCACCACCCTGCGGGCCGAAATCGCAGATGTGGTGGCCAATCGATTGACACCCATCGCCAAGGAATACGGGTACAGCGATGTGCCCCTGGAGACCAACATCAAATGGAAACCGATGGTTCTGGTGATCGGAAACTACTCCTCCGGAAAATCTTCCCTGATCAATGAATTTCTCGGCGCCGATATTCAGGCCACAGGCCAGGCCCCTACGGATGATTCCTTTACGGTCATCACCTACGGCAACTCCGACGGCGGAGACGCGAATACCGTACGGGTGACCGATGAGCGGGACGGAAAGGCGATTTTAAATGAACCCGAGTATCCCTTCTCCACTCTGCGGCGCCAGGGGCAGCGGTTCGCCTCCCATTTTCGGCTCAAAAAGGTCAACTCACCCTTTTTAAAAGACCTGGCCATCATCGACACCCCGGGCATGCTCGACAGCGTCACGGAACGGGACCGGGGATACGATTACCAGGAGATTCTCGGAGATCTGGCCCAGAAAGCGGATATGGTGATGGTTCTCTTCGACGCCCACAAGGCGGGCACCGTGCGTGAGGCTTACCAAGCGATTCGGGAGACCCTGGCCACCCACACCTCCGAGGACCGGGTGCTGTTCGTGCTGAACCGGATCGACGAGTGCAACTCCCTGGACGATCTTCTGCGGGTCTTCGGGACGCTCTGCTGGAACCTGTCCCAGACCACCGGCCGAAAGGATATTCCGCCCATCCATCTCACCTATTCCACCCATGCGGCGCCCTCTCCCGAGGGAAGCGGTCGGATCTCCAACGCCTTTCTCCCGCTTCTGGAAAACCAGAGGGAACAGCTCAAGCGGGCCATCGGCCGAACCCCCATGCGGCGTCTGGACCACCTGGCCACCTTTGTGGAAAACCAGGGCGAGCGGCTCATCCACTATATGGAGGCGCTTCTGGCCTACCGCAAGTCGGCCCGGGCGCACCGGATGCGGCTGACCATCCTCGGCCTGATCCTGAGCCTGGTCTGCGGGGCGGCCACGGCCGGAATCATGCTGTCCGCCGGCATTCCCGGGCTTGAGTTGCTGGGAGGGGTCGGGGCCGCCGTAGCGGTCGGGGTCATGGTGCTCTGGACGACCACCATACTGGGCATTCTGGAACGGAAACGACACCAGAAACAGCTGGAAGATCTGGACAATCTCACCGACCTGGAAGAACAGACCCAGAAAGACACCTGGATGGCCATCCGGGATATCGTACACAAGCACCTGAGAAAAAACGAAGGCAAGTACTCCCTGTTTGAGCTCAAACGGGATCTCAACCTGGTTCGAAGAACCCATGAGGAGGCGACGCGGGAGATTCGAGAGGCGCTCAGCGATCTGGCCAATCTTTCGGAAGTCGAATTTCAGGATATCGTCACCCCCATTCTTTCGGCCAACCGCGAACCCGACCGGCTCACCGTCGATTTTAACGGGGATGAGGCCTTGCGGTATTTTCGGTATATGTATTAAATTTTGTTTTTAGGATTTTCTATAAACTTGGTTCCAAGAGTAATGCTTGATCAGTAACCGATCAGCTTGAAATCCGAAAAGATCATCGGATAAACGGCGATCCCTCCGAAAATGGCGAATCCGATAAGAACCGTCAGACAGAGGCGGTGTTGAATTTTCGGAATCACCGCTGTCAAAGAATCGATCCCTTTGAAGCGGTCCAGAACGCCGATACCCATTCCGGCGATCCCGCCGATCAACAGCGAACCGTACAGCGGATAGCCGATATATCCGTATTCCCGCTGAAGAAGGCAGAAGGGGCAGTGATGGGTGGGGAGCTGATAGATGTAAACCGAAATGAAAGATAGAATCGAGGTCAGAGCGAGAATAAAAAACCACCCGCTCATTACCGCAAGCACGCGTGCTCCTCTTCCTGTTCGATAAAAGCAAAGGGCCATCCCGACCACCCCCATTAAACTCGCAAAAAACACCATCATGGTTCCGGCCGGGGGTAAGTGCGCCAAATCTGCGGCCACTGTCTGACCGCCGGTGCTGAACAAGATGCCGCAGCAGGAGGTGATGACATTCGGGTTCAGGTGCATCCAGTAGCCGAGTTGGAATCCGTTTTCTATCACCAACAAGGCCGCGATGATCAACACAGCAGCGTATTTTACCCGTATCAATGGATAATCCGGGGCCCGGGTATCCGCATGGTTGATCAGCATCCAGAGGCCGCACAGAACCGCATTCAGGATCTTCAGGATCAGGGCGGGGTACCCGTATTCATTGACAGTAAGCGTGCCGGCGGCGCACATGGCCCCGACAAACAGGGCGTGCAGGTGGTCGGCGGTATGGACGAACATGAAAAGCGACAAAAATTCGAAAATCATCACCCAGCCGAGAAGGACCGATACCAGATAGGTTTTCCGCTCCAGTGCGAGCTGACGTTCGCTGCCGCTGGTGAGATTCCACCGGCGAAGAATGGCGATTCCGAGCTGAGTTCCGTATCCGGCCGCGATACAGGCGAGAATACCGCCGAAACTCAAGGCCAGTACCGCCGGATTCATCCACACGCCGGGCGCCCCTTCATCTTTTTTCCGACGATTCGCCCGTCTCGAAGATGGACCACTCGATTTACCCCCTTCCACCCGAACACCAGCGGATCATGGCTGCCGATAAGGACCGTTTTCCCGCCCTTCACCAGACCGGTCATGATCTCGAGAAACTGCCGTGCCAGATCGGTGTCCAGATGAGCGGTGGGTTCATCGGCGATGATCGTTTCGGGGTTGTTGATGAGGGCTCTGGCGACGGATACCCGCTGCTGTTGCCCCCCGGAGAGCCACTCCACCGGAAACCGGGCTTTGTCCTCGATTTGAAATCCCGCGAGCAATTCCAAAGCCCGCCTTTTAAGAAGCCGACGGTCCTGACCCAGTGGATAGGCGGGTAGCATGACATTTTCCAGGACGGTGATGCCTCGAATGAGGTGGTGGTCCTGGAAAATGAATCCGAACCGGTTGCGGCGAAGATCCGATAGAAACCGCTCGGGAAGGCTGGTGATCTCATGATCACCGATGCGAATCCGGCCGGTGGTGGGCCGGGCCATTCCCCCGATGATGGAGAGCAGAGTGGTTTTCCCGGAACCGCTGGGGCCGGCGAACACGGTCATTCGGCCGAGCGGCAGCGACAAGGTGATCCCCTCCAGGGCCATGAAGGCATTCGGTTGGCCAGCCTGAAAGGTCTTGGAAATATCGGTAAGCTCAATCATGCCGTTCTTACCTCATTACCGACACCGGATCGGTGACGGCGGCTTTCCAGGCGGGGATCAGGGTCACAAATCCGTAAGGAAGGGCGGTGAGAAAAAAGAGGGCGCCGATCTGGTAGGGGTCCGGATTCGGAAACAGATGGAGTTCGGGATAGAGCACAGCCCATCCTTTGAGGGCATGGGCAAACAGCGGGGCCGAGGCCCAGAATACATGGAGATAGGCCCCGATCATTCCGAGAAAAAAGGCGGTAAGAGAGATGACCCCGCCTTCCCACCATTTCAGAATAAGAATGTCCGAGACACCCCACCCTACCGCCCGGAGCACGCCGATTTCCCGGCGTTCTTCCGCGCTCAGTCCCACCGCCCGGTCCCAGGCGAAGATGAAAAAAGCGAGCACCGACCCGGCGAGCAGGACCACCACATATCCGCTTCGCCAGTCGAAAACGGCCGCATAGGTTCTGAGAATCTCCGATTTGAGGATCGGCCTGGTTTCCGGAAACAGACGGACCACCTTTTCGGCGATGGTGGCGCACTCCCGCGGATTGCGGATCTCCACGGCCAGATCGGTGGCATACCCCTCGGGAACCCCGGTGATCTCTCGAAAGGTGGATTCGGCCATGAGAATCAGGTCGGCCGCGGCCATGTCGATGCCGGAATCGAGGGTTTCAATGATCTTCAGCAGGTGGGCCCGGCCGTCAAATCCGACCAGATAAAGGCGATCCTTGGCGATCCCGCTCCAGGAGCGCATCACGCCGGCCCCGACGATGACTTGATCCGGCCCGTATTCAAAATCCGGTGCGGCCATCAAAGTGTAATTGGCACCCGAGGTCGGATGAAAATGGTATCCCCAGAGCCGCGGCCGGACCGATCGGACGCCTCGAATGGTTTGAACTGATTCGATATAATCCAGCGGGATAAAATCATGCCGGCCGGCGATGATCCGCTGAACCGTCATTTCAGGCCCATCGGTCAGCACATCGACCGCGGTTTTGCGGATGGCGCCGGCAAACAGCATCACCGAACCGATCAAAAACACGATGAGGGTATAGACGGCCAGCAGCGACAGAAGCTTCCCCTTTCTTCTCAGGAGAGAAGACAAGGTGAAATCAAGGAAGTATTTTTGCCGTTGAATCCACTTCATGGCGGGAGACGGTCTTCAGGTGAACAGGTGGACACACATGGGATTCGGATGGAAAATGGGGCAGCGACAAGGGGTGATCCTGAAATGGGGCATGAAGATCGGTTTGAGACCGGTGCCGGGTATAGCGAGCTTCGGTAAACAGGCAGAGATCGGTCAGGCCCAGTCGGCCGACCAGTCGGCGTGAATTTAAGATATGCCGTTGGTGGTCCATCTTGTGGATTACCGGATATCCGTTCGCCACCAGAGCGAGAAGAATGATGCACCCGGCCAGAAAGAGCAGCCAGGCATCCGATTTTTGCAAAACAAACGCCATCTGTGCGGAACTAATCCAGGGTTTCGATCAGCTTGGGATCGATGTCCCCGAAAGTGGCCGTTTTTTTGCCGCCGTGGTCTCTGGAAAAGGCCTCGGCGTCCGATATATCTTTATGGGGGATCAGCTCATGGCCCATGGGGCCGTAGACATCGCTGCCGACCACAAAAACGGCCTCTTTTGCATCGATCATTTCAAGTTCATAATACGAGGTGACGTAGACGGCGCGAATATCCTCCTTGGTTTTTTCCGGCGCATACCGTTCGATATCAAAATAATACTTGAACAGATCCTTGGCACCGTCAAAGAAAACCACCTTTCCGTCTTGAAAAATGATTTCAGCGATCCAGTCCGGGTATTTGGCCACGAACATACCGCAAACCGGGCACTTGTCCGTTTTCTCGGGAAGAACCGGTTTTAGCTCTTCCGTATGCAAAACCGAAGTCGTCAGAAGCAACGCCGCCAGGAGCGTCAATCCAAAAAAATACCGTCTCATTTTTTCGCCGCCTTTTTTATTATTGGGATTTCATGCGCATTCTTTGCCTTTTTTTTCGGATCATCTGTATATCCTGATACATATCCTCGAACGCCGCCTTCATGGATCCCTCAAAAGCGGCCGGTTTGCCGCCGTGTTCTTTCATGAAGGCGTCCGCATCCGCTTTGGTTTCAAACGCCCATTTGGCCCTCGCCGTCATCACCCCCATCTTATCCCCGCCGATCACCCAGCAGGCGTTTTCGGCATCGATCAGCTTCTGAGTGTCGTGCGCCCCTACCTGAATCTCCGTCGGTGATTTATCGATATTAAGGGCCATGTCCATGGCCGCGCAGTGAATCGAACAGGTGCCCACACTCGATCCGTCGTCATAGGTGACCAGCATTCGGGAGTGTGCGAATTTGGCGCGGTCCATTCCGCAAAGAGGGCAATCGGGGTACTTTTGT
>JBEPWQ010000238.1:0-6139 GCA_041642315.1 Desulfobacteraceae bacterium | reverse complement strand
GTTTCCGAATCCCTGGCCGCTTATGCCGATAAAGGCATTCAACTCCACTATCTGGCCAATGTGGATATTCACAATTTCGGAAGGGTGGTCGCCCGTATCGATCCCGAATCCACACTCTGGATCATTATTTCCAAAAGTTATACCACCTCCGAAACCCTCGCCAATGCTGAACAGGCCTATTCCTATATGAAGCAGAAAGGGCTGGATTCTTCCCGCCATGTGGTGACGGTGACCAGCAAGGGTAGCCCCGGAGATGATCCTTCCAACCCGGTGATCCGCACCTTCCACATGTTCGATTATGTCGGTGGAAGGTACAGTGTTTCTTCCGCGGTCGGGGGTGTTCCACTCAGTCTTTACATAGGCTATGACCGGTTCGAGGCATTTCTGAAAGGGGCCGAGCAGATGGACCGGCATACTTCTGAAGCACCGGTGGATTCCAATCTTCCATTGTTGTCCGCTCTGATCGGAATCTGGAATAATAATTTTCTGGGATATCCGGCCCTGGGGATTATTCCGTATGCCGATCCGCTCAGCAAGCTCGCTCCGCACATCCAGCAGTTGTATATGGAAAGCGACGGAAAATCGGTGACCCAGGATGGCGGCAAGCCGGATGTCTCAACCGGTGTCATCGTCTTCGGAGAACCCGGAACCAATGCGCAGCACTCCTTTTTTCAAATGGCCCATCAGGGCCGGCCATTTCCCATCGATTTCATCGGCGTCATCAACCCGCAGTATGATGGGTACCGGTCCATGTCCAAGGGGGTCACCAACCATCAGGAACTCTGGGCCAATCTTATATCACAGCCTCGAGCCCTGGCAGAGGGAAAAACCGACGAAGATCCGGCCCGAACATTTCCGGGCAATCGACCGTCTTCAACCCTGCTGCTGGAGAGCCTGTCGCCCGAAAATATCGGCCGACTGCTTTCTTTTTATGAAGCGAAAACCGTGTATGAAGCCTTTGTCTGGAATATCAATCCGTTCGATCAGTTCGGCGTAGAACTGGGCAAGAAGATGGCTTCCGGTGTCCGAGAGGAAATGGCGGCCAGAAATCGGGACAGGGATCATGGATTCGGTCATCTGGATTCGATCACCCGATTCTATCTGGAATCGCTTTACACGGGCGAAATAAAGGAGGATTGATTTCCAATCCCTTTGTTCGTCTGACAACCCTGAAAAGGAGGTTATAAATGAAGCGGCATGTACGACGAGTAAGGGTTTTATCGCTTGTGGTTCTGGCAATGGCGGTTCTCACGGTACCGGTTTGGGCGCTGGATACCGGAAAGATCAATATCAACACGGCCTCAGAATCCGAATTGACTCAACTGACCGGAGTGGGTCCGAAAACGGCGGCAAGTATTATAACATATCGAGAGGAAATATCACCTTTCCAGACAATCGAAGACCTGATGAAGGTCAAAGGTATCGGTGAGAAGACTTTCGAGAAAATCAAAGACCGCATCACTGTCGGAGAAATCGGGAAAGGTATGGCTCCCGTTTCGAAAAAGAAAGGCTAAAGGCTCTGTACTTACTTTTTGCGTAAGAACGGTGATCTTCAAAATGGGGGCATCAGCTCTGTATCCGGAAGAGTTGATGCCCCCTTTGGTTTTACAGAGAGGTGGAATGATGGGAAACCGATGGAAAAAACATTTCCGATTTGCAGCCATTGTGGCTTGCGCTTTCGTGGGATTTCTTGGTATATGCAATGTGACCGTCGGATTCGGTGATATCTGGTCCGAGGCCAGAATTCGTGCCTTGCCGGATTCGAGCTTTGCCGCCGTGGAGGTTAAAAACGACGGGACCCGGATTCGGCACTGCCCGTACAGGGATCTCAACGGCAATATCGACGGAGAGCAACTGATCTATTCTCTGGGTACCTTTTCAGAAAGAAAATGGCTGGACCCGAAGAAAAAAGAAACCGCACGAAGCCAATTGGAGGCTCATTATCAAAAGCTGCTTTCAGAATGGCTCAAGGAAGGATTGAAAGACCCGGTGGATATCAACGCAGCCCCGCTGAGCCGACTGGTCACGCTGCCGCAAATCGGTCCGGTGCTGGCCGTCAGGATTTTGAAAGATCGAGAAGCCCATGGGAAGTTTGAAACGATTGAAGACATGACCAAAGTCGACGGCATCGGCCAAGGAACCCTGAACGCTGTTCGGCATTACATTCGAGCCTTTTGAATCGCCCTGACGGCGATGCTCCTTATCTCTATCCCGCCCTCCCTGAGTATTTCTGCTTGACACATGGCCTTTTATATGTTCGATATCAGTCCCCTGGGAGAATTCGATTTTCCGGTCTTTTTTGAAATAAAAAATTATCTATTTCAAATACTTAATTCATGCCAAACGGTGTAATTGACGGAGCGGAGCTATACCCGAAGCTCGATGTGATCTTATGACCCAGAAAACGGTTCCATATATATCTTACGATCAGTATCCGAAGGAAGCTGTGGTGCTCGATAATCTGACCACGAACTTCATGAAAGATGCCTCTCTTTTACCGATTCGAGTGGAAGATGACATCCTTCGAATCGTAATGGACGACCCGGATGACAGCGATACGATAGAGGCACTGCAATTTGCTTTTAATTTCAAGATCGAGGTCTACCAGGGGAAGCGGGAAGATATTCAGGAAGCGATTGAGCGGCTTTATGGCGCAGGCAGCCAGTCCATCGAAACCATTATCGAAGAGGCCGGCCGGGATGTGTATGAAATTTCCGCGGACATGGATACGGACACGGAGCACCTTCGCGATATGGCATCGGAGGCGCCGATTATCCGTCTGGTCAATCGGTTGATTTTGAATGCCGTTGAAATGCGGGCCAGCGATATCCATTTTGAGCCGTTTGAAAATCAGTTTCGGGTCCGGTACCGAATTGACGGCGTTCTCCATGAAGCTGAATCCCCGCCGAGGCGCCTTCAGGCCGCCGTCATCTCCCGGGTCAAGATCATGTCCAAGCTGGATATCGCCGAACGGCGTCTTCCCCAGGACGGCCGAATCAAGCTGAAGGTCGCCGACCGGGAAATCGATTTTCGTGTCTCGACGATTCCCACACTCTACGGGGAAAGCCTGGTGATGCGGATTCTCGACCGGGAAACCCTTGTCCTCGATCTGAACCGGCTCGGTTTTCCGCCGGAGATGTTACAATCGTACACTCGATTAATTTCTCAGCCATACGGCATGATTCTGGTGACGGGGCCTACCGGCAGCGGGAAAACCTCCACCCTGTATACGACTCTTGCCCGAATCAATTCTCCGGAACGCAAGATTGTCACCCTGGAAGATCCGGTCGAGTACCAGCTGAAGGGAATCAACCAGATTCAGGTCAATCCGAAGATCGGGCTCACCTTTGCCGGCGGCCTCCGTTCCATCGTGCGTCAGGACCCGGATATCATTCTTGTCGGCGAAATCCGTGACAGAGAGACGGCGGAGATCGCGGTCCAGTCCGCCCTGACCGGCCATCTGCTGTTCAGTACGCTTCACACCAACGATTCGGCCGGCGCCGTTACCCGGCTGCTGGATATGGGGGTGGAAAATTTTCTTCTGAGTTCTACGCTGTTGGGGATCATGGCCCAGCGCTTGGTGCGGGTCAACTGCCCCGACTGCAAGAAGCCCGTTCAGCCTGAGGAAAGACTGGTTCGGGCCATGAATTTGACGGATGCGGAACGGGAGGAGGTCGTTTTTTATGCCGGAGGGGGCTGTGAATCCTGCCGTTCAACCGGTTTTAAAGGGAGAATTGCCATTTTTGAATATATGGAAGTGGACGAGCGGATTCGGAAATCGATTGTGTCGGGGGCGAGTTCCGATATGATCCGGGAAACCGCCGTCGAAAAAGGGATGACGACTTTGCGCGAAGACGGCTGGCGAAAAGTGCGGGAAGGGGTGACGACCATTTCCGAGGTCCTGCGGGTCACCCTGGAGAATTGATATTCCCATGTCGCTTTTCTCCTACAAGGCTGCCGATTATGCCGGGAAGATTATCAAGGGAACTCTGGATGCCGATGACGAAAAGGGGGTCGTCAGTAAAATCCGGAAAATGGGCTACGTTCCAGTTCAAGTCTTGCCGGTCGGCAAAAAACGAAAATCCCTGGAAAAAGATGTTTCAAAAAGTTTTGATTCGCTGTTCAATCGGGTCACCACGAAAGATGTAATGGCATTCACGCAGGATCTTTCCGCACTTTTGGTTGCCGGGCTTCCCGTCGACCGTGCTCTGGTCATCCTGATTGATGTAACTGAAAAAGACCGCTTCAAGACCGTTCTGAGGGATGTGCTCCGTTCGATACAGAGCGGCAGTTATTTATCCGATGCCATCGCCAAACATCCCGGCGCTTTTTCCAATTTCTATGTCAGCATGGTCCGTGCGGGAGAGGCGGGCGGGGTTCTGGAATCGGTTCTTGAGCGGCTCGGGATTTTTCTTGAGACATCCCAGGAGCTCAAAGACTATATAAAATCCGCCCTGGTCTATCCTCTTTTCCTGGTGTTTGTCGGCGGTATCTCCATCATCATTCTTATGACATTCGTCATTCCCAGGTTCTCCGTCATTTTTGCCGACCTGGGTCAAGCCATTCCCCTGTCCACCCGTTTGCTGATCGGAACCAGCGACATTCTTTTGGCCTGGTGGTGGCTTATACTCCTGGTCATCGGGGCCACCGCCTACGGAATCATTCGGTATCTGGGAACGCCGGCCGGTGTTCGGCACCTGGATCGGTTGAAGCTGCGACTTCCGGTGATCGGCCAGCTGGTCAGGAAGATCGAGGCCGCCCGGTTTGCCCGGACTCTCGGGACACTGACCCGCAGCGGTGTATCCATGCTTCTGGCGCTCAATCTGGTCAAGGATATTATCGGAAACTCCCTGATGGTGGAAGCCTTGAAGAGGGTGTACAAACGGGTCAAAGAAGGCGACAGGCTTTCCAAATCTCTGGAGGAAAGCGGAATCTTCCCCTCTCTTGCCGTTCAAATGATTACCGTGGGAGAAGAGTCGGGACGGCTCGATGAAATGTTGCTCAGGGTGGCGGAGAATTATGAGAAAAACATACGAAACACCGTCAAGCGTTTGATCAGCTTTTTGGAACCGGCCATGATTCTCGGAATGGGATTGGTTGTCGGATTTATTGTGATTTCAATGCTTATGGCCATTTTCAGCATGAACGACATGCCGATTTAGCGATAAAGGAGTCCAATCTAATGAGATATGATCTATTAAGAAATTCCAAAACAGAAACCGGATTCACCCTGATTGAATTGTTGATCGTCATGGTGATATTGGGCCTTCTTGCGGCCCTCGTCGGTCCTCGTATGTTCGGAAAGACCGAAAAAGCGATGCAGAATGCCGCCAAATCCCAGATCACGCTTTTCGAAACCGCCATCGATACCTATCGCCTCGATGTCGGGAGATTCCCTACCTCTGAGCAGGGGCTTCAGGCTTTGCGGGAGCCTCCCTCGGATGTGGACAAATGGGACGGTCCCTACCTTCCCAAAGAGATCCCGCTCGATCCTTGGGGCAATCCCTATGAATACCGGGCGCCCGGAGAGCACGGGGATTACGATATCATCTCCTATGGCGCCGACGGTCAACCCGGGGGCGAGGGGGCGGATATGGATATCGTCAATTGGAAAAGCATCGGTGGATGACCCCAAACCGAACGCAATACAGATCCGGTCGGTCCGGAATCGGCGGCCATCTAATGTCCCGGGCCGGATTCACTTTATTTGAAATGCTGATGGTTCTGGCCATTATGAGCCTGTCTGTCGCCTTGGTCGTGCCCCGATTGGCCGGATCACTGACCAAAATGAACGCCAGAACGGCCGCCGGCAAAATCGCCGGATCACTTCGCTATGCCCGAAGTCAGGCGGTTGCGGAACGTACTCCCTATCTTTCGGAGTTCGACCTGAGGGAAAATCGATTGGAGGTCAGGCCCGCCGATTCGGAAACAGAGGGAAAGAACGCTCCGGCAACCGCTGCTCCGAAGAGATACCATCTGCCGGACGGCGTTCGGCTGGAATTAGAGGGAGACGATTCCCGAGGAATAGAGAAGGATTCGAAATATGTCATTGTATTTTTTCCGACCGGCGGCAGCAGCGGAGGCGAAATCCTCATCCGGGATGAAGAGAAGAGAGATTTTACGGTCAGGGTCGACTTCA
>JBEPWQ010000237.1:0-6145 GCA_041642315.1 Desulfobacteraceae bacterium | reverse complement strand
GGTGAAAAGGGTCGCATGGATTACGCCTATTATCCTGAAAATTGGGAAGACCCCTACAAATCCCGCCGCAAGGCCTGCGGGCTCCAGCTATATTCCACACTCGGCATCACCCGGGAGGACAAAGAACGGCAAATGGACCAGTGGGTCGCCAACTACCGAGCCTTCGACGCCCCGGTCGTGCTCTTCTTCTTCCTGGACCCGATCATGGAGACCGGCTCTTTCATGGATTACGGCATCTTTCTCCAGTCGATCATGCTTGCCGCCGTCGAGGAAGGGCTCGCTACCTGCCCTCAGGCCGCTCTGGGCGAATACCCGCGAATTGTGAAAAAGGAGTTACGGTATCCTGAAGAGCTGATACTGGTCTGCGGAATGGCATTGGGATATGAAGACACTGAGGCGGTGGTGAATCATTACCGGACGCCTCGGGAGGAGGTGGATGGATTTGTTCGGTTTTTTTGATTGAGCCTTAGGCTTCTTCCAAAATCCTGCGTAGAATAGGAATTAATGGCGGCAGTTCTGTCTGAATCGTATCCCAGAGAATCCTGTTGCTCACCCCGAAATATTCATGAACTACAAAATTTCTCATCCCACGCATTTCATGCCAGGGTATCGCTGAGAATTTCAGGTAAATTTCTTCGGGTATATGGCAGGCGGCTTCTCCAAGGACAATGAAATTCCGAACCACGGTGTCCACCGTTTTGCGGTCTGAGGTGAATGCTTCATAGTCCATATCTTGGGTATAATCCTGAATTGCCGAAACGGCATCCAGGATGTCGTGGACGCCAAGTTTCCAGCCCCTATGCGGCACGAACGGCCTCTTCCAAAATTTGTTGCTTCAACATTTTGTGCAATGAGTCCGGTGTTGCCAAATCGACCTGACAGCCCAGTATTTCAGTGAGGGTGCGGTGAAGGCGGGCGAATTGGAAAAGGCCGACGGTTGCTTCCGGTTCGAATTCCACAAGAATGTCCACATCACTCTTTGCATCGGCTTCACCTCGTACGACAGATCCGAAGAGATACAGGGCTTTTATCGGAAAAGCATCTAATCTGGTCCGATTGTGGTTCAGGATTGTGATGGCACGATCTTTGGTCATAGTCTTTTATAGCAAAATGCAGGGCAAAATGGAGGCCTAAATGAGGAAAATTCTGAACCGCAGATAATCCTGATTTTCAGGATAGCGCTGATAGGATCCATTTTGTTCATTTGTGTTATCAGGATTATCAGCGGTTCAGAGGAGCGAATACTCATACCCCCGCAATCACTTCAATCTCCACATCCAACCCATCATCGATCCCCGCCACTGCCACTGTATTCCGGGCCGGAGGATCTTTCTGGAAAAACTTCTTGTAGGCGGCGTCCATTTCCGGTTTGACATCCATGGACGAGATGTAGACATCACAGCGAAGGACTTTTTCCATGGAGGTTCCGGCGGCTTCGAGGATCGCCTGAATGTTTTGGAGAATACGGGTGGTCTGCTCGCCCACGCTGTCGTGGACGGATTTGCCGGTTTCCGGGTCTTCTGAGGTCTGTCCGGCCACAAAGACCAGATTGCCGTATTTGACCGCCTGGGAGTAAGCCCCCGGCACCGGTGCTTTTTCGGTAAAAATGACTTCTTTGTTCATGGCTGATCCTTCTCCAATTTGTTCGCTCTCCCTGAAAATCGACTGGGATTCGCAGGGCAGGGGAGGTTCTTATTTCACGAACAACTTTCGCTCAAACTCCACAAACGTCTCACATCCGTTTTCCGTCACATAGATCGGCTCGCTGCACTCGAACCCGAAATTGTCGAGCCAGATGCCGGGCATGATATGGATAGTCATTTTGGGCTGCAAGACGTTCTTATCTCCCGGCCGCAGGCTGACGGTGTGCTCGCCCCAGTCGGGCGGGTAGTTGAGGCCGTAAGCGTATCCGATGCGCGACTCTTTCACCACCTTGGACCCGGCGATGGCCGAGCGCCATTTGGCCTCGATCTCCTCTCCGGTGACGCCGGGTTGGATGAAGTCGAGCACCCGTTTCAACCCGTCCACCGCCGTTTTGGCGATATCCTCGAGATCCGTGGGCGGGTCTCCCACCATCACCGTTCTGGATAGCGGGGCGTGATACCGGTATTTACAGCCCGAAAGCTCCAGAAGGACTATATCCCCCGACTCGTAGCGCCGATCCACCCAGGATAGATGGGCCGTGGAGGTCCGAATTCCCGAGGGCATGATCGGAAAGATGGCGCTGTGGTCGCCGGTGAATTTGTCCGTGCCGCTGATCTGGGCCTGGTAGACCGCCGCGGCCGCATCGCCTTCACGGATTCCGACCGCGATCGTGTCGATAGCGGTCTGCATCACCTTTTCCACAATCCGGGAAGCCATCTTCATGTAGGCGATTTCTTGATCCGATTTGACCAGCCGCACCCAGTTGACCAGCAGGTTGGCATTGATGATCCGGGCGTGAGGCAGATCGGCGCGCAGGGAATCGAGGCATTGACCTGTGAAATAGTAGTTGTCCATCTCCACCCCGAGATTTTTCCGGTCATAGCCCATCTCCTTCAGCAGATCGGCCGCGAAATCCATGGGATGCTTCAGGTTGGATTGAACGTAGTCGTCGGTGTACCCGAAGATGTTGTCGTTGTGGAGCCAGGTGGTGAGCCGGGCACCGTTGGTATCCTGCTGCCGGCCGAACCAGATCGGCTCCTCCCGGTCTACGAATATCAGCACTCCCTGATGGACATAAAACGACCAGCCGTCGTATCCGGTCAGATAATTCATATTGGCCGGATCGGTCACCAGCAGAACTTCCATTCCCTGCCGGTACATGGACTCCTTCACCTTGCGAAGGCGGTCTTCAAATTCGGATTGCTCGAAATAGAGCATTTTATCTTGGGATTTCATGTTTCACTTTTCAGGCTTTTGTTCTTATTTGAATCAGGATGCTCAGGATT
Organism: Desulfobacteraceae bacterium; assembly: GCA_041642315.1. Classification (GTDB taxonomy): domain Bacteria; phylum Desulfobacterota; class Desulfobacteria; order Desulfobacterales; family Desulfococcaceae; genus JAABSQ01. Next base: position 3,215 of record JBEPWQ010000237.1, on the reverse strand, counting down.
TGGGAAGGATAGCCAGGATAATCACGAAAATCCTGGATATCTTTTCATCATCCCGGCTATCCTGATTCGAATCAAAACGGTCAGGAAAGCCCTTCATTCAAAATATGAAGATAAGAACTGGAATCAATACTGCTCCCGGTCAAAACCGACACCACCTGTTTCCCGCTCACATCGATCTTCCGGTGCATCAACGCCGCGATTCCCACCGCTGCGGCCCCTTCGACAACGAGCCGGTGTTCTTTGAACACATATACCATTCCCGCCTTGATTTCGTCTTCAGTGACCGTCACGTGTTCATCCACGAATCGCTCCACCATGGGCAGGGTGTACCGATTGTCGACACCGATGCCGCCCAGGAGGGAGTCGGCCAGGGAGTTTTTTTCTTCCACCGGGACGGGTTTTCCGGCGTTGAGGCTTTCCAGCATGGCCGGGGAGCGTTCAATGGAGATCCCCACGACATGAATATTCGGGTGGATCGATTTGGCGACCATGGCGATCCCCGCCAGCAGACCGCCGCCGGAGAGCTGAATCAGGAGGACATCAGTATCGGGAAGTTTCGACAGCATATCCAGGCCGATGGTACCCTGTCCTGCGATGACCAGTGGATCATCAAAGGGAACCACGGGAATCAGCCCCTGGGATGTCATCAAGGCCCGATAATTTTCCTCGGCCTCATCCTGGGATTTTCCTTTTCGGGAAACCTCCGCACCGAGGGTCTGAATCGCTTCGGCCCGGTAATCCGGCACATGCTCGGAGAGGCAGACCACCGCCCGAACCCCCGATCGGGCGGCCACATAGGCCACCGCCTTGCCGTGATTGCCTGTGGAAAAAGTGATCACCCCTCGATCCTTTTCTTGATCGGTCAAGCTCAAGATCTTGTTGGCCGCCCCGCGGACCTTAAACGAACCGGTGTGCTGAAGGCATTCCAGTTTCAGATGAAGGTTCCGGGCGCCGATGGTGTCCGACAGAACCAGGGACGGAATCAGCGGGGTTTCCCAGATCAGGGATCCGATTCTGGCACGAGCCGTAAAGGTGTCATACAGGGTCGGCATGTTTTCCATAAGATTCCCCTGCTACCCGCCCAGCGCCATGTTCGGCAGAAAGAGGGCGATCTGCGGAAAGGCGATCAGAAGTATGGTGGCCAGAATCAGGATCAGAAGGAAGGGCAGGGCGTGGCCGATCACTTCCAGATAGGGGCGCCGAAAGATCAGCTGTGCGGTGAAGATGTCGCATCCGAAGGGCGGGGTGGCCGAACCGATGGCGGCCTGCAGCGTCACCAGGGTTCCCAGCAGAATGGGATCGACCCCGGCGCCCACCACATACGGCTGAAAGATCGGGCTGAGAATGAAGATGGCGACGATGGGATCGACGAACATGCAGGCGACGAAATAGACCACCACCACGATGGTGATCACCCAGAGCATGGAGGGATCGGTTCCGAAGAGCGGGGGCAGGAGCTGCTGAGGAATCTGCATGAAACCGATCATCCAGGAAAAGGCCTGCCCGGCCCCCACCAGAATGAAGACCACCCCGGTGATGACGCCGGTCTGCAGGAAAGAATCGACGATTCTTTCGAATGTGAGGCTTCTATAGATCAGGGTCTCCAGAATCAATGCATAGAATACGGCGGCGGCGGCGGCTTCGGTGGGGCTGAAGATGCCGGCATAGATGCCGCCAACGATAATCACCGGAAAACCCATGACCGGCAGCCCGCCTTTGACCGTTTTCCAGCGTTCGGTCCAGTCCGCCCGGGGCAGACGGCCCACGTTTTTCACCTTTGAGTAGATAAAGCAGTAGATGGAGAACATCACCAGAATCATCAAGCCCGGAATCACCCCGGCCAGAAACAGCATGCCGATCGAGGTGCTGGTGGCGACCCCGTAGACGATAAACCCGATGGAGGGCGGTATCAGAAAGGCGATGTCGCTGGAATTGATGATCAGGCCCAATGTGAAGGAGCTTTTATACCCCGCCTCCATCAGCATCGGCCGCATGGTGCCGCCGATGGCGGCCACGGTGGCCTGGGTCGATCCGGAGACCGCGCCGAACAGGGTGCAGGAGACGTTGGTGGTGATCGGAAGGCCGCCGGGCAGATGGCCGACGAAAGACTTGATCATTCGAATGAGGCGGCCGGCCGACTCCCCAGAGGTGATGATGCTGGCCGAGAGAATGAACATGGGCACGCAGACCAGAGCCGGCGGAGTAATGCCGGTGATCACCTGCTGGACCATCGCCCCCATCAGCCGGGGCGCCATATCCGGCATGTAGACATAGAGATAGAGAATCAATGATCCCAGAAGGGTCACCATGAAGGGGAATCCGAGCAGCAGCATGGTGGCAAGACTGGTTCCGAATAATGTCATCAGGCGCGTCCCCCTTCGATCCGTTCATTCTTTTTGTTCGGGCGGGCGGCTTTCAAATCCCGGTCCGGTTCCGCCGAGGGCACATAGGCCCCGATTTCCTCATCTTCGTATTCGCTCTGCTGATCCGGGGACTGCCAGGGATCTTTTTCGGTCAGGTTCTTGATGATGGTTCGAATATACTGGATGCAGGCCAGGCCGAATCCGATGGGAACAATGACGTAAAAGGTCCACCGGGGCACCCGAAGCGCCGGGGTCATGTGCCCCATGTTCATGGCGTTCATCAGGTAAAGATAGGAGAACCAGGTCATGACTCCCATGACAAAGGCGCTGACCACACAGATGAAAATGATGAACGCCTTCTCCATTTTCGGAGGCATGGCATCGAGAAACGCTCCCATCCGGATGTGTCGGGCCTTTCGAACCCCGTAGCTCACGCCGGTGAAGGTGATCAGCATCACCAAAAAAACCGAAACCTCCTCGGCGAAATAGATGCTTTGTAAAAAGGTGCGGGCGAACACGTTTGCCATCAGCAGAATGGCCAGAGCGGCGACGCAAAGCACAAGAATGGAGACTTCAACAGCATTCACGATCAGACCCAGCGTGCGATTGAATTTTTGAATCGGGGACCATTTTTTTTTCCGGGTGTTTTGACGGGGGTCCATCACATCCTCATTGAAACCGGATGGGGTTGAGGCGCGGCTTTTCTAAAAAAAGCCGCGCCCGGAGTTTGTCGAACTGGATTCCAGGTGGTCTATTCGACGCCCACCGCATCTTTGGCCTTTTCGATATCCTTCAACAGGGTTTCCAGCACTTCTTCGGCGCCTTCGCCGCCGATATCCTTGAATTTCGGAT
>JBEPWQ010000236.1:0-6146 GCA_041642315.1 Desulfobacteraceae bacterium | reverse complement strand
CGGCTTCAGAAGATGAACGAAGCCTTCCATCGCCATCGCTCGGTCATCATTGCGGCCCACCTCGCGGCCGTCTTCGGGGCACTGGCCTGGGTCCTGTCATGAAAACGGGCACCATCCGCTACCGCCTTTTTGTCTTTACCGCACTGGGCATCGCCGCCCTGATCGGTGCGGGGTTTTGGATCGCCGACATCGACACCGACGTCACCCGGTACCTTCCCCGCAAAGACCCGGTGATCTCCGATGCCGGGTATATTTTTCGGCACCATCCGATTCAGGACCGGATGGTGATCGACCTCGGGCTTCAAACCGGTGATCCGGATCTGCTGGTCGCCTTTGGAGAAAAGGTCGAGAACCGATTGATGGGAAGCGGGCTGTTTGAACAGGTCGGAATGGATGCGGTCGGGGATCTCGTTCCGGAACTGGTCACCGGCATCGTCGACCGTCTGCCGGTACTCTTTTCCGAGGCCCAGCTTCAGGAAGAGATCGCCCCGCGCCTGGAACCGGAGAACATCCGGGAGCGTCTGGCGGCGCTTCGCCGATCTCTCATGAGCATGGAATCGATCGGCCGGTCGGCGTTTATGGCCAAAGACCCCCTCGGCTTCAAAGACCCGGTGGTGGGTCGATTGTCCCACCTGGCCCCCACCCTGGATGTCCGCATCCACAAGGGCAAACTCCTGTCGACCGACGGAAAGCACCTGCTGGTGATGGCCCATCCCGCCGAGTCGGGCACCGACACCGCCTTTGCCCGAAAGCTGAACCGATTGCTGGACACATTGGCTGAAGAGCTGGCCCGGGAACCGGCGGCGGTGACCCTCACCCCGGTAGGGGCCTACCAGGCCGCCCTGGACAATGAAATGATCGCCAAGCGGGATGTCCGCCGGGCCATCTGGATGGCCGCCCTGGGGATCGCCCTGCTGCTGATTTTCGCATTTCCCCGGCCCTGGATGGGACTGCTCGCCTTTCTGCCGGCCCTGGCCGGCACCGCCGCGGCTTTTTTCGTCTGCGCCCTGGTGTACCGGACCCTTTCCCTGATGGCCCTCGGTTTCGGCGGTGCCATCATCTCCATCACCGTCGACCACGGCATCGCCTATCTTCTTTTTCTGGATCGTCCCGAAGAGACCAAAGGCAAGGCGGCCTCCCGGGAGGTCCGGGCCGTGGGATTGTTTGCCGCTCTTACCACCATGGGGGCGTTCGGAGCGCTTTTTTTCAGCGATTTTCCGATCTTTCAGCAGCTGGGTCTTTTCACGGCGCTGGGGATCGGGTTTTCTTTTCTGTTTGTCCACACCCTCTTTCCCCGGATTTTTCCGGTCATGCCGCCGGCCCGATCGAGAGCCCTGCCTTTGAGAAGGCTGGCGGCCGTATTTGCATCCACCGGAAGAAAAGGCGCCTTTGCCGCCCTCGGTTTCGGGGCGGTGATGCTCTTTTTCGCCCGGCCCGCGTTTGATGTGGACCTCTCCTCCATGAACACCGTGAGCCGAAAGACCGCCGCCGCCGAAGCCCTGGTGACCGAGGTCTGGGGTAGCCGGATTTTCGACAAGATCTATGTGATGACCGAAGGTGCGGATATGGCCGAACTTCGCGCCAAATGGGACGCCCTGCTGGAAATGGCGGAAGCGGATATGGCCGAAGACCGGCTGCATTCGGGGTTCATTCCGTCCATGGTGTTTCCGGGGGAAATAGGGCGGCAGGCGAATCTGGCGGCCTGGCGTACATTCTGGACTCCGGATCGGATTCAGCGCTTTCGGGACCATTTCACAGCCGCCGCAGCTGAGTCGGGATTCGCCCCGGCCGCCTTTGAGCCCTTCTTCCGAACCCTGGCCGCGAAGGACGTCAATGCGGGCGGCGGGGACATCCCGGAGCGGTATTTCAGCCTTCTCGGGATTCGGGAAAAGCAGGCGGACTCCGGATGGATGCAGTTTTCCAGCCTGACCCCGGGGCCGGCCCATGATCCCGACGCCTTCTATGCCCGGTACCGGCCTCTGGCCAGAATTTTCGATCCGAACCTCTTTTCCGATCGGCTTGGAGAACTCCTGTTTTCCACCTTCACCCGCATGCTGGCCGTCATCGGGATCAGCGTGGCTTTGCTGCTGTTTTTCTTTTTTCTGGATCTGAAGCTGACCGGTATCGCCCTGATCCCGGCGGTGTTTGCGCTGGTCAGCACCCTCGGGACATTGAACCTGCTGAATCATCCGCTGGATATTCCGGGATTGATGCTTTCCATCATCATCTTCGGTATGGGCATCGACTACTCCCTTTACCTGGTCCGCGCCTATCAACGGTATGCCGATGAGGCCCACCCGGCCCTTTCGCTGATTCGGGTGGCGGTCTTCATGGCGGCCTTTTCCACCCTGATCGGCTTTGGGGCGCTCTATTTTTCCGAGCACTCCCTGCTGAAAAGCGCCGGGGTGACCTCCTTTCTCGGCATCGGGTTCTCCCTGATCGGGGCGTTCGTTCTGCTGCCGCCGATGCTTCGTGGGTTGTTTTGTGTACCCGAAGATCGGTGGATGGAACGATCACCGGCGGACGGAAGTTCGAAAGCCCGGCCATTACAAGAACGTATTCGGCGTCGCTACCGGCATCGGGAAGGGTATCCGCGGCTTTTCGTGCGGTTCAAACTCAAACTGGACCCGATGTTTTCGGAACTGGGGCGGTTTCTGGATGAGATTCAGCCCTTGCAAACGGTCCTGGACATCGGCTGCGGATACGGAGCGCCGGCCGCCTGGCTGGTGGAGAAATACCCGGCCACGAGGGTTTACGCCATCGATCCGGACCCGGAGCGGGTGCGCGTGGCGAATCTGGCTCTGGGAAATCGAGGCCGTGCTGAAGCTGCGGGCGCGCCGGAAATTCCCGATCTTCCGGAATCGGCCGATGCGGCCCTGATGCTGGATATGATCCATTTTCTGACGGATGAGGCCCTGTCGCTGACGCTGGAGCGACTCGCCGATCGCCTTCGGGATGGGGGCGGCTTGATTATCCGGGCGGTGGTTCCTCCGGAAACGGGCGAATATTCCCGAACCTGGAAATTCGAGGCCTTCAAAATGAGGCTCTTGGGCGTGACTCCCCATTACCGGCGGATCGACACCCTTCAAGGAATGATCACCCGCGGCCGGTTTCGAATCACCTTCACCCGCCTGTCCGGCGGGAACCCGGAGTCGGTCTGGTTTGCGGCCGTCAGAGGCTAGGGGAGAGATGCTCTCCCCGGCCGAAAAATGCGGCATTGCGGCTCATCTGCTGGCCATCCTGCTGTCTTTGTGGGATGTGCGGATGGCCACGATCCCCCTTTTCATGTTTATTCTGCTCTGTGCAGGTGCGCCGTTTTTTCCCGGATACGGTTTTTTTCTTCCCGTGGTCAGCCGCGGAACCACCAGCCGGAAAGCGGTGGCCCTGACCTTCGACGACGGTCCTGATCCGGTGTCGACCCCGGATCTGCTTCGGCTGCTGGCTCGCCATCAGGTTTATGCGACCTTCTTTGTGAATGGCACCAAGGCCGAACAATTTCCCGATATGATTCGGGAGATTCTGAATCAGGGCCACACCATCGGCAATCATACCCACACCCATGACAATTTGATCATGTTCAAAAGCAGCCGGGCCTTGAAGCGGGAGATCGAAACCGCCCAGCAGGTTTTAAAGCGGTTCGGCATCGCGCCGCTGGCCTTCCGGCCGCCGGTGGGCGTCACCAATCCAAAGCTCCGGGGGGTTCTGGAAGAATTGGGCATGTATACCCTCAATTTCAGCTGCCGGGCCGGTGACCGGGGCAACCGGAACATCCGCCGTCTGGCACGGCGGATTCTGGCCCGCGTTCATTCGGATGCCATTATCGCCCTGCATGATGTGCGGCCCCGGAACGGGAATACGATGGTCGATTGGACTCGAGAGGTTGATCTGATTCTCTGGGGGCTGAAACGGCGGGGTTATATGGTGCTGCCGCTGCCGGAACTGATCGGGCGGCCGGTGATGCAGAAATTGTCTGAACTTTGATTCGTCCGAGAAAGGGCAAATCCCACGAAAGAGACTTGCCCGTCCTGAACAAAAATTCTTTTGGCAGATCAGCTCCTCTCCACAATCCCGTAAACCGCCTCTAAAGCCTCATCCAGCTTCTCCGGCCTGGAGCCGCCGGCCTGGGCCATGTCGGGCCGTCCGCCGCCGCCGCCGCCCACGATGGCCGAGACCTGTTTGATGATGTTGCCGGCGTGGTATTTGCCGGTGAGATCTTTGGTGACCACGGTGATGAGCATGGCTTTGCCGTCGGAGCCGCTGCCGAGCACCAGGATGCCGGATTTGATCTTGTCCCGGAACTTGTCGGCGGCGTCCCGCAGGGCCGCCGGGGTATCGGCGGCCACTTTTTTGGCCAGCACCCGGACATCCCCCACCGTGCGGATTTCATCCTCGATGGAGGCCGCCGACATGGTGGCCATCTTGGCCTTGAGCCGCTCCACCTCCTTTTCCAGGGTTTTCTGGTGAAACAGATTTTTTTCCAGCCGCTCCACCAGGTTCTCCGGCCGGTCTTTCAGGAGTCCAGCGGCTTTCCGAAGTGTGCGGGCGGTGCGCTGGACATGGGCCACTGCCGCGGCCCCGGTCATGGCCTCGATGCGGCGGACCCCGGAGGCGATGCTCGATTCGCCCACGATCTTGAAAAAGCCGATGTCGCCGGTCCGGCGGATGTGAGTGCCGCCGCAGAGTTCTTTGCTGAAATCGGCCAGGGAGATGACCCGGACCCGGTCGCCGTATTTTTCCTCGAACAGGGCGGTGGCGCCGGATTGGAAGGCCTCTTCGGCGTCCATTTCCTTTATCTCCACCGGCACGTTCAGGCGCACCCGGGCGTTGACCCGGGTTTCGATCTCTTCGAGTGTTTCAGGCGCCACCTGAGAGAAATGGGTAAAGTCGAACCGGAACCGGTCCGGCGCAACCAGGGAGCCGGCCTGCTTGACATGGTCTCCCAGCACCTCCTGCAGGACCGAATGAAGAATATGGGTGGCGGTGTGGTGACGGGCGGTGGCCTGGCGGGCTTCCGGGTCCACGGTAAGGGTGACGATGTCGCCTTTGTGGGCGGTTCCGGAATCGACCTTTCCCCGGTGAATGACCAGTCCGGTGGGATCTTTAATGGTATCGGTCACCGTCATTTCAAATTCCGGACCGGTAATGGCGCCTACGTCCCCCACCTGGCCGCCTGCTTCGCCGTAGAAAGGGGTCTTGGCGGTGACCGCCTCGATCTCTTCTCCGGTGCCGGCCTCGGGAACCGCCTCCCCGTTTTTGACCAGAAGCAGAATGTCGGATTCGCAGGAGAGGGTCTGGTATCCCACGAATTCGGGGATGATGCCCTGGGCCGACAGGTGTTTATAGGCCTCGCTGATCTGGGTGAAGCTGGCGGTGGAGCGGGATTTCTCACGCTGCCGGGCCATGTTCCGGTCAAAGGTGTCTATGTCAAGGGTCATGTCCCGGTCCCGGACCATGTCCCGAACGATGTCGACCGGAAAGCCGAAGGTGTCGTAGAGTTTGAAGATGACGTCTCCGGGGACCTCGGTCTCGCCCTTGGCCTTCATTTCGGAGAGGGTGTCGTTGAGAAGTGCCAGCCCCTTGTCGAGGGTTTCAGAAAACCGGACCTCTTCATTGGTGATGACGTTGGTGATGAAGGCGGATGCCTCGGACAGCTCCGGATAGGCCGGTTTCATGATGTCAAAGACCGCCCCGGCGGTTTCATGGAGAAAGGGTTTGGTGAGCCCGATGTTGCGGCCGTAGCGGATGGCCCGGCGCATGATCCGCCGCAGCACGTACCCGCGGCCTTCGTTGGCCGGCAGCACGCCGTCGTTGATCAGAAAGGCGGCGGCCCGGCTGTGGTCGGCGATCACCTTCATGGCCACATCCGATTCGTGGGAGGCACCGATCCGTTTGCCGGAGAGTTCCTGGGCTTTTTGAATGATCGGAAAGATCAGGTCGGTTTCAAAGTTGGTGGGGGCGTTCTGAAGAATAGAGACCATCCGCTCCAGACCCAGGCCGGTATCGATGCTCGGCTTGGGCAGCGGGGTCAACTCGCCGGAGGCGTCCCGGTTGAACTGCATGAAGACCAGGTTCCAGATTTCCAGAAACCGGTCGCACTCGCACCCGAGTTTGCAGTCGGGTCCGCAGGCGAATTCGGCGCCCCGATC
>JBEPWQ010000235.1:0-6187 GCA_041642315.1 Desulfobacteraceae bacterium | reverse complement strand
CGCCGATGAGCGGAGCCGTGTCTCCGATTTCGAAAAAATCCGCATCCGCACCCCCAACGGCCACGAGGTGCCGCTTCTGTCGGTAGCAAACATCGGGTTCGCCCCCGGCTATTCCACCATCACCCGAACCGACGGCATGCGGCGGGTGGCGGTCTCGGCGGCGGTGGACACCAACAAGGCCAACGCCAACGAGGTGTTGAGCCGGGTGTCGGAGGGCTATTTCCCCGAACTGGAGCAGAAATACCCGGACCTTCAGGTGGCGGTTCAGGGCGAAAAGAAAAAGATGCGCGAATCCTTTTCGAGCCTTCTGATCGGTTTTCCCCTGGCCCTGGTGGGGATTTTCGTCATCATCGCGACCATGTTCCGGTCCTATGTGCAACCCTTCGTGATCCTGTTCACGGTCCCTTTCGGGATTATCGGCGCCATTCTGGGCCACCTGATCATGGGCTTCGATCTGTCCCTGCTCTCCATATTCGGGATGGTGGCCCTCACCGGGGTGGTGGTCAACGACGCCATCGTGCTGATCGAGCGGATCAACGAAAACATGGCCGAGGGGATGGACTTCCTGGAGGCGATTCAGAACGGCGGGGCCCGACGGCTTCGGGCCATCGTGCTGACCACCCTCAGTACCGTAGGCGGTCTGGCGCCCCTGATCACCGAAACCGATCTTCAGGCCCGGTTCCTGATCCCCATGGCGCTCTCCCTGGCCGCCGGGGTGCTCTTCGCCACGGTGCTGACCCTGGTACTGATTCCGAGTCTGCTGGTGATCCTGAATGATCTGCGGCGGCTGGTCCACCGCCTGCGGTGGGGATTCTGGCCGGAGCCGGTGGATATGGAACCGGCCCGGCTGCGGTATGCCGGCGCCCCGAACCCGGCGGATTCCGAACCCGAACCGGCGGCTCCGGTTGAGGTCTATCCCCTGGATCGGCGTCCGCCGACCTCCCGATCGGCAACCGGATAATCACCGAGGATACGCTGCAAGCCGTTCTTCAAAACCGGCGTTGATCATCGTTTCGGCCAAACCTGAATGGTAGAAAGGCCACCCCGGGGGATTCTCCCGGTCCGGGAAGCTGTTTGAGCGAAAGTGAGTTCTTGCCGGGCCGGGAGAATTCCCCGGGGTGGCCGAAATGGTGATCATGGCCTCAAAACCCATTCCCGCGTTCTCGAGGTTTTCTCGGGAACGCCCTTGATTCAACGGGGGTGCGGAAGGATTTCCCTTTCTGCATCCGCAGAACAGTGGAGTTCATGACCCATGTTTGATTCTCGATATCTGCGTTTGTGTTCCGTCTTCACAATGATGTTGCTGATGCCGATCGCTGCCGGGGCTCAGAAAATCGACGCCCCGCTGGGTTCCGACCCCCTGGATCTGGAACTGCTGGAGGTGCTCGATCTGGAAACCGCCCAGCGGATCGCCTCGGCCAACAGCCCCTCACTGGCCGCAGCGCTGGACCGGGTTCGCCAGGCCCAGGCCCGGGTCATGCAGGCCCGGTCCGCTTACTGGCCTTCAGTGGATGCCGATGCCTCCGGGACTCGCGTGTGGACTCCGGAAAACCAGCTTCAGTTCCGGGACATTCCCGAATTCGGTGACCTCGAGCAGGAAGACACCCTGTCCATTTATCGAACCAGCCTCTCCGCCACCTGGTTCCTGTTTGACGGGTTCGCCCGAAAATTCCGCACCGCTGCGGCCCGCTTCGCCGAACAAGGCACCCTGGCGGCCCGGGCCGACGCCCGCCGTCTGATATTGGCGGCCGTGGCCGACAGCTACTACAATGCCCAGCTGGCCCGGGAAAACATGGCCATCGCCGCCGCCAACGAAGCATTCAACCTGCGCCAGGCCGAGGACGCCCGGGCCCGGCGGGAGGTCGGCACCGGTTCCCTGAGCGATGTGCTCAACTTCGAGGTTCAGGTCAACTCGGCCCGAACCGAGTTCTTGCAGGCCCGGGAATCCTACCGAATCGCCCTGTACGGGCTGGCCGCCCTCATGGGCATTCCCGATGCCGGATTTCCGTCCGGGCTGCCGCTGGCAAAACTGGGTGACGAACAGCCAGGGGAGTTGATCCTGCCGGAGCCGGAGCCGCTCATCCTCTATGCCTATCAACACCGTCCCGACCTGCTCGGGGATGAATTCGAGCGGATGCAGGCGGAATCCGGCATCGGGGTGGCCAAATCCCGGTTCCTGCCGTCGGTCGCCCTCACCGGCTCGGTGGACGGCGAACGGGCCGATGACCTCGGCTATGAAGGGGATGATTTCGGCGGGTCCGTCGCCCTCATCTTTTCCTACAACCTGTTTGAGGGAGGAAACAACCTCGCCCAGCTTCGGGAGGCCCGGGCCGCCCTGGCCGAAGCCGAAAACCTGCTTCAGGATAGCCGCATTTCGGTGGCATCGGATGTGCGGGAGGCACTGACCTCTCTGCAGTCGGCCCAGGAGCAGGTGGCGCTTCAGCGGGAAAACGCCAAGCTGGTGCGGCAGAATCGGGATCTGGTGGAAAAGGAATACAATGCCGGCCAGGCCTCTCTGGTCCGGCTCAATGAAGCCCAGCGGGATTTGACTCAGGCCCAGAGCCGACTGGCCCAGGCCCTGGTATCCTTGCGACAGGCCTGGCAGAACCTGGCGGCGGCCACCGGTGAAATTCTGGAGCCGTTTACGGACGAAAGCTATCTATAAGGCGTCAACCCGCCAGATCTTCTGGATCAATATCGGATTGGGCGAAGAATCGGTTCTCCGCAAACCAGTACTGATGGCCGGCCAGGCCGCCCGGACCGGTCACGCCGCATAGATCGGCCATGATTTCCGCAGCCGCGCGAAGGGGATCCATTCGCCGGGCCTCGACAAAACGGTTCAATTCGGTGAGGTCCGGCGGATCAGACAGGAGCCGCTCGGCAATATCTGAAAAATCCTTCGCCGCTTTCGTGGGGTCCGGCAGCACCGTTATCCACCCCGTTTTTTTTAATCCATCTACCGACACACGGTTGTAATCATACACAGGTCCCATCAGAACCGGCACCTTCCAGACCAGGGATTCCATGGGATCGAATCCCCGCTTTCGCGGATTGAACCCGCCCCCCAGGTAGGTCACCGCGCACCCTTTATAGAGACGGTCCAGATCGCCGTAAGTATCCACAACCAGCACCCGGGGCGCCGGTTCATGCGGCTTCAACCGCGATAAAAAAACCGCCCCTTCACCGATTCCCGCCACCGCGGCCTGTATCATCCGATTCCGTTCCGGATTGGTGATCACCCGGGGCGCGATAATGAGCCGATTTAGAAGCCCCTGGTCCCGAAGCTGCCGAAACCCTTCCGCTGCAATGCGAATATCCGTCGGACCGATTACATTGGCGGCCATCATGATCCCACCCCCCGGTCCGGCCTTTTGCTTGAACGGCAAAATCCCCTCCTCCGCACCGATGATCTTTAGATGCATGGGATTGGCAAACCAGGTTCGATGATCCCGGGGGTGCCGAGTGATCAGTCGGGGAAGGGCCAGAGCGGCCCAGGGATCGAGATCCTCCGGGTAATCGTACAGCAAAATCGTTGCATTCGACTTCGCAGAAACAACAGGCGATCCGTCCACGCCGGGTGCGGATAATCTCGGAGACCCATCAGGCAGAGGTTCAAACTCCGACAGCCGCTCCGTGATCTGGGAAAAACGGCAAAGGTTTTCCACCCCGATCCGCTCGGGCCGAAATCCCAGACGCCATCTTGCATCGGGAAAAAAGGGCGTCAACGCGTTCAGCAAAGCCCGAAGCGGCTTGATCTCCCCGCCCCAGTCGCGCATTCGTACCTCCAGAACCAACCCGCGGCCCCGGTTCAGACGATGAGACCATTCCGTCAGCAGATCGGTATCGGGAATCTCCGCCGGATGGGGCGTCCGGTCAAACAGCAGATCGAGATAGGCTCGGCGGGAGGGGCGATAGGTCTCGGCCTCCTCCACCGGGAGCCGGAATCCGGGAAGCCGGAGTCGGCCGCCCGATGAATCCAGCCGCCTCAGGATGGCGTCGATGCTCTCCACCGTGCCCTGGTGCCCGGAAGCGTCGGCTACAAACCCGCCCCGCAGGCGGACATATTCCTTCACCAGCGGCGATGCATTCCCCACAGTAACCGGAAAAGCGGCCTGCTGAAGCAGGGTCAGATCATCCGGCTGGTCTCCCGCGGCAAAGGCGAGGGTGTGGGTATCGCCGAAGTTGGCCGAAAAAGCCTTGTATTTATCTCCCTTCAGCGGAATAAGGGTAAGCTTCCGGCGTCCCACGATGGACCGGAACCGGCCGTCGAGAATCCCGGCGGCCAGATCCAGAAGGTGCTCGCCCAGAAGCGCGCCCCGCCCCGAAAGCAGCACCGTCGCCTTCCGGCCCGGTCGGTAATACCGGCAATCGATCGGCATCTCTCTTTCTTGAACAAGACGCTCGATATCATCCCAGACTCGGTGAAGGTCGATCCCTTCCAGAACCTCACGGGTCCAGATGTCCTGATCGGGCACCACCGCGCCGTGCTCCAGAATCCATCCGGTGATGCCCACCCCGGCGGCTTCGAAATGGGACCGGAAATCCCGAACGGTAGAATGGCTGCGCCCGGTTGCAATGAAGATATCCGCCCGCCGGGAAAGCATCCACAACCGCTCCAGGGTTTCCGGCGCGAGAAATGCATTCGTGGTACGCCCTCTAATGGGAAAACCGCCCTGAACCGGATCGCCGTGATCCAGCGTGCCGTCCAGGTCGAAAACACAGGCGAGTCGCTTTTTCGTCATGCGTTGCTGAATCCCAGAAAACGTGCCAGACGGCTTTTAAAAAGGTCATCGATTCGAGCCCAACCGCCCAGGACCGGCACCACCCAGGGTTCGGATACCGTGCGGTAAACCCCGTCCGAGCCGGCTTCCATTTCAGTACGGGCACCGATTCGGTCGTCCTGCCAGGGCTTGGTCCGGGGAGATTTGCACAGCGTTGCTCGCGCCTTTGGGTCCAGGTTTTGAATGATCTCCGGATCGGAAATCGGCCAGGGATCATACAGATAAAGGACAGGATCACCCGAAATCGGCGGCAATCCCCGGGAAGATTTGGGGCCCGGCAGCTTTTCACGGGTGCGACTCCGAACCTTCCCGAAAGGCCGGATTCGCCAGCCGGCCTGGCGAGCAAAACGGCAGACCCGAAGAAATGCCCGGGGAAACCGGCGTCGGGAAAAATCGAGCAGCACCGGGCGCCGATTCAATTCCCGCGCCACCGCCACGGCCTGCTCCAGGCGATCCCCTTCGGGGGTTCCCGCCAGCGGATCCCGGTGCTCGGAGGAGGCGATCTTGAGGCCGGTATAAAGGAGGACCGGCAGATCGTCCGACTTGGTTTTTTCGTGATAAATTCCGGCCTCGGGCGGGATTGAACAGGTCATGTAATCGGTGGGAGCCCGTTCGTTCAGGATCACCTGCAGAGGGCCCTCTTTGGACAAATTGAAAATGTCCCGCCAGGCCCGTCGAACAACCTGCGCCTCCCGCCGAAGCTGTTCCCGCAGGGACCAAGCATCGGTGGAAAAGGTCCAGCCGTAGCGGTTGGGAAGCTCCGCCATGGCTTCCAGAGGAAAGGCATCCGCCTCCCAGAAGGAAACCGCCTGAGCGAGATAGGTGAGAAGCTGATCCGCTGCGACTACCAGATCTTCGGACAGGGTCGGTTCGAATCGCTTCCGTTCTCGATTCATTACCTGAGAAAGCCAGCGGCGATTCTCCGGATTGTCTTCCAACACAGACCGAACGGTATCGGCGTCCAGACGCGGGCAGGCAGGATCAAAACCCGCTTGCAGCGGGTCCGATGGAATGGAAACAGATTCGCAAGCAGCAAAGGCCTGGTCCAAATTGTTTCGGCTGATCTTCGACCGTTTAAATTCCCGCAAGGCATCCATCCGCTCCGGATTCGGTCGGGTCTGATGGTCTAAAAGCGCCTCCCGAATCCTCGAATCCGTTTCAGCGAAAGGTGTATCCGTTCTCATGTATATCCCGATTTTTCCGGGGTCGTCATTCCATTTTCCAGTTACCGTTTTTTTGCATGTGGTGCCGTCATGCGAACACCACATCCAACCGCTTCTTCAAGAAAACCGGCCATGATCACCATTTCGGCCACCCCGGGGAATTCTCCCGGCCCGGCAAGAACTCACTTTCGCTCAAACAGCTTCCCGGACCGGGAGAATCCCCCGGGGTGGCCTTTCTACCAT
>JBEPWQ010000234.1:0-6200 GCA_041642315.1 Desulfobacteraceae bacterium | reverse complement strand
TGCCCCCCAACCTTCATCCGCTTCGAAAGCGGACGAGGATTGGGGTTTTTTTACATATGATTTAATGGTCTGCGGACAAAATTTGAATATCGAAATCGGATCAGCGTTTTTGAATTCCCCGGGAAAAGATTTCAAAGGCGGTCTTGAGGGTATCCTTGAGATAATCTTTTTTGCCGTCTAGAATTTTTTTGCTCGATTCCCAGAGAATCACTCCGGAAAACAGCGCCCAGAAAATATCGGCGATCGCCACCGGATGCTGTTGAATGAACACTCCCTGATCGATCCCCTCCTGAAAAATGCTGGCCATGGTTCCCAAGGATTTCCTTGACAAGCTCTCTATTTCCGTGAGCAGGTCGTCGGACAGATTTTTCAAGGTTTCACTTGATTGAAGGTGAAACATATTAATAATTATAAGAGGATCAAATTCGTAAACATCGAACATGGCTTCGGTGAGGGCCTCTATTTTCTGCTCGGGAGTCAATTCCTTGTTGCCGACCACATGTTCGAGTCTTATAATTAGATATTGAAGTATTCTCAACGAAAGGGATGCATATAGCTCGTCTTTGTTTTTAAAATAGAGATACAGTGTACCGGGGCTCAGCTCCGCCTCTTTGGCAATGTCCTCCATAGTCGCCTTGCTGAAGCCCTTATCTGAAAATACCCGTTTGGCGGCAACGATGATCTGTTGACGTCTTCTCTCCCTCTCTCGTTCTTTTCTTTCTCGTATACCCATGGAAACTCGACTTTCTGAAGATTATTTATTTGAAAAGCGTCTGTATAATTTCTATCCGGTATTTAGTCAAGACAATATATTCATTTATTGCTGCATTGCAATCTTACACAGAAAAAAATCGGCTTTACCGATCCCCCTGCCCGCCTCAACACCTGAACATCTAACATTTTTCTTGGAAAACCGCAAAGTTGCTTGACGACCCCTCTCCCGAATTGTACATTTCCGAATGGGAAGGCATTGAGATTTTTTCTTCGGGCTTTCGAAAAGGAGGCCTCGATCATCGTTTCGGCCAATCCTGAATGGCGGGTAGGCCACCCCGTGAATATTTTGCCGGACCGGCAAGAACTCGCTGTCGCTCAAACAGCTTCCCGGCCCGGCAAAATATTCACGGGGTGGCCGAAACGGTGATCATGGCCGAAAAGGACGGCGGACATGAAAAATAAGAGTTCCGTAAGCGCGCGTGTTTGGATCCTTCTGGCGGCCGTAACGGCCGCCGCGTGGACGGGCTGTATTCCAATCCGGGGAACGGATACAGCTTCAACCGATACCTCGGCCATAGCGCCGGAAACGCTCGGGTGCGGAGAATGGGTGCACCGCCGCATTCAAAACGGCGATGTTATCGGAAAAGGGAACACCAAGGTCCTGATACTGGCTGCCATAGGGGG
Source organism: Desulfobacteraceae bacterium (assembly GCA_041642315.1). Classification (GTDB taxonomy): domain Bacteria; phylum Desulfobacterota; class Desulfobacteria; order Desulfobacterales; family Desulfococcaceae; genus JAABSQ01. Next base: position 4,802 of record JBEPWQ010000234.1, on the reverse strand, counting down.
CGGAGAACCTGCAGCCCGAACCTTGGCCCGAAAATTGAAGACCGCTTTGGAAAACAAGCCCGTTCCGAACCGGGAGGTAATCCTGGTGATCCATCAGGATGAGGACATCCGCCGGGCCTTCACCGAAAATACTGTTCATCCCCGCTCCAAAGCCCTCATGCAACTGGTCGACCGATGCCGACCCGAGCGGATCATCAGCCTGAGACAGCTCTATCTGGAAGGATATGATCCGGACGGACCGGAAGAAGCATTTCAGATCGCCCGGCTGATGTCGGATTACACATATCCGGATGCAGCGGTGTCCGATTTGCCCACCTCACCCGGTTCCTTGGGCAGTTTCGGTGAACGAGAGTCTATTCCGGTGATCACCCTGGCGATCTCCTCACGGGACGCAGAAGCCGGCGGGGATCACCTCTGGCTGCGGTTCGGATACCCTCTTCTTGCAGCAATCCGGTACCCGGATGCGCCGGATGATACGCCGTTTCACAACCGAATCGAACGTGGAATCGGCTATCTAAACGCTGGAAACGTCGACAACGCCATACGGACTTTCCAAGCCCTGCGGGTGCGGGATCCAAGCCGAGTGGAGGTGACCGAATACCTGTTTCAGACCCACCTCATGGCGGCCCGGCAGGCCCAACGGTCCGGAAATCTAAATTCAGCCCGGCTTCACATTCAGGAGGCTTTGAAAATCCGCCCCGATTGCAGGGATTGTAAACTCCTGAGAAACCAGATCGCTGCGGCCGATACACCGGTCGAGGAAATGCCTGAGGAGGATAACTCCGAGAAGGCGCAACCGGATACACCTCTCGAGACAGCCGCAGTTACCCCGCCGGCCCCGGTTGAGCCCGAACAGAGTGTTCAACAGGCCCCGATTCACGGATTGGCAGAGCCGAAAAAGGCCGATCCGGATCAGGCCGAAGTTCTGCTCACGGAAGCAAAAGCCCGAATCCAAGCCGGGAATTACGCCCAAGCTGAGGATATTTTGAAATCAGCCCTGAATGCCGATCCCGACTGCGATACCTGCCGGGAATATCTCAACCGGGCCCGGGAATCGGCGGCCGCCCTGCAGGCAGGTCTCGCTCATCTGGAGGCCTCGGCATACAAACCGGCCATTATCCAGTTCAATTGGATTCGAGACAACAATCCTGGAGATCCAAATTTAATCCCACACCTGGTGGCGGCCCATTCCGGTTTCGGCCATCAGCTTTTTGCAAAGGGTGCCTATGAGGAAGCCGGTGAACAGTTTGAAAAAGCCTTGGAATTAGACGAATCTTGCAATTCATGCATGACCCGTTTCGATGAAAGCCTTGAGGCCGACATGTCGATGAAGAACGCTACATTTCTTTTTGAACAAGGAGAATACGAGCAGGCCATTCCCAAATTTTCAAATGTTCTTCGGTTGAATCCCGACGATCGTTCCGCCCGGCAACATCTGTCCTCGGCCCATCGAAACCGGGGAGAAAAGCTGTGCGAGTCGGAAGAATGGATTGGAGGAATCTCTCATTTTCAATCGGCTTTGGCTGCCGATCCGGATTGCAGTGAATGCAAGAATCTGCTGCGAGACTGCATTCGCGCCTTCAACACACGACAGTACCGGAAAGCGAAGGATCTGGTGGTCAAACAGAAATTGAAGGAAGCACTGACGGAGTTGACTCAAGTGCCCGCCGAGCATCGGGAGGCCGAAGTGAGGGACCTGATCGAACGGCTGAAACCATTTGCAGTGAAGTGAAAAAAACCTCGGGAAGTTACATAGACTATCTACCGATTCATGAAATCGCAGATAAACGGCCACAGATTAGAGCAGAATACGGGTGGTTCGGGTTGCAACGTGAGACGTCCCGGAAAATGGGTGCGCATGAACCGGGAGAGATCATTCATATCATAGGTGATCGTGAAATCCCGCCGCAGAATTTCAAGGTCCTTCTCCATTTCACCGACCGTCTGATAGCGTGCCTGCTTATCCTTTTCCAGCGCCTTCATGACGATCCGGTCGATCTCCTCCGGAATATCCGGGATTACCGTTCGAAGGGCCGGAATCTTCATTTTGGGGATGGCATTGATAGCCTCCACCGGACTTCGAAACTGGTAGACCCGCCTGCCGGAAAGGATTTCATAGAAGATGATCCCGGTCGAATAAATATCGGCGCGGTGATCGACTGTCTCCCCTTCCATGGCCTGCTCCGGGGAGAGATAACAGAGTTTGCCCATAATAGCGCCGGTCTGTGTCAAACCGACGTCAAAGCCGGCCTTGGCGATCCCGAAATCACTGATCTTCACTTCCCCCTGAAAAGAAATCATCACATTCTGAGGGCTTACATCGCGGTGGATAATATGAAGAGGGCGTCCGGTGAGATCATCCCGTTTATTATGGGAATAATCCAAAGCGCGGCAGATCTGGCTAACGATGTAGACCGCCTGCTCCAAAGCCATCCCCCCTTTTTTCACCTTCATGATTTCGGCCAGGTTTTTTCCTCGAATGTACTCCATGACAATGATGTAATCGTTCTCAAACTTGCCGAAGTCATTGGTGACGACTATGTTGGGATGGTGAAGCAGGGCGGCAAGCCGCGCCTCCTGAATGAACCGGTCGGTAAATTCTTTTTCCTCAGCCAAATGGGGCAGAATTTTTTTTAATGCCACTACTTTTCTGAAGCCGCCTTCCCGAATCTTCTCGGCGATGAACAGCTCGGCCATTCCGCCCCGCCCAATGCTGGCTTGAAGTCGATAGGGGCCGATCCGCCGCTCGGACCGGTCGGACAGGCGGGCTTCCCGGGCCTTCTGCTCCGCCTGGTGCAGCATGCAGACGGCGGTCCAGAAAACCATTTTATCACGGGAGCGCTTCTCCTTTTGAAACATCCGGTACGCAATCAGGCCGACAACAAACCGGGTCAATTTTTTCTTTTCGCCCATCCATACCGCCAAATTGAGCGATGCCCCCATCATCAGCAGCAGCACCGGAATCACCGCAAAGGACCAGACCGCCAGCAAAAGCCGGTAATGCGGCGTCGGGTCCTGAATGCGCCCGTCCACCGAGAGATACACCTCTCCGACCTTGTAATCGGATTCCGCAAACCGGGATTCTGCGGACAGTTCGATCACCACCTCGCTTCGAGGCGATATGCCCATGGACACCGATACCGGCCCCATCCGGTCGATCGGGGTACGGCGGCGCAGAGTCCCCTCCGGGACCCCCACCGAATAGAGTTCTTTGCGGCCGTTGCGAACTTCCAGATACCGAAGCCCTTTCAGGTCTTTGCGGACCTCCTCTACCACCGACTGAATTTCCGCCACCTCGCCCAAAAAAATAAAGGGCGCCAGATTGTCTGCGAGGTGATGAACCGCCCCCGGTCGGCCGGGTTTGGCGTCATCCCCATCTTGTGCCAATTCGGTTCGAATCCGGTTCACGGTGGCGGTATGGAACGACTCAGCGGCACGGTGATAGATTTCATATCCAGCGAAAATACCGACGATCCACAGAAGCGGTGAAGTAAAAATCAAAATCTTCCGATGACGCTTCATAAAGTCGGTGCCGAACAGGTGGCGGGTTCCACGATAGAAGATATTTGTCGTCACCTGTTTGACCCACACCCGGGTCGCGGTCATATCGATCACAGCCATGGCCACCTCGTTTTCAGGATGGGAGGGATATGATAAAATAAACCATTTTTTTCCTCTTAGGAAGGAAAAAGATCTTTCTGAAAGGATGACCGATTTTCAGGCGGCGGGACTCCGTCCGGCTTCTATATACTCGAAAAACTTCTGAATAAACCGGCAGCAGATGCACAGGAAAGATGAACATGATGGAAACCAAATGCGCATTCGGTCAAACCTGAAGCGCTTTGAGCATCCGAGAGCGGGCCTTCAATCGTATGTTTCCCGAATTTTCTCCTTGACCTCATGGAGGATGCGTCGAATCGATTCGGAATGATGTGAATAGTGGTCTTTGCATATTTTGGAAATCTCATGGTCGATCCGTGACAACTCGGGAAGATCCGGAAATTTTTTAATGTTCAGGGATGACTCATCGATGATTTGATAACGCAACTCCCGGTTGAGGCTGCTGTCATCGCCGTAATAAGCCCCTCCGCCGGTAAAATGCTCTTTCTGTTGGGTATCCGGATCGAACCGTTTGGCGGTTTGAAGGATATGGCTGGGGGAAACCTTGGCGTTCACCCGGCGAATCTCTTTGTTGATGAGTTGATGCATTCCCATCACCAGATCGTAATAGGCGTCTCGTTGTTCAAATCCGGCGCGCTTCATCTCCTGATAATCCATTCCGTGATTGTATGCTTTGCACCCTTTCTGAACCGTTTCATAGGCCCAGATCACCAGTTTGGTGTATTGCCCCTTGAGAGTAAAGGCGGATGGGAGGTGAACAGGTATGACCTTTTCAGACAGCATTCCGTCTTTGGGAATGGGATCGATGTTTTGAACCCCGAGGGCCCGGTAAAAGTCATGAACCGCCTGAGGAGTCACCAAAAGATAGTTGAGAAACCGAAATCGGTGCTCCAGCAGAACCTGCTTTTTTTTCAGCTCGGCAACATACTCACGAAATAAATCAAGGGCTTCATCAAGCTGTTTCCGGGCTCCGAAGAAATTTTCGGCCATATCGCTCAAGACTTCATCGGCCAGGTTCTTGGCATAATCATCTTGAATGGACATTTGGATCGCTCCTTTTTCGTATGGGTCGATGGTTTATCCGCTCTGTTTCCGAAACTGCGGTCCGCCCCATGCGCAAGTCGTCGCCGCGATGCTCAAAAAGCAGGTGCGTCCGTCAGATCCTCTGGATGTTATTGTTC
>JBEPWQ010000233.1:0-6240 GCA_041642315.1 Desulfobacteraceae bacterium | reverse complement strand
CCTGAGAACCTCCGGCAACAAAGGCGCCTTGGAACTGGGATGGAGTTTTCCGCTGTACAAGAAACTCAAAGGCTATGTTCAGTATTTCAACGGATACGGACAGAGCCTCCTGGATTACAACGATAACGCGAATACGCTCGGAGTGGGGCTGGTTTTTTCGGATATTCTCTGAAAAAGGCATTGAAATTGCGAGCGACTCCTGATCAACCGGAATCGACCTCGCCATTTCAATCGATCTCGCCATTTCTGAAATGCGTGAACAACGAAAGCAGGGCGTACTATTTATCGTTCCAGCCATTGAAGGAGCTTTTGTAAAATAAAATCATAAACCATCCCCTGCGGGGTGTCGGAGGACTTGGGCAGATCAAAAGAGTGATCTCCGTCTTCGATGATCTCGAGGGTTCGGTCCCCCTCGATTTTATCCACTACCCCCTTCAATAGCGGCAGGTCCGCAAAGGGGTCGCGGGTGCCGGCGAAAAAGAGCATGGGGATATGGATGCGGTAGAGGTGTTCATCCCGGATTTTTTCTTTTTTGCCCGGCGGGTGGAGGGGATAGCCCAGGAAAACAAGTCGATCCACGTCCAGTTGATGGTCGGCGATCATCTGGGAGGCGATTCTGCCGCCCAGGGATTTGCCCACGGCGATGATTTTTTCCAGATCACAGCCGGAATTCTCCTTGAAATAGGTAAGGGCCGAAGACCAGGTTTTTTCCAGGATGGTTTGGCTGTCGATGGAATTCTTGCCTTTTTCCCGGTACAGGAAATTGAATCGCAGGGTGATGTATCCGGCCTGACAGAGCCCGTTGGCGGTCTTGACGATCAGCGGGTTGTCCATGTCATTGGCTGCGCCGTGGGCGAAGATCGCACCGATGCCGCCGACGGGCGGATAGCCCTCGGGGATCGACAACACACCGGAAACGGTCCCCTTGTCCTCCACAGGGATGGTGACTTTCTTCTGGTTCATCATTCATCTCCACTCATTCGTGTATCAGTTCCAGTTCGAATCGCTGCTCGGTGATCGTGTTCCCCCAGATCGGATGAGTGCTCTCTTCGGTCAGCTGGAAACCCAGGCCGGTATAGATTCGGGTGGCGGCCGCCAGCCCCTTGACCGTCCAGAGAAAAATCCGGTCATATCCGCATTTTTTACAGAAATCGACCGCTTCCTGCACCAGCCGCCGCCCCAAACCGATCCCCCGAACATCGGGATGAAGAATCAGCCACCGCAGCTGGGCCGCGTTTTCCGGCGCCTCGACAATGGCTACCGAACCGGCCACCTGGCCCGCATTCTCGACGATCCAGATTCGTTCCCGCGCGGTGTGCGATTTTGAAAATTCAGCCATCGGTCCGGCCACATACGGCTCAAAGGTGGCGTCGAACCGATATTCCTTCGCATAGAGAACCCCGTGGAGATAGATCAGATAGCCGATGTCACCGGGCCGCAGGTCGTTGCGGACGGCAACGGAGGCGGCTTTCCTTTTTCCCGTGTCGTAGATCCCCATAGTGCTGTTGCCTTTGCATTGTGGAACGAGCGGCACAATCAAAGGTTTTCGCTGCATTCGCCGCTTGCTCATCCGGGCGGGCTCCCGCTCGCCCGGTAATCTGGACGACCATTCCAGGCCCTATATCTGTTTTCGCCTTTGCTTAACCGCCGTGATTGTAAACATGCACATCCCTCTGGGGAAAGGGGATGCTGATGTTTTCGGCATCGAATTTCTTCTTGACCGTTTCCATGGTTTCAAAATAAACCGACCAGTAATCATCTACGGTCGTCCAGAATCGGACGGCGAAGTTCACACTGCTGTCTGCCAGTTCCGAGACAGGTGCCACGGGAGCGGGGTCTTTCATGACCCGGTCATCGTGTTCAAGTATTTCCATAATGGCGTTGCGGGCCTGGTCGATATCATCGCTGTAGCCGATGCCGAAGACCATGTCCACCCGACGGGTGCTTTTGGTGGAGTAGTTGACGATCGTGTCGTTCATGATCTGACCGTTGGGCACGATGATGGTTCTGTTGTCGGGTGATTTCAGCTGTGTATGAAAAATCTCGATATCCTCGACCGTGCCGGCGGTGCCGCCTCCCTCGATGTAGTCTCCCACCTTGAAGGGTTTGAAGATGATCATGAGCACCCCGGCTGCAAAGTTGGCGAGAGAGCCCTGAAGGGCGAGACCGATCGCGAGGCCGGCGGCACCGATAATGGCGATCACCGATGCGGTCTGAATACCCAGCTGGTTCAATGCCGCGACGATAACGAAAATCAGAAGGAGGACATAGCTGAGGTTGCAGATAAAGGACCGGAGCGTTGGGTCGACGTTGTGCCTCTTCAGAATCCGTTTCAAGAGCTTCCGAACGCCTTTGGCTACCCACCGTCCGATGACAAATATGGCCAGTGCGGCGATGATGCGAAGGCCGTAAATGGTCAGGATCTCGTATATCCGGGTTAGATAAGCGTCGACATGGAAATCGTTCATAAGAACAACGCCTTTCTGTTTAGATCCACAAAAGTAAAGGTCAACATGCTCTATATGTAAACACCGATATCAACAACAAGATCACCCCTCCCACCCCCCGCTTGAATCGGGAGGTCAGAAACCAATCCGGGGAAAGGTTAGCAGATACGACCGTCGGCAAGAGCTTCAGCCGGGGCCGGATGATCATGACGTTTTTCCATACCATAAGACTCTATACTTCGAAAGTATAAACAAGAAGAATCTTTTGTTGATCTCGATTTTACGACCGATTGGATATACAGCCAATCCGGGCAAGAAATAGGGTGAAGGGGGTATGGAAATTTGAATCGACATCCATAAAAGTCTTCTCAAAGATGCAGGCAAGGTGCTTTCTGATCTGCAGAGGTATCTGCCGGATTGACAACAACACGAATACGGAAGGAATTCTGTGCTTGTGATGCCAGGAGGATGAGATATATGAGAGTATGGCCGGGAAAACCCTACCCTTTGGGGGCGAATTATGACGGAGCGGGCACCAACTTTTCTATTTTTTCGGAAGTCGCGGACCGGTTGGAGCTGTGCCTTTTTGACGAAGACGGGGAGGAGACCCGTGTGGATCTTCCCGAGGTCATGAGTTTTTGCTGGCACGGCTACTTTCCGGATGTGGAATTGGAACAGCGGTATGGGTATCGGGTGCATGGCCCGTGGGCGCCCGAGGAGGGCCTGTACTGCAACCCCTCCAAGCTGCTGCTGGATCCTTATGCCAAAGCGATCGAGGGGAATGTAGACTGGGATGAAGCGGTCTTCTCCTACCGGTTCAATGACCCCGAAGGCCCTCGCAACGATGACGACAGCGCCGCCTTCATGCCCAAATCGGTGGTAATCAACCCCTTCTTCGACTGGACCGATGATCGGTCTCCGCAGATCCCGCCCCATGAAACCCTGATCTATGAAGTGCATGTGAAGGGATTTACGGAGCTCTGCCCGGATATCCCTTCCGAAATGCGCGGAACCTATTCGGGAATGACGCATCCGTCGGTGATCGATTACCTGACCCGGCTCGGGGTGACGGCTGTGGAGCTGATGCCGGTGCATCAGTTCGTTCAGGACTCGCATCTCCTGGAGAAGGGGCTGAAAAATTACTGGGGCTATAATTCCATCGGATATTTTTCTCCGCACAATGCATACTCTTCCAGAGGCCAGCTCGGGAATCAGGTGTCGGAATTCAAAAACATGGTGAAGACGTTTCACCAGGCCGGCATCGAAGTGATTCTCGATGTGGTTTACAACCACACCGCCGAGGGCAACCACCTGGGACCCACCCTCTCTTTCAAAGGGATCGACAATGCGGCCTACTATCGACTGGTCGAGGATGATCCGCGTTACTATTTTGATACCACCGGCACCGGCAACAGCCTGAACATGCGCCATCCCCATGTGCTGCAGCTGATCATGGATTCACTGCGGTACTGGATTCTGGAAATGCATGTGGACGGATTCCGCTTCGATCTGGCCGCCACCCTGGCCCGGGAACTCTTCGAGGTGGACCGGCTTTCCGCCTTTTTCGATCTGATTCAGCAGGACCCGGTGGTGAGCCAGGTCAAGCTCATCGCCGAACCCTGGGATATCGGAGAGGGAGGCTATCAGGTGGGCAATTTTCCGCCCCTCTGGTCGGAGTGGAACGGCAAGTACCGGGACTGTGTGCGGGATTTCTGGCGCGGAGAGGACCAGACCCTCGGCGAATTCGCCTTCCGGTTTACCGGCAGTTCCGATCTATACGAAAACACCGGCCGAAAACCCAATGCTTCCATCAACTTTATCACGGCCCATGACGGGTTTACGTTGAATGATCTGGTTTCCTTTAATGAAAAGCACAATGAGGCCAATGGCGAAAACAATCAGGATGGAGAGAACCACAACCGCTCCTGGAACTGCGGAGCGGAAGGTCCTACAACCGATCCGTCGGTAATAGAATTGCGAGAACGCCAGAAGCGGAATTTCCTCGCCACACTGTTTCTCTCCCAGGGGATTCCCATGCTTCTGGGGGGGGATGAAATCGCACGCACCCAGAGCGGCAACAACAACGCCTATTGCCAGGATAATGAAATCTCCTGGTTCAATTGGGAAAATGCTGACGAGGATCTGCTCGAATTCACCCGAAAACTCATTCATTTCCGTCGGGATCATCCGGTATTCATGCGCCGCGGATGGTTTATCGGCGAGGCGGTTCATGGAAAGGGAATCGAAGACATCGGGTGGTTCACGCCGGGGGGGGAAGAAATGGAAGAAGAGCACTGGGGCGAAGGATTCGCAAAATCGATGGCCGTGTTCCTGAACGGCCGTGCCATCCGGTCTCGTGATCCCTTCGGACAGCCGATCGAGGATGACAGTTTTCTGGTGCTCTTCAATGCCGGGCATGAAGAGATTGCCTTTAAACCGCCGGTGCCTGAAAAAAACATTCAATGGGCCAAGGTCCTGGATACCGGCGCCGGCGGGTTTTTAAAAGAAGAAGAAATGCTTGACGCGATGGAAAAGGTTCCGGTCCGGGATCGTTCCATTGTGGTGCTCCGGTGCTGTGAGGCCGAACCCTGAGGCGGAGATTCCATTTTTCAGAGAGACCGGACACAATTTCCGAAAAAAGGGTGTTATGATTTCCTGGATCGATGAATACGGCAACGTCATCAATGCGGTGTCCAATGTGGGCATGCTGGTGGTGTGGGTTTTATATGCGCAGCTGCTTTATCATAGCTATTCCCGCGGCCAGAGGGCCAAAATATTTCTCAACCAAGCTCAGGGGAATGATCTCGAATCTACTTGCCTTCTGAGCAACATGAGCAAAGAGCCGATTCACATCGAATGCATTATGGTCTTTGTGCAGGGGAATAAGGATTCCGTCATAAGAAATATCACTGATTATCTTCGTGATCCCGAAAACCAGGCTTCCAGCAACCCCGGGTCGATTACCCAGCAGGGTCCGCTCGATTCAAGTGATTACATCTCCTTGGGGACCTTTCAGTATCTGATAAAGCGGGCCATGCAGCCGACTCCCGATCAGCCCTCCTTCTTCCAGGAGCGTTTGGATGTGGAAGCGATCGAAGGGATTCGATTCTTTGAGATCAGAATCGTCGCCAATTACGGTCCGAGCAATCACCCGGTGGGTGCCCGCCGCCGGTTTGTGATCTTCAAAAATGAAAACGATGATCAAATCCTCATTGAGCCATCCGACAAAACGACCAAACAGCTCTACAGCATTCGGCACCGCCACTTCACTATTCCAAAATGGCTAGACGGGTGCCGGAAGAAAAGAGCATAAAGCCCGTCCGGAAGAAAAACCGCTTACACCTCTCTTTTTTGTCTGACCCCCTATTATAAAGTCAAAATCGCTTGTGTCTTTTCCATGTTTTCGATAAATAGGGATCAAATGAGATTGCATTCTTTAATTTAAAAAAAAATGATAGGAAAATGAGCGTTGCAAACGCATTGAAAAAACGACACTCAACCCGGGCCTTTCTTAAACGAGCGGTTGAGACGGAGAAGATTAGGCGAATACTGGATGCCGCCCGGCATGCACCCTCCGGCACCAATACCCAGCCTTGGAACGTGGCGGTGGTCACCGGGAACAAGAAACGCCGCTTGGAAAACCTGATGGAGGATGCCTTCAGACGGGGTGAAAAGGGTCGCATGGATTACGCCTATTATCCTGAAAATTGGGAAGACCCCTACAAATCCCGCCGCAAGGCCTGCGGGCTCCAGCTATATTCCACACTCGGCATCACCCGGGAGGACAAAGAAC
>JBEPWQ010000232.1:0-6276 GCA_041642315.1 Desulfobacteraceae bacterium | reverse complement strand
ATACCGATCCCGAGGCCTATTTCCATTTTTTCCGGAAGGTGGGCGAGGCCCAGGTGGAACTGGTGACCGGATGGATGGCCCTGGGCTTCATCCACGGCGTGATGAACACGGACAACGCCTCCATCGCCGGGGAGACCATCGATTTCGGACCCTGCGCCTTCATGGATCAGTTTCGCGCCGATCAGGTTTACAGCTCCATCGATCAGTTCGGCCGCTATGCCTATGCCAACCAGAACAAGATCGTCCTCTGGAACCTGAGCCGTCTGGGAAGCTGTCTGATTCCCCTGATGGGGCCGGACAGCGAAGCGGCGGCCGACAGGCTCAACCGGGAACTCGAATCCTTCGCCAATCGGTTCCAGGAGCGATATGCCGAGAAGATGATGCAAAAACTGGGGATATTCGATGGCGACTATTCCGGGGACGGGGATCTCGTCCGTAAATGGCTCGGGTATCTGGAAACGGAACAGCTCGACTTCACCCTGAGTTTTCGAAATCTGGCCCACCTGGTGGAAGGGCAAACCGATTCGAATCTTTTTGAACAGAGCGAGGCATTTAAAGATTTTTTTGAATCATGGCACAAGAGGATTCACCGGCAGGATCTGAACGCGGAGGCGATCCGGCAGCGCATGAACCGGGTCAATCCGGTCTTTATCCCCAGAAACCACAAGATCGAAGAGGTGATCGAAGCGGGGCTGCAGGATGACTTCCGCCTCTTTCATGAGATGAACAATGTGCTGACGAACCCCTATACCGAGCAGGAAGGGTACGGCAGCTATCAATCGCCGCCGAGGCCCGAACAGGTGGTGCAGGCCACCTTCTGCGGAACCTGAAATCTCGTTTCCCAGATGTTTGGCGAGTCGTTTGCCGGGGGCGATGATGGTTGAAGTGGGCGGAAATCCACAGGCTTCCGGAATAACCGAACAATCGCAACCATACAGATTGTCGTATTTTGGTTTTGAGATTTGAATCTGCCAGATGAACGATGTTTGCGGTACCCCCAAACCACCTTCTTGGCAAGCAGTTCGCGCACAGCGGGAACCAGTTCATTCGGAACCTCAATGAAGGTGTGGGATTTGTCTTCCCAAGCGTCTTCATCTTCGGCAACCGACACCGGCAGGTGCAGGAAATGGTTCGGAATGCTCAACTTCTTGATCTCGACTCTTTGATTGCGTCAAGGATATCATTATCGAGTTTCGTCCCCTTCCCCCGGATATCCCGACCCCCCTTTCCCCAACCATTTTGAAAATACACGCTCCCCAAATAAATATACCGACTTTTCCCCCTTTATTTTTCTGCTGTATGCGTTACCATTCTTTATTATGCTGAAACGATGGATACCCTGGAAATTTCTGATCAAACGCGCGGCAAGAGCTTACGGGATCATCGATCCCCTGACCTTCCTGGCCCGAATGCGACAGTTCGCCCAGCCCTCCGAGGTGCAGGAACCCATTGAGCTGGTGCGGGCGGGCATCGCCTTTCATGCCCGCGGGCTCATCAACACGAAGGCCATTCAACACAACCTCGACTGGGTCTGGCCCTACTGGGTGGAGCGGCAGTTCAACCCCGGAGACGCTTCTTTCATCCCCAGAGCGTTTTCCTTCAGCCATGTCAACCTGACCCATCGAAACTGGACGGCGGTGGGGCATCCGGATCTTCCCCTTTATCCGATTGTGGACCCGCGAGGCCTGGTGACGCCGCTGTATGACGGCTGGTCCATCGACCTGTGGCTGCTGCCCGAAAAAGGCGATATGCTGCTGCCCTCCCAATTCGATGACGCCGAACAGAAATGGATACTCTCCCCGAACCTGAGGGTGGAGACCCGATGCCGTCGTGACGGCATGCACCTCGATTCTGGCGTGACCCTCACCCTTTCCGACAATGTTCCGACCGCGGACATCACCGCCGACGGGAGCTGCCCCGACGGCGGGTGGCTGGTGGTGGCGCTTCGCCCTTACAATCCGGAAGGAATCCAATTCATCGAAAAGATTCGATCCGAAAAGATCAACCCGGGATGGTTGGTCAATTCAAACGCCCTGGTAAAATTCGACCAGACACCGGAAAAAGTTCTCTTTTCCAACTATGAAGCCGGGGATGTCATTCATCAGCTGGAGCGGCCCGGCGGCAATGAACAGACCGCCTGTGAAGTGGGCATGGCTACCGCGGCGGCACTGTTTCGGATTTCCAGGGGTGAAAACCGTTCCGTTCACATTCAAATTCCACTGAATCTGGATCTGCCCAAGAAAAGCTACTTCTACTCGAGACCGGCGCCGCGTCCCGTAAATGAAGCATGGGAGAAAGCCCTTTCCGGTGTGGCCTGCCTTACAGTGCCTGATGAAAACATTCAGTTTCTCTACGATGCCGCCATTCGAACCCTGGTTCTGCTGTCGGCCGATGACGTGGTTCCCGGCCCTTACACTTACCGGCGGTTCTGGTTTCGTGACGCCTGCCTCATGCTCAATGTGCTGATGGCGGTGGGGATGACCGATCGGGCGTTTCAGCTGCTGAACACCTTTCCCGAACGGCAGAAAATGACCGGTTATTTTCAGTCCCAGGAAGGGGAATGGGATTCCAACGGTCAGGTACTCTGGATCATGGACCGGTTCCAGCGGATCACCAACCATTCCTTCAATCCGGTCTGGATGCGGTCGGTGAAAAAAGGCGCCGAATGGATCATTCGAAAACGGATCAAGAAAACCTCCGCAGGCCCCCACGCCGGTCTGTTTCCGCCCGGTTTCAGCGCGGAGCATCTGGGGCCCAATGACTATTATTACTGGGATGATCTCTGGGGTGTGGCCGGGCTTCACGGCGCCGCCCACTTGTTCGGCCTGTTCGGTTCATCGGGGTACCAGCGAAAATACGAAGCGGAGGCCCGGGATTTCATGGAGTCGATATACCGGTCCATCGGCACCATTCCCCCCCGCCGATCCTGGGGCGGTATTCCCGCTTCTCCGCACCGGCGGATGGATTCCGGCGCCATCGGATCGATGGTGGCCGACTACCCGCTTCAGCTCACTCCGGCGGGTGACGATCGCATCAAGAAAACGACCGAATTTCTGATGGAATACTGCTTTCATGAGGGCGCATTTTTTCAGGATATGATCCACTCCGGAATCAACATCTATCTGACCCTCGATATCGCCCAGACCCTGCTTCGAAACGGAGACGACCGGTACCGGATGCTGATGCGGACGGTGGCGAATCTGGCCACCACCACCGGGCAGTGGCCCGAGGCGATTCACCCGCTGACCGGGGGGGGGTGCATGGGCGACGGTCAGCACGGGTGGGCCGCCGCGGAATGGGCCATGATGATCCGAAACCTGTTTGTTCGGGAAGAAGGGGACGGACTGGTGCTGGGATCGGGGATTTGGCCGGAATGGATCGAAAACGGTGGGCCGGTGGGTTTCGGCCCCACCCGGACCCCCTTCGGACCGGTGGAAGTGCGGCTCTTTTCAGCGGACCGGGAGGTGGTTTTTGAAGTGACGGCCGATTTGTCCCAAGCCTTGACCCCTCCCTCCGATATCGTGATTGATGTTCCCGGGTATCAGAAGATTACGGTAGGCGATTTGCGCCGAAAACGCTTTGTATTGAAGGAGCAATCCGCATGAACATATGCATGTTTACCAATACGTACCTGCCCCATGTGGGCGGTGTGGCCCGTTCGGTCGCCTTTTTCACCAAAGACCTGAGAAAGCTGGGCCATCGGGTTCTGGTGGTGGCGCCGACCTTTCCGGATTCCGAAGCGGCTCCGGATGAAGGTGAAGACCTGCTTCGGGTGCCGGCGATTCAGAACTTCAACGGAAGCGATTTTTCCGTAAGAATACCGATCCCCTTTATTATCGACGAAAAAATCGACGAATTTCAACCAGACGTGATTCACAGCCATCATCCCTTTCTGTTGGGGGATGCCGCGGTGCGGGCGGCATATCGCCGAAAGCTGCCGCTGGTGTTCACCCATCACACCCTGTATGAAAAATACACCCATTATGTCTCTTCGGAATCGGAGGTGATGAAGCGGCTGGCCATCCATCTCTCCACCGAATATGCCAATCTTTGCGCCCGGGTGGTGGCGCCCAGTGAAAGCATTGCCGAACTGATCGAGTCGAGGGGCGTGAAGGTTCCCATCGAGGTGATCCCGACCGGTGTGGATGTCGCCTTTTTTCGATCCGGAAACGGCGCCGGTTTTCGCAGGGATTACGAGATCCCCGAAGATGCGCCGGTGATCGGACACCTCGGCCGTCTGGCTCCGGAAAAGAATCTGGAGTATCTGTGCGAGGCGGTGCTTCAGGCCATTCAAAAAATGGGCGGGGAGGCCCGGTTTCTGGTGGTCGGCGCCGGCCCCAGCGAAGAGCGGATCCAGAAAATGTTCAAGGAAAAAGGCTTGGCCGATCGACTGGTGATGGCGGGCAAACAGAGTGGCCAGACCCTGGCCGATTCCTATGATGCCATGGATCTGTTCGTCTTTTCCTCCAAATCGGAAACCCAGGGCATGGTGCTGGCGGAGGCGATGGCGGCGGGGATTCCGGTCATCGCCCTGGATGCCTCCGGTGCCCGGGAGGTGGTGAGGGATAACCGGAACGGCCGTCTTTTGCCCGATGACGCGCCGCCGGAATCGTTTGCAGCGTGCGTGGTCGATTTCTTTGAAAACGAAAAGACCGCCGATACTTGGCGGCAAGCGGTTTCCGAAACCGCCGATGAATTTTCCCGGGAAACCTCGGCGGAAAAGATGTCCGGTCTGTATCAATCCCTTCGCGTCGAAAAACTGCTCCATGATGCCATGGCCAAAGAAGATGTGTTTGACCCTTGGGATGAACTGCTCAGGTCCTTTCGAACGGAATGGGAGATTCTCTCTGAAAAAGCCAATGTGATCATGCACGCCGTTCAAGAGAGATATGCTAAAAAGAAATAGGTGGCGGCGATGATCGGGCGTATACAGGCTTTCTTCAGAAAACTTAGAAAATCCTTCAGCCGAAGCGAATGGGCGATTCGGCTGTTGGGAATGTCCTGTGGTCCGGACGGGACCACGACACCCGGCCTGGTGCTGATCCAGATCGACGGATTCGCCTATACCCAATTGGAACGGGCCATGGAGAAGAATCGCCTCCCCTTTCTGAAAAGTCTATTAAAAAAAGAAGGGTATACACTGAAACCCTTTTATTCCGGCGTCCCCTCCACGACCCCGGCCGTGCAGGGAGAACTCTATTTCGGAATTCCGGCGGCCGTTCCCGCCTTCGATTTTATCCGCAAGGAACAGCAGGAGCGGATGATCATGTTTCATCCCGAGGCCGCCGATCAGATCGGCAGCGAACTGACCGAACAAAACCCCGGTCTTCTCAAAGGGGGGTCTTCCTACTCCAACATCTATTCCGGCGGGGCCGAAGAGGCCAGGTATTGTGTGCAGGAAATGGGCCTGAATTCTCTATGGAAGGCCACCCATCCCCTGAATCTCATACTTCTGTTTCTCATCCACATCACCAAAGTCTTTCGAATCATGGCCTATGGGGTGATCGAATTCGGGGTGGCGCTGGGGGATTTTTTCAGGTCCATTTTTCAACGGGCGCATCCCCTGAAAGAGTTAAAATTCATCTTCACCCGTGTGGCGGTCTGTGCGGTCCTTCGAGAGCTGATTCGGTTTCGCGTTAAGCTGGATGTCTCTCGGGGGATGCGGATCATTCACGCCAATTTTGTGGGATATGATGAGCAGTCTCATCGCCGGGGACCTTCTTCAGCCTTCGCTCATTGGAGCCTTCAAGGCATCGATGAGGCCATACAGGATATCTACCGGACAGCCCTTCGTTCCGACTGCCGGGATTATCAACTGATTGTCTTCTCCGATCATGGCCAGGAGGAGGTGATCAGTTATGCCGATGTATACGGCATATCGGTTCGACGGGCGGTGAACGAAGTGTTCGCATCCCGCTTTTCAGGTGATCCGGAGGTAAACAGGAAGGGCCGCCGCCATGGACGCGGCAGGGGCTTTTTCAGCAGGCGCGCCTCGGATTTGGTCGATTTTCTGATGTTCGATTCAACAGAGCACGTGCGGACCACCAGCATGGGGCCTCTGGGGCATATCTATCTGCCCGAAACCCTTTCGGAAGCGGAAAAAGAAGAGTACGGGCACCGGCTGGTGGAAGAGGCGCACATTCCGCTGGTTTTATACCCGCACGGCGAAAGCATTATCGCAATCCATTCGGCCGGAGTCCATGATCTGAATCGGGACCCTGAGGCGGTTCTCGGATCGAATCATCCTTTTTTGAAACCGGCGGCCGAGGATCTGGA
>JBEPWQ010000231.1:0-6301 GCA_041642315.1 Desulfobacteraceae bacterium | reverse complement strand
GGAATGAACCGGTCTTGATCCACCTTCGGCACATGGGTGCCGATATACCCCAGGTGTTCGTAGTATTCCGAAGCCCCGAGTTCATTCCGCGTCACCCCCAACACATAGACCAGATCCCCCGGGACTTTGATGTCCATGGTGACACAGCTTTCCACATCCTCGATCACCCCGATGGTGGAAAACTGGAGCGACTCCAGGGCCGACACCTTGTGGGTTTCGCCGTAGGCGCCGGGAAGATGGCCGTCCACATACATGCTGTCCTTGCCCGAAAGCAGCGGCACCCCGTAGGCCAGGGACATCTCCTTCAGGGCCCGGCAGGAGCGGACCAGCTGGGCCGCCTTAAATTTTCCGTCCGGATTTTTTTCCGGATGGTACTGGATATTGGGCCAACAGAAATTGTCCACCCCGCCGATGTGATCCAGGCCGCCCCCCACCGCAATGATCCGGCGCACCGCCTCGTCGATGGTGCAGGCGGTCATGTGGTAGGCGTCCACGGCGGAATAGTGGGGCAGCAGGGCCTGGGCGAAGGCGAGCCCTTTCTTGGAGGAGAGCACCGGACGGATCACCGCCCCGTCGCTGTTGAGGTCCCGGCCGGCCCCCACCAGGGGTTTGATGACGCTGGTTCCCTGCACCTCGTGGTCGTATTGCCGGGCGATCCATTCTTTGGAGCAGATATTGGGCCGCGACAGCATATCCAGAAGCAGCCGCCCGCAATCGCCCGGCTCCCCCAGCACCGGTTCCACCAGTCCGCGGTCCTCCGGCGGCCGCCACTCGGCCTCGAATTCCCACTGGGGAAACCCC
Source organism: Desulfobacteraceae bacterium (assembly GCA_041642315.1). GTDB lineage: Bacteria > Desulfobacterota > Desulfobacteria > Desulfobacterales > Desulfococcaceae > JAABSQ01. The sequence goes on along the minus strand of JBEPWQ010000231.1, from coordinate 5,500 downwards.
GACTCGAGAAGCGACAGGTCCACATAGGCGCAGGTGCGACCTTGGTAGGTGATGTGGAGCTTGCCGGAATCGGTGTACCGGCCGATGACCGTGGACTCCACCGCATGCTTGCGGGACAGGGCCATGAACCGGTCGAGATGGTCGGGTTTTACCGCCACCGTCATCCGTTCCTGGGATTCGGAGACCCAGATCTCCCACTGGTCCAGCCCCTCGTATTTGAGCGGCACCTTCTCCAGCTCGACCTCGACCCCGTTGCTGAACTGGGCCGATTCGCCCACCGAAGACGAAAGCCCGCCGCCGCCGTTGTCGGTGATAAAGGCGATCAGCCCCTCATCCCGGGCCTCCAGCAGAAAGTCGTGCATCTTTTTCTGGGTATACGGATCCCCGATCTGGACATGGCCGGCCGGGGTGTGTTCGGAAAAGATTTCCGATGAGGCGGTGACCCCGTGGATGCCGTCTTTTCCCACCCGGCCGCCGCACATGATCACCAGGTCTCCGGGCGCCGTGGTTTTCCGGTCGGCCGGGGTACCGGCCACGGTGGCCGGCATCAGACCCACGGCGGTCACGTAGACCAGGCACTTGCCCATATACCCGTCATGAAACAGGACCTGCCCGTACGGGGTCGGAATACCGCTCTTGTTGCCGCCGTCGCGGACCCCTTCGATCACCCCGTCCAGCAACCGCCGGGGATGAAGCCGGGGCGCCAACGGCCCTTCATAATCCCGGTATCCGACGCAGTAGCCGTAGCCGCCCATGACCAGCCGGGCGCCTTTTCCGGTGCCCAGAGGGTCCCGGTAGACACCCACGATGCCGGTAATGGCTCCGCCGTAGGCTTCCATATTGGAGGGGGAGTTGTGGGTTTCTCCGGTAATCACATAATGGTGATCCGCATCGAACCGGCCGGCTCCGGCGTTGTCCCAGAGCACCGACACCACCCAGGATTTGCGGTCTTTCAACTCCAGCGTCGGGGATTGAATGCAGGTCTTGAAGAGGTTGTCCACCAGGTCGACATTTTCGCCCGGCCCCTCCCGGTATCGAAAAAGCCCGCGGAAGGTATTGTGGTTGCAGTGGTCGCTTCGGGCCTGGGAGATGTATTCGAGTTCCACGTCGGTGGGATCGGAGAGCCCCACCTCGGCCCGCCGGGCCTGAACAGTCGGGTCCAGAAAATAGGCCCGAATGACCGGGATGTCGTTGGGATTGAGGGCCAAATTGCGCTCGTCGCTGATCCGTTGAAGGGTCTCGTCGCTGTCGACGGGGATGGTGGAGACGGTCGGGGTATGGTCGAGAATGACCTTGGGAACGATAATGCCGATTCCGGTATCCGGGTCCCATTCCGCCGAAGAATAGATCCGCCACTGCTGAATAATGTCGTTGGCCAGCAGTTCCCCGGCCACCGTCTCCACCTCGGGCTTGGACAGGCCGGTTCCGGTGAAGCAGTACCGTTTGGAGGTGTAGATCGCCTCCTTCGGGCCGAAGGGCCGGTTGAGGATATCGGCGACCGCTTCCATGGCGGTGGCGCCGGGGTTGTCCTTTACGCCGGGGCGGTACCCGATCCAGAGGGACCAGTCGAAAGGCAGAGGCAGGGGATCGTAAGAGGAGACCTGCGTCACCGGATTGGTGAATACCTCTTCCCGAACCGTTTTGAGCTGCTCCCCGGAAAGGTCCGCGTCGATGGTGACCACATGAACGGCTCGAATACCGCTGATGGAGATCCCGAAGTAGTCCCGGGCCTTGCGGCGGATGGACTCACCTTCGGGATCGAACAGGTTCGGCTTGAGCGTAATTTCCAGTCTGTGCGGCATGGCTGCGCTCCCCTTGTCGCGCGTTTCCCCGCCGGACGTCCGCAGCCGACCGTCTCGGGGACTCTTTGCGATCAGATTTCCGGTAATGCCATCCTAACTGGCATAAAACAGCCGGGTGATGTCATTGTAAAAAACGAAAATCATCAACAGCAGCAGCACGAATATGCCGGCCTGCTGGGCGATTTCACGAATTCGGGTGTTGACCGGTTTTCCCCGGACCGCTTCGATGAAAAAGAAGAGCAGGTGACCGCCGTCCAGGACCGGAATGGGAAGCATATTGAGAATGGCCAGATTGATACTCAGCAGTGCGATAAAAAAGACCAGGTTGGTGGCCCCTTCCCGGGCCTGCTCGCCGGCCATCTGGGCGATCATGATGGGGCCGCCGAGGGTGTCGGTGGATACGCTTCCCTGAAACAGTTTGAAGATGCTGAGAATCGTCAGTTTGGTGATTTCATAGGTTTGGGAGATGGACTCCCCGAGCGCCTGGATCGGGTTGAGATCCCGGGAGAAAAACTCGCCTGCGGCGGTGATGCCGATGACAAAACGCCGGGTATCTTCACCGAACAGGTTTTTGGTGGTGGTCATTTCAGGGGTGATCTTCACGGCGGTGCGGGTCCCGTCTCGTTCCACGATCATCTCGATGGGGCGGCCGCTGCTTTCGCTGATGAATGCCGACATCTCTTCCCAGCTCTCGATCTGCGTGCCGTTGATGGCGAAAATGCGATCCCCTTCCTCAAGACCGGCCCGAAAGGCGGGGGTGTTCTCCTTGACCGCTCCGACCACCGGTTCGAGGATGTAGGTGCCGGACACCTGGAAAATACCGAAAAAAATGATCACCGCCAGAAGCAGATTGAAAACAGGCCCGGCGGCCACGATCAGGATCCGTTTATAGACCGATTTATCGGTAAAGGAGACCGGGATGTCGACCGGATCGATCTCCGCGTCCGGCTCTTCGCCCACCATTTTCACGAATCCGCCCAGGGGAATGGCGGAAACCCGGTAATCGGTTCGGCCCACCTGTTTTCCGAATATACGGGGTCCGAAACCGAGAGAGAAGATCTCCACACCGACTCCGCACAAACGGGCCATCAGAAAGTGCCCCAGCTCATGGAAAAACACGAGCACGCCCAAAACGATAACAAACGCGGTAATACTGTTCATAGACTTTTTCTAGCCTCTACCTTCCGATCCGCCGCTGATGCGGTTCCGGGCCGTCGCTCTGGCCCATCGATCCGCCTCGAGAATGTCGTCAAGGGTCGGATTCGACGTCGGCACATGCCGAACCATGGCATCCCGAATGATCCTGGGTATTGTTGTAAAAGATATTTTTTCCTGCAAGAATGCCTCCACGGCCGCCTCATTCGCCCCATTGAGCACCGCCGGCAGGGTGCCGCCGACCTCGCAGGCCTCAAAGGCCAGTTGCAGGCAGGGAAACCGCTTCCAGTCCGGCTCTTGAAAGGTCAATTCGCCCAGTTTCGAAAAATCGGGCGGTGGCTGGCCGATATCCATCCGCTCCGGGCAGGAAAGGGCATACGCGATGGCGCCTTTCATATCCGGTACCCCCATCTGAGCGATCACCGATCCGTCCCGGTAGGCGACCATCGAGTGAACGATCGACTGGGGATGGACCACCACCCGAATCCGCTCCGGAGAGACGCCGAACAGCCAACGGGCCTCGATTACCTCCAGACCTTTGTTCATGAGCGTGGCCGAATCGATGGTGATCTTTTTGCCCATCTCCCAGTTGGGATGTTTGAGCGCGTCCGCCGGCGTAATGTCCTCGAACTCGCCGGCCGGACATTTCAGAAAAGGACCGCCCGATGCGGTGAGAACGATCGTGTCGAGATCTTCCCGGCGCTGTCCGGAAAGGCACTGAAAAATTGCGCTGTGCTCGCTGTCGACCGGAAGAATGGCCACCCCCTTTTCCGCGGCCCGCCGCATCACCGTTTCCCCGGCCATTACCAGGGTTTCCTTGTTCGAAAGGGCGATCGTCTTGCCGGCATCGATGGCCGAAAGGATCGGTCCGAGCCCTGCGGCCCCCATCATGGCGCCCACCACCCGATCCACGGAGTCCAGGGAGGCGGCGGTTCGGTATCCGGCCTCGCCGTAGAGAATCTCCGGCCGTTCGGAAGGGTCCAGAAGCCGGCTCAGCTGATCGGCCTTTCGGGCATCATAGACCACCGCCACCGTGGGCTGAAACCGCCGTATCTGCTGCGCCAGCAGAGAGACGTTCTCTTTGGCCGTCAGGGCGTCCACTTTGAACCGATTCGGAAACATACCGACGATATGAAGGGTATTTCGACCGATGGAACCGGTGGAACCGAGAATGGAGAGCCGTTTCATGACCTGAACCTGCGCATCATACCCACAAAATAAACTTTTTAAAAAAATATGCAACCGGAAGGGCGAACAAAAGCGCGTCGATGCGGTCGAGAATTCCGCCATGGCCGGGCAGAATCCTTCCGGAATCCTTGATTCCGGAGGCCCGTTTAAAGGCCGACTCGAACAGGTCCCCTGCCTGGCCGGCGATGCCGACACAGACAAAAAAGAGGATGGAGTACCCCCAGTCCAGCCGAGGCAGAAAAAACAGCTTGATGAGCGAACCGACAAACACATTGGCGGCCAGGCCGCCGAGGGATCCTTCAACGGTCTTGCCGGGGCTCACCGACGGGCAAAGCTTATGTTTTCCCCAATAGGTGCCGGTATAAAAGGCGCCGATATCCCCGGCGAAAATGATGGCCAGCAGAAAAAAGACCCACAACATGCCCTCGCTGCCGTTGCGGATCCAGATGGCAAAGGCGAGAAACAGGGGGACGCAGACCATGGCCAGGGTATGTTGGCTCACCCGCTCGAGAACGATCGCATCGGATTTGAAGCGAAGCAGGGTATAGACTGCGCAGATGAAAATATTGAGGACCAGCAGCAGAAGGATCAGTTCGGCGCTAAGGGCGTTGGCGGTCCAGATCATAGCGAATCCGAGGGCCATGCCCCAGACCGGCAGAATGCCGACCAGGGATTTCCAGCTGCCGCCGAAAAGAATCCTGAAAAACTCGGCCAGGGCGATGACCGCGGCCAGTCCGACAAAAACGGTAAATGGCTGGCCGCCCAGATAGATCAGGTAAATCAGGATCGGCAGCGCAATGAGTCCGGTAATCCATCGTTTTAGATGCATGGGCTCCCCCAAAACGGAATGAAAGCGAAGTGGATAAGAAAAAAGGGCGATAGACGCGGGGCGATTCCAAAACAGCGGAGAGTGGGGCGGGAATTATGTCCGGGCCGTATCGGTCGCATCGACTGTTCCGAACCTGCGTTCCCGGTGTTGGTAATCCTGTAGGATGTGAATAAATTCTTCCCGGCCGAAATCGGGCCAGAGGGTATCGGTGAAAAAAAGCTCGGCATAGGCGATCTGCCAGAGAAGAAAATTGCTGATTCGGTGCTCTCCGCTGGTCCGGATCAACAGATCCGGGTCGGCCATGCCGCGGGTGTACAGGTGGTCGGAGACGGTTTGGAAAGAGATCTGCTTCGGATCGATTTCTCCGGCCCGGGCTTTTGCGGCCACCGCCTGCGCCATCCGTACGATTTCGGCCCGGGACCCGTAGCTCAGAGCCAGGTTGAGCAGCATGCCGTCATTTTCTCGAGTTACGGACCGGCTTTCATGAATCGCCTCCTGAACCGATTCGGGAAGCCGCTCGATTTCA
>JBEPWQ010000230.1:0-6308 GCA_041642315.1 Desulfobacteraceae bacterium | reverse complement strand
ATCAAATACCGCTTTCCACTCAGCTTATTTTTTTATTGACACCGCTGATCAAAATTGATACCAATCCACTTTATTCGCAAGGGGCCGTTAGCTCAACTAGGCAGAGCACCTGACTCTTAATCAGTAGGTTGAAGGTTCGATTCCTTCACGGCCCACCATAAAAATCAAGGGGTTGCAGCTTTACGGCTGAACCCTTTTTTTGTTCCTGCCTGTTTTGTCCCGCTATTGTAAGCTCCAGAAACGCAGCCGGATTGACAATTCGAATACCCTCGTGGGTTTTCAATTTTTCTTGTCCTTACCGAATCGAGGATCCTCGAGGCATTGGAACCGAGGGTCAATTAGGTGCTTACAAAAATATTGGTGTCGATTACAACTCTTATCATTTTTTTGCTTTCGCTCGATTTTTCTTAGCGGCCTGTTTCTTAGCCGCCGCGACAGCCTCTTCGATCTCCTTGGTGATTTGTTCGGGATCGGCATCTCCCACTTCCCGCCTGATTTCATCCACCACCTTGAAAAACTTTTCTCGGGTCAGATCCTTATCGATGGCAATCTTCGGCTTGATGACCATATCGCGGCCCCTAAGGTTGATCTCCAGAAAATCCCCTTCCTGAATGTCCAAAATTGCCCGCAACTCCTTGGGGATGGTTATTTGTCCGTTGCCTATGACCTTTACCAAGGGCATAGCCGCCTCCTTGTGAATTTGTTTCTTGGTCATGTTCATGTAATTTACATATCATGGCCGCCGTCTTGGTCGGAAATCCTCCTTTTCGTTAGGTTTTGGAACTTTGGCCCATTATGAGAAAATGATACGCTAAATGGCCATTTGACAAAAAATTTCCAACTGCTATCATATTTCCGTAATTCCGATTATCGGAAATTCAGAATCGTTATTTACTATCACGCATATTTTTTTAAGAATACAAAGAAGACGAAGAAACCGGATATGGACCTCGTTAAAATTCAAAGCAAGTACCAAATAACCTTGCCCAAAGCTATCAGGGATTTTTTTGATTTAAAGGTTGGCGACTACATCGAGATCGATAAAAACAGTGAAAAGATCGTACTTAAGCCCGTCAGTGTCATTTCCAAAGATCAAAGGTATTTCCATACCCCCGAGTGGCAGAAAAAAGAGTCCGAAGCCGATAAAGATATTGAGAAAGGAGATCTCTCGGGTCCTTTTGATAATGCCCAAGATGCGATTGCGGCCCTTAAAGAATAACCTGGATGAAGATTTACTTTACCAAGAGCTTCAAAAAGGATTATAAGAAACTCCCCGTTAATATTCAAAAAGCCGTTGACAAACCGCTTGGCTGGCTTTTGGAAAATCCCGACCATCCATCACTGAATCTAAAAAAGATGCAAGATCCTCGCAGCATTTGGGAATGCCGGGTTTCTCGTGGCTATCGTTTCACGCTTCAAATCGAGGAAGATTTTTAAATTTTGCGCCGCGTCGGAACCCACGATATTTTAAGGAGTGCCTGATTTTAGGCATTTTAGATGGGATTTTTCCTGAAGCGGTTTACTCCAGGCTTTATGATTATTGATAGCAGAATGCAAGCCGGCGGCCCAGGTGGGCAATCGGGGCTGGCTTAGAACCGCTCAATCAGCTTGTTGATTAAATAAGAACTTTCCCTCAAGGCTTGATCACTGAAGGCGCCGAACCAGCGCGCGATCTTTTTGAATTCATCCTGAAATCGCTCCTTATCCCCGGTTTCGATCATCTCCAGGTTTTCATTCATGGAGGCGATATACTCTTTCAGCAGCGCCCGCCGCTGGGGGGATGCCAGAATGATTTCGCGGTAGAGCGAGGGGTCCTGGGCGAATAGCCGGCCCACCATGCCCAGTTCGAGGCGGTAGATGGGGCTGGAGAATTCAAGGGTCCTGGAGAGCTGAATCCGTTTCTGGCTTAAAAAACGGCCGAAGGCGAATGTTGCGAAATGGCGAAGGGCCTGGACGATATCCATGATTTGGTCATGTTCTTCGGCATCGGCGGTGACGATGATGCTGCCCCAGGTGACGAACTGGTCGAGAAGCCACCGGCAGGCGGAAGAATCCCGGCCGGGGGTGGCCACGATGATCTGCTTGTCCAGAGAGGCGGTGGTGGGGCCGAACAGGGGATGCAGCCCGATCACCGGTCCGGAATGGGCCGACAGCATCGCCTGTAGCGGTGCTGCCTTGAGGCTGGTCAGGTCGGCAAGGACGGCATCGGCGGGCAGATGGGAGCCGAGGCAGTGAGCGATCTCGGCGGTCCGGTCGATGGGCACGCTGAGGACGGCCAGATCGATCCCCCGGCACAACCGCTTTACGTCGGGCCAGTCGTTACGGTCCAGGATGCGAACCTTGTAACCGGCCTCGGCAAAGCAGTTGGAGAAATAGCGGCCCAGGCGGCCTTCGCCGCCCACCATAAGCACCACCGCCCCCGGCCGAACGCTTTTCATGGCCATGCGGGTGGCCTGTTCAACCCGGGACCGGCGGATGATGGTGCGATAGAGATCTTCAATGAAATCCGGGTCCAGATCGGATGCCGCGCTTTGCTGCCGCCGTTTTGAGATCAGGTCTTCCTCCCGTGCTGGATGGTACACCGGCAAATTGTGCGCTTTTTTGAGCGCCACCACCTGATCCACCACCTGTTGCCGTTTCGCCAAAGACGCGACGATCTTTTCGTCGATGGCATCTATTTTTTTCCGAAAGGCGGTCAATGCGTGTTGGATGTCGGCTTCTTCTGGGGTCGTCATATCTGTCGGATTCCTTTCGGATTTATGCCGTTGATAATTCTTCATCCGCTGGTCTGTTTATTAGGGATTTATCCTGAATTCGGGCTGATCCTAACCGGCCCAACTCAGGTGCAAAGCCCCGAACGGGCTTTCTATGATCCAAATAGGTTATTATAATCGAAATAACCGCTTGCGATCAATACCATTTCGATTTCATTCGTGCAATCGCGGATGATCGGGTTTACTATCGGTACGGCGGAATATTCTTCGGGTTTACTAGCGGGACGGCGGAATATTCTTTTTGCTCGAAGGCTCCTGGAATCGATTGAAGAATCGCCCATGTCCATCCCATGCCCATCAGAACCATTGTCGTCCTTGAAGTTTAATGATAAGATGAAACTTCAATTCGAGAATCGGGTCGGAGTTTGATCCGCAGATCAAGTGGATGGCAGCGCAAGAAAACGATTCCGGCGGAGATGGAGATGACTGCGGGAGAGTGCTTTATCCAATCGGTTTTTAAAATAATGGTAGTAATAAGATGATTATTCGTGAAGCCACTTTTCTGGATGCCAGAGAAATCGCAGAGGTCAGCGTCGACAGCTGGCGGTCGACCTATCAGGGGGTCTTGTCCAGACCGTTCCTGCATAGTCTCTGCTATGATCAACTGGAGGAGATTTTTCGGCGGCGCCTTTTTTCCGGGGATCCCTCCGATTTTATTTATGTCGCTGAAGATGAGAAACACCGAATCATCGGATATGCCACCGGGGGGCGTGAGCGCACCGGCCTGACCCGCTTTGAGGGGGAGTTGTACGAACTCTATATTCCAAAACCCTACCAGCTTCAGGGAATCGGCCGCAAGCTGGTGTCGGTGGTGGCCCGCCGATTTCTTCGGGAAAATATTCGCAACCTCCTGATCTGGGTACTTGTCTATAACCCCGCCTGTGCCTTTTACCAGTCTCTGGGGGGGAGCATCGTTCACCAGAAAACCACCAACTTCGGCGGCACCCGACTCCTCGAAATCGGCTACGGCTGGTCCGATATCCGCAATCTGGCAAAGATTACCGAAACCGCCGGCCCCATGTTTCTCCTGTAGGAAATTCGCCGGTCAGCCCGGGTGGGGCGGTCGGAATGAGAACCCTTGCCAAAAACAAAAGGGTTCCTATTATATGCGTTTGTATGTAACGATGCATCAACCAAGACGTGAATGAGTCCGTATGACAACCATCGATTTTCCGAAAACGAAAAAGAAGCATCAGTCGGAGGTGGCGCGTCGCCGCACCTTCGGCATCATCAGCCACCCCGATGCCGGTAAGACTACACTGACCGAAAAGCTGCTGCTCTTCGGCGGCGCCATTCAGATGGCCGGGGCGATCAAGGCCCGAAAATCGGCGCGCCACGCCACCAGCGACTGGATGGCGGTGGAGCAGGAGCGCGGAATTTCTGTGGCCAGTTCGGTCATGAAATTCAATTACCGGGATTATGAAATCAATCTGCTGGACACCCCCGGTCATCAGGATTTTTCCGAGGACACCTACCGGGTTTTGACGGCCGCCGACAGCGCGGTGATGGTGATCGACAACGGCAAGGGGGTCGAACCCCAGACACGAAAGCTGATGGAAGTGTGCCGCATGCGCAACACCCCGATTCTGACCTTCATCAACAAGCTCGACCGGGACGGCATGGACCCGCTGGATATCCTGGGCGATATCGAGGAATCCCTCCAGATCGAGTGCGCCCCTCTGTCCTGGCCCATCGGCATGGGCAAGCGGTTCAAGGGGACTTACAACCTCTACCGCAAGGAGCTGAACCTCTTTACCCCGGGTCAGGAGCGGGTCTCGGACGAGATGATCACCATTCGGGACCTGGACGACCCGCAGCTCGATGAACTCCTGGGCAGTCAGGCGGACGAGCTGCGGGAGGATGTGGCCCTGCTCGAAGGGGCGGCCAACCCCTTCGTGCTAAAGGATTACCTCAAGGGGAGCCAGACCCCGGTCTTTTTCGGCAGCGCCGTCAACAACTTCGGGGTTCGGGAGATGCTCGACGCCTTTGTGGAGATCGCCCCGCCCCCCGTTTCGCGGTCGGCCAAAAGCCGGGTGGTCGATCCCGAAGAGACCGCCTTTTCCGGATTCGTGTTTAAAATTCAAGCCAATATGGACCCGGCCCACCGGGACCGCATCGCCTTTCTGCGGATCTGCTCCGGCCGGTTTCAGCGGGGCATGAAGGTGCGCCATCACCGCATCGGAAAAGAGGTGCTCCTCTCCAATGCGATCATTTTCATGGCCCAGGACCGGGCCAATATCGAGGAGGCCTGGGCCGGGGACATCATCGGCCTTCACAACCACGGCACCATCAAGATCGGGGACACCTTCACCGAAAAGGAACCGCTCAAGTTCACCGGCATTCCGAGTTTCGCCCCGGAACACTTTCGCCGGGTGGTCCTCAAATCGCCGCTCAAGGCCAAACAGCTTCAGAAGGGATTGACCCAGCTGGCGGAGGAGGGCGCGATTCAGGTGTTTCGCCCCATTCAGGGGAATGATTTTATCCTCGGGGCGGTCGGGGTGCTTCAGTTCGACGTGACCATGGCCCGGCTGAAGGCCGAATACGCTGTGGATGCCGTCTACGAGCCGGTCAATTATTCGGTGGCCCGGTGGGTGGGATGCGACAACCCCAAACACCTGCGGGAGTTCGAAAAGGCCAATCCATCCAACCTGGCCCTGGATGCGGAAGGCAACCTGAGCTACCTGGCGGTGAACGAGTGGCGGCTCGGGTTCATCATGGAGGAGTGGCCGAAGATTTCGTTTCTGAAGACCCGGGAGCATGAATAGCCGAGGGGAATGGGCTGATTTGGAGCCGTGATAAAGCCTTCCTGAGAGGCGAGGTGGATTCGCCCGGGAACGAATATGCCGCGACCGGTTTCAAAAACAAAAAAACCTGACGTCGAAAAAACGGCGCCAGGTTTTTTGTGCCGATCCCCTGACATAGAGGGGATCGGGTTTCGATGTTATGAATTGCGCATCAGGGTCCGTGACAGGTGGCGCAGTCGGTCCGGTTGGTGTGTCCGGGCGGTTTGACGCCCTCGGGGCCGCCGGTGTCTTCGGGTTCTTCCGGAACAAACCGGACGAAGCTGAAGCTTCCCCCCTCCTCCGTCATGTGGGATTTGGCCCCAATGTCGTCATGGCATGAGGCGCAGCTTGATGTAACCGGGGTGATGTTGACGTCATCGCCCGGATCAGAGATGTCATCGCCGGTATTGATGGTGGTGGCAAAGACATCCTGTGCCAGCGGAAGCTGATAGCTCTCCTCATCCACATGGCAGCCCTGGCAGTTCAGCAGGTTGTCGATTCCCGCCGGCATGATGACCTCATCGAAAACATGTTCCTGATTGCCGAAGCCGAACACCACGATCGGTTCGTCGCGGAACCCGGCGGCGTGAATGGCATGGATCATGTGCTTGAAGTCGATGGTCTCCTCTTCCTGATTGTCCGCCGCGAGCGCCGGGTCCTCGGGGCGCCGGCGGATGTCGGTGGCGTTCGGGTTGTGGCAGATCACGCAGATATCGATGTTGTCGTTTCGGTTGTTCCCGTGGAAATTGAG
>JBEPWQ010000229.1:0-6310 GCA_041642315.1 Desulfobacteraceae bacterium | reverse complement strand
CACAAGGTGTCCAACCTGCTTCGGCTTCCCCATAAAGAACTGATCGATGCAAAACTGAAGGTGCTGGAATCGGTCCGGTAATCCCGCTTCTCTAAAATTTCTCGTCAGAAAAGAACTTATGGCTGGCGAGGTCGGACAGGGAGCGGCCCAGCATCGCCTTGGCCAGCGCGACGCCGGTGGGCTTCGGCGGCCATGGCCCGGGTGGCGGCACAGCCGGCGATCCCCGTGTACGCCAGGGTCATCAATGCATCGGCCGCCACGTTGAGGCCCACATGTCCGGACCGTTCCTGTCAACCATCGGCAACCGGAGAGGCGGGGATCTTCTTCGCAAGGACGATCTGCCGCAGCTTTTCCTTATATTCCGTCACCCGCTCCAGCAGCGCCCGGTCGGGCTCGGCTCCGCCCGAGGCCAGAATCTGCGCCGCCAATAGACCCGCGTTGAAGGCCGCTCCGATGGCGACGCCGGCCACCGGCACCCCTTTGGGCATCTGAACGATGGATACCAGCGCATCCATGCCCTGCAGGTGGCCGACCGGCACCGGAACCCCGATCACCGGCAGGGGCGTATGAGCGGCCACCATGCCGGGAAGATGGGCAGCGCCGCCGGCTCCCGCGATGATGACCGCGAAGCCGCGAGCGGCCGCATTGGAGGCGAACTCCGCCATCTCCACCGGCGTGCGGTGGGCCGACACCACAGACATTTCGTAGTCCACGCCAAGTTCCTCCAGCGCCTCCGCGGCACCCTTCATCACCGGTAAGTCCGAGTCGGAACCCATAATGATGGCCACCCGGGCCTGTTTGGTCGTCATCGTTGTACCTCCCTCGCTTTTGCGCCACGCACGGTGTCCCAGAATCGATTCTCGTATGCCGCCATCGCCTCCAGCAGGTCCGTGGCCGCCTGAAAGGAGGGCGCGCGACCACTCAGATGCCCCATTTTGCGTCCGGGGGACACGAGTTGCTTGCCGTACCATTCCAGCGAAGTGCCCGCCGGGGGCGCCTCGGCTGGGGCGGGGCATGGTATGCCTGGTCGGCCGTCCCACGGCCCCAGAAGGTTCCGCATCACCCCCACACCTCGCAGCGCCGGCTCCGACAGAGGGATGCCGGCCACCGCCTGCACGTGCAGATCGAATTGACTCGGTTCATCGTCGAAAAGGGTGTAGTGCCCGCTGTTGTGGACCCGCGGGGCCATTTCATTGACCAGCAGGCGGCCGTCTCGGTCCAGAAAGAACTCCACCGCGAAAGAGCCGGTGAGGTCGAGTTCTTCGGCGATCGCACGCATGATCTCTCGGGCCTGCCGCTCCAGGTCGCGGTTGCAACCGCCGGCCTCGGCCGGCCCGACCACCTCCCGGCACACCCCCCGCTCCTGCCGGCTGATCACGAGAGGAAAATAGACCTGATCGCCGTCGGCTGCCCGTGTGGAGACCATGGCCAGCTCGCAGTCGAAGTCCACCATGCGTTCGGCGTAGATGGCCGCCCCCCGGTCTTCGCCTCGCCGGCAGTAATCGGCGAGCTCTCCGGGATCGACTTTCTGCCCCGGCGCGACCGCAAGGTTGCCGCGGCCGTCATAGCCGAAGCGCGACCACTTGAGGACGAAGCCCTCGGGAAAACGCTCCCGCACCTGCGTGAGATCGCGCGGCAAAGACCCCGAATGCAGCAGGCGGTACTCGGGCATGGCGATGCCCAGACGCCGGAACAGGCGCCGCTGCGCAAGCTTGTCCTGGGCCGCCGCGATGCTGTCGACCCCGGGCCGCAGCTGCATCGACGGGTATCGGTCCAGCAACTGGCCCAACAGGGCCAGGTCCAGAAACTCGTTCTCTATGGTGAGCACACCGGAGCGAGCGGCCATTTCCGACAGCGCCGTCGGCTCGTCCAAACCACCGAATACAAGCTCCGCACCCTGGATGGCGGCGGGATCTGTCTCGCTTCCGACCAGAACCACCGGCTGCAGTCCCTGTCGCAACGCCGCTTCGGCGAGCATCTTCGCCAGCTGGCCGCCGCCCAGAATGCCCAGGCGGCGATCCAGGACGGCGTCCGGTTTGGGTATGTCTCCGGAATGATTTCTATCTGTCATTTCATTACCTCGATACCATGGTGAATCAGAAATTGGAGAACAGCGTCAGGATATTTTTCTGTTTTTCCTGGACGCGAAAATAAATATCGATTTGTCTTTACAAGAAATTCTTGCTTTGAATGAGAAAAAAGGCCGCTTCTCGTAGTAATAAAAACGAGCCGCGGCCTTATATTTATCACGCACCGTTTCAAAGCGCTGAATGGGTTCGATTTAACGCTAAGGTCTTATGGGTCTCTGTCTTCCCGACCCCTCGAAAAAAACGGTGATTTCCCTTTCACCCTTATTTTCCGGCAGATCAGTACAAAAAAATAATATAGCACTTCCGCATTTGTCAAGCTTATATTTGGCCTAAATTTGCAATGATGGGAACGGCAAAACCCGGAATATGCAGGGGTTTTGTTTCTTAATACGTTTGCAGGATTTTACTAAAAGAACTTACGACTGGCGAGAAAATTTGCAAGACCGCTTTTTTTCAGTCCATTGCGGGCAGCGAGAAGATCAGGGTCGTGCCTCCGTTTTTTCTGGAATTCAGCATGAACATGCCGTCAAGCAGTTCCACCCATTCCCGTATTCTCATCAGACCCTTTCCCATGCCGGCGTCTTCCTGAAGGAGACGTTTTTCCATATCAAACCCCCGACCGTTATCGGATACGGTCAGGATGAGGTATTTGTCCTTTTTTTCGATTCGGACCCGAACCCGGTCCGCATCGCTGTGGCGGCGCACATTGCGCAGGGCTTCTTCGAGAACCGGAAATAACGCGATCTTCAGCAGATTGGGTATATCCGACTCCGGTATTTTCAAATGATGAGCCGCATCCATGCCGGGGACCAGTTCCCTGAACCTTTCGAGATAATGCTCAATCTTGATAAACGGCCTCAGATCGAATTTGGGATCGATGAGGGTTCGGTCCGGATCGAGCGCTGTCAATCGGTCGCCGGGCGCATCCTTTTCCATGTACACTCCCTTTTCTTGAATATGCTCATACCAGTATCGTTCAATCTCTGTCAGGGGGGTTTCCCCATGAATGCATTCAAATCCAGGGAAAGGGATTTGCGTTCGTTTTCACCCTGTCGAGTGTTTTCATCATTGCTTACTATCCATACTCCTTTTGAAATTCGCAGTTGCGCCATGATTTCAGCATGTATGAATGAACCCTTACATGATCCATGCCATTAAATAAAATACCACTGAATAAAGTTCTTTATATAATAGTATCGATAGCGAACTACAGAAAATGAAGATGGAAATCGAACGAAATGAAGGTTTTTGGAGAGAAAAACGGAACAATTCAAGAGATGAGAAAAAAATTTCGGCCGCGGTTTGGACCAACAAAATTTTGAGCACCGGCCATTAAAAAGAATCAATAACCCGTTGGGTCGGGCAGGGGATAGGATTATCGAAAGAGCCGCTTCCGCCCGAGCGGAAGGAGAGACAAAAGCCGTTCTCCCCGCTCGGTGTGGTATTCGTAAAGAGAGGATGGAAAATTCAATTTACCCCCAGGACCAATCCTGAATGTTCCAGGTGATATCGGTCACATAGGGATTGATTTCGTATCCATTCAAATCGCTCTTTTTGCCGTACATGAACATGTAGGCGAAGATGGGGGCGAAGGGCAGGTCTTCATGAAGGATGGCCTGTATCTTGTCGTACACGGCCTTTCGCTCGGCCCGATCCGAAATCAGCACCCCTCCCTCCAGCAGCCTGTCGAGTTCCGGATTTTCATACTGGACGTAATTGGAGCCGGTGCCGGTTTTCACCGGAATCTGCTGGGAATGGCACCGGGCGGTATAGTCGGGGTCCATGCCAACGGTCGGCTCCCACCCCACCATCAGGGTGTCGAATTTGGATTGGGTGGTGTAATCGCCCCAGACCACCGAGGCCGGCATATTTTTGATCTCCATGGCCACCCCGATCTCCTTCCATCCGGCCTGAACCATGGCCTGGGCTTGCTCCCGGGCCTTGGAGCCGGCGGTGGTCGACATGGAGAACCGAAGCTTAACGCCGTTTTTCTCTCGAATCCCGTCTGCGCCTTTTTTCCATCCGGCCGCATCCAGCATCTCGGCGGCCCGCTGGGGATCGTAGCCCGGATCCTTGAGATTCTCATTGTAGGCCCAGTGGGACGGGTGGAGATAAGACAGGGTGCGCGGCGGCAGTCCGTAATAGATGTCCTGTATCCATTTCTCCTTGTCCACCGCGAAATACAGGGCCTGGCGTACCACCTTTTCCTGGAACTGGGGCTTTCCGCAGTTGAAATAGATGAATTCCACCCAGGGGGCGGGGGTTTCCAGCGCGTCCCGGCCGGGGTAGTTGCGGGCTTCCTCGAACCGTTCCGGCGGCACCCCGTGAAGACCGAAGACGTCGATCTCACCGGTTTTATATTGGGTATAAGCCACCGTCTGATCGGGAATAAACTTGTGAATCACCGTATCGATCGCCGGCGCCCCGCGATGGTAGTCGGGGTTCTTCTGGTAGACCATATGGCTGCCGGCTACCCGTTTGATCAGCCGGTAGGGGCCGGTGCCGATGGGCTGGGTATTGAACGGCGCGGTGTTGATATCCTTCACCTTGGAAAGGATATGCGCCGGAACGATGTGCATCTTCTGCCAGGCCCAGGCAAAGGGGACATAGGGCTTGGAGAGATGGATTTCCACGTTGTGGTCGTCGATGATCTTGAAGTCCGAGATCAGGTCGAACCCGGACCGGGACCGGATGGCGACATTCGGGTTGACGATGGTCTGATAGGTGAACGCGACATCCTGGGCGGTGAAGGGGGCGCCGTCCTGCCACTTCACGCCTTTTTTGAGCTGGATCTTCCAGGTCATGCCATCTTCGGAAATCCCGCCGTTTTCCAGGGTCGGCACCCGCACCGCCAGGTTGGGAATGAATTCCCCCTGGTGGTTCATGTCCCACAGGGCGTCGAACATGCAGGCCTCGGGCACCTCCTCGGTGCCGGAGTTGACGTAGAGGAGCGGGTTGAAATTGACCGGCTCCTGGGTCATGCCGACGATCACGTTGTTTTTCTTGGCCCAGGCTTTTTTCGGCAGCATCCCGAGGGCCGATGTGGTCAGGGCGGCCCCGGCGGCCACTTTTCCGGAGGTTTTAATGAAGTCTCGGCGGGTGATTTTTTTGGATTCCATGGCGTTACTCCTTTGGGTTGAATGGATGGTTAATAGGGGTTTTCGGCCGGATTGATTTCCCGGCCATGATCACCATTTCGGCCACCCCCAGGATATTTTCCCGGCCCGGCAAGAACCCGCATTCGCTCAAACAGCTTCCCGGCCCGGGAAAATATCCTGGGGGTGGCCTGCCGATTTCCCGGGGTCGTGCACTACATGCGAAGCCTCGGATCCAGTGCGTCCCGAAGCCCGTCGCCCAGGAAATTGAAGCTCATCACCGTCAGGGTGATCATGGCACCCGGCAGAATTGCCAGCCAGGGGGCCAGATCGAAATAGGACTGGGCATTGGTCAGCATGTTGCCCCAGCTGGCCAGGGGCGGCTGAATGCCATAGCCCAAAAAGCTGATATAGGACTCCATCAGCACCGCATTGGCCACATTCAGGGTGGCCGACACCATGACCGGAGCCACCGCATTGGGAAGCAGCTCCCGGAACATGATTCGGGATTCCGACGCCCCCAGGGCATGCGCCGCCTGGATAAAATCCTGCTCCTTGATGTACTGGATCTGGGCCCGAATGATTCGGGCCACCTCCATCCAGGAGGTGAAACCGATGATCAGCGCGATCGAGACCACGGTGGGGGTGACAAACGCGGCCAGCACCAGGAGCAGAAAAACCTGGGGAAAACAGAGCATGGTGTCGGTGAACCGCATCAGAATGGTGTCCACCTTTCCGCCGTAGAACCCGGAGATCAGTCCGATCGCCATGCCGGTAACGATGGTGGCGAACATGGCGGCGATGCCCACCACCAGACTGATCTGCCCGCCATGGAGCAGCCGGCTCAAGACGTCCCGGCCCATCTCGTCGGTCCCCAGGATATAGGTCGGATCTTTCAGGGGCGGAATGAACCGGCGCTGGGTGTCCAGATCCAGGGGGTCGTGGGGGGAGATGACATCTGCCGACAGGGCCATCAGGAGCAGGCCGATGACCACGCACCCGCCGATAACAGCCATTCGGTGCCGCAGAAAGCGCCGCCAGATCCGTCGAACCTGGGTTTCGTAATGGGAGACGGGACTCCCGACCGGTTCGCCGGCGGTATCGACGGCGTCTCCGGCCGCCTGG
>JBEPWQ010000228.1:0-6313 GCA_041642315.1 Desulfobacteraceae bacterium | reverse complement strand
CCGGTCGGCGCGCGAGAACCCGACCTTTCTCGCAAAACCGGGGCAGAAGGTCCGCCTGCGGATCGTCAACGCCTCGACCATGACCTTTTACGACATTCGCATTCCCGGCCTGCCCATGACCGTGGTCCAGGCCGACGGGCAGAACATTCAACCGGTCGAAACCGATGAGCTTCGCATCGCCGTGGCCGAGACATACGATGTCGTGGTGACCCTGCCGGAGGACCGGGCCTACACCCTGTTCGCCGAAACCATGGACCGAAGCGGCTACACCCGCGGCACCCTGGCCCCGCGCCAGGGCATGTCCGCCGCCGTGCCCGAACAGCGTCGCCGCCCCATGCTGACCATGGCCGACATGGGAATGAGGATGCACGGCGACATGGAAGGTATGGACGGTAACGGCCACGATGGCACGCATCAGCAGATGTCGCACAAGGATATGAACAACATGGACGGCAGCGGCAGCGACGGCATGCAGGACCCGAAGCGGATGGGGCGCCATGGCATGCACGACGGCGGCGAGCTGCCGACGGAGAACCTGCCGGATCGAATCCGGCACGGTCCGGAAGGTCATGGTCCGGGCAGCATCACCATGGTCCGGACAGCCTACCGCCGCCTCGACTACCCGGGTGCCGGCCTCGGCGACGACGGCTGGCGGGTTCTGACCTACAGCCGGCTTCGCGCGCTGGAGCGCCCCTACGGCCGCCGTCCCCCCACGCGCCAGTTCGACCTGCATCTGACCGGCAACATGCACAAGTTCATCTGGGGCTTCGACGGCAGGAAATGGTCGGAGTCCGACATGATCCGGTTTCAGTACGGCGAGCGACTCAGAATCAACATGGTCAACGATACGATGATGAGCCACCCGATCCATCTGCACGGCATGTGGATGGATCTCTACGCCGGCGGCACCCTCGAGGACAATCCGCGCAAACACACCGTCAACGTGCAACCGGCCGAACTGCTGACCGTGGACATCTTGGCCGACGCTCCGGGGCAATGGGCGTTTCACTGCCACCTGCTCTACCACATGGAGGCCGGCATGTTCCGAACGGTCGCGGTCGTCCGTTCCCTGGAAGGAGGTTCGATCGATGCGGATGTATAACGCTTGCATTGCGGTAATCATGATCATCGCCGCCGCCGTGCTGACCGGCACGGCCCACACCAGCGACCGGCCGGACATGCCGACCACGGCGGATCGGCCCGGCCACCGGGGATCGGCCCGGCAGCATGACGGCGCACCCCCACCGGACATTGAAACGCCGCCGCTGCCCGAAGGCATGACGCTCGACGAGGTGCTCGACTACTCGTCGGGCCCGCCGCCCTCGCATTTTCCCGAACCGGTGCCGGATGATCGGCGGTATGTCTTCACGAGGTTCGAGCAGCTCGAATACCGATTCGGGGATGAGGATACGCCCGACCATCTGGGCTGGGAGGCCCAGGGCTGGATCGGCGGCGACTTCAACAAGTTCTGGTGGAAAAACGAGGGCGAGGCGGTCTTCGAGGGGTCCGACGAAGGGGAAACCGAGACCGATCTGCTCTACTCCCGCCTGGTCACGCCGTTCTGGAATTTTCAGATCGGGGTCCAGTACGCCAACGAGTGGACCACCGATGACTACGAAGACCGCTGGTCCGGTGTGGTCGCATTCCAGGGCGCGGCGCCCCTCGAAGTCGAACTCGATGCCTCCCTGTACCTCTCCGAAGACGCCGATGCGACGGTTGAACTGGAGGCCGAGTACGACCTTCGCATCACCCAGCGGCTGGTCCTTCAACCCCGCGCCGAAATCGGCTTCGCCGCCCAGGATATTCCCGAGCGGAATCTCGGGGCCGGCATCACCGACACCGACCTCGACCTGCGCCTTCGCTATGAGATCAAACGCGAATTCGCCCCCTACCTCGGCATCCGCTACCGATTTCTGGTGGGCGAAACCGGCAATATCGCCGAAGCCTCCGGAGTGGACACCGAGCAGCTGTTCTTCCTGGCGGGCTTGCGCTTCGCATTTTGATTTTTTGGTATCCCCGCAGGGTGCGGAGCTTGATGCATACCATATTGCCGTTGCGTCGGTGAATGGAATGGATTATCTTCTTACATGGAACTGCAAGCACATTGCAAACGCAACGATTCGTCCGAAGATCGAGGAAATCTGCCGTCAATATGGCTTTGAACCGCCCATCATATGTACACCTTTAGAACTGATGGAGGAGTAAGTATGTGGCAAGACCCAATCATAAAAGAAGTAAGAGAATTAAGAAAACAATATGCCTCGACCTTTTCTAATGATGCAGATGCGATATTTGAGGATATTCTAAAACGGCAAGCGGAATCGAACCGGGAACGAGTCACATTTCCACCACGAAAACCTTCTCGTCTCACCCAAGCGCCAAAAAAAAATTGAACCCGTCTTCGAAAGTGTCTTTTTTCTTCGGACGCGCTCAGGCGGTGTTCCCAAAGATCTTTTCCTCGGGCAAGGATATCCATTACCCGGCCACCCTCATCAATTGTAAGGATACGGATATGAAAGCGTTTCACAGCAAAATGATGGTATGCGGCCTGCTATCCCTTTTCTTAACCGCCGCGCCTGCAACAGCAGGGGCCCAAGTAGAAACCCTGCAGACGAAGGCGGGGATCGAGATCAAGGTCGAAAATCTGGTCGGCGGCCTGAACCATCCCTGGGGCATGGCCTTTCTTCCGGACGGACGGCTGCTGGTCACCGAGCGCAATACCGGAAACCTCTATTTTTTGAACACCGATCATACCCTGTCCAAGCCGCTGGAAGGGGTCCCGCAGGTCCGGGCCCGTGGCCAGGGCGGGCTGATGGACGTGGCGCTCGACCCGAACTTCAAAGAGAACCGGTACGTATATCTCTCCTATGCCAAGCCGGGGGAAGGCGGAAAAGCGACCACCGCGCTGGGGCGCGGCAAACTGAGCGAGGGCCGCATCCTGAATTTCGAGGATATTTTCGTCCAAAACCCGTATGTGGACGGGCCCAACCATTTCGGAAACCGCATCGCATTTTCTCCGGACGGCAAATACCTCTTTTTTGCGCTGGGGGAGCGGTTCCAGTTTGATCCGGCCCAGGACCTGTCCAACCATCTCGGCACGGTGATTCGAATCTATCCGGACGGCGGCGTGCCGGAAGACAACCCGTTCGTCGGCCGCAAAGATGCGGAAGACGAGATCTGGTCCTACGGCCACCGCAATATCGAAGCGATGGCGTTTCAGCCGGAGACCGGCGTGCTCTGGGTCGGGGAGATGGGGCCGAAGGGCGGGGATGAACTGAACCGGATCGAAAAAGGGGCCAATTACGGCTGGCCGGTGGTCAGCTGGGGCGATCATTACAGCGGCAAAGAAATTCCCGACCCGCCCACACATCCGGAATTCAAGGACGCCGTCCGGCACTGGACACCGGTCATCTCCCCTTCCGGCATGGTCTTCTATGACGGCGACATGTTTCCCGACTGGAAACAGAACGCTTTTATCGGCGGATTGACCCACCGGGAGCTGGTCCGCCTGGTGTTTGACGGCACCGAGGTGGTCGACGAAGAACGCCTGCCTTTACCGGCGCGCATTCGCGATGTCGAGGCGGCCCCGGACGGTTCGATTTATCTGTTGACCGACCAGGACGACGGGAATGTCTGGCGCATCCGCCCCATGGAAAAAAGCCCGGATTGAACCTGAAATCCGACCGCCTTTTCGTTCGGCAATTCCCAGGCAGGCCGCCGACGCCGAGACACCGATCGCTTTCACCGGAGCCGAACGGAAGGTTTCAGAAACCGTTTCCGGCTGGTTCCGGATTTTTCCCATTGTTTATCAGGAAAAAAGAAGACAAAAATCAGAATAACCCCTATTTACAGGAATAGCGGTCATTGTATACATTCACGGCATGCCCCGCCGATCCGAGATCTCTTGTGATTACCTATCTGAGCCACTGGAACCGGAACCTCCCGCCGCCTCGAATCCGGGGCAGAACCAGCTTCCTCTTTTTTTGTTCGAGATTTTCAGAGAAAAAGGCGAAACCATTTCACTGCTTCTTACAGGAGGTGCGGCATGAAAAAGTATTTGTGTGTATGCTTCTTTTTTCTGTTGGTGGCCGGTGTTCATCCGGCAAACGCCCAATCCATGGTGACCCTGGAAAAGGTGTTCACCCAGATCACCCCCATTTTCATGGAAGACCATGAAGGCGAATTGGATTGGATTGAAGGATATCAGTTTTCCGGGGATATTTTACTGAACGGATCTAAAATCGGTGATGTTGAAGGGGTGATTACCCTCCAGAACCCGCCCATGGATCTTTCGCAGAAATATGGCCAGGCCTTTGGCAGATTTAAAAATGACATCACGGGTGTCGGCCGATTCGAAGTCTTCGCGCAGTTGACCAACTTCGGGAACATGGAATCAACCATGGGCGGCGAAGCGATGCTGAGCTGGCACGGGAGTATTGCCAATGGATCCGGTTCGCTGGCCGGTCTGGCCGGTCTCAGCGCGGGAGTGGGCACCTTTAATCCCCTCACCCTCCAGGGCTCGGCCCAGGAGATGCTGATATATACACTCGAATAATGGATTCGTAGGAATGGAATCCAAACACGTCCGGCGCCTAGGTCAAGCATGCCGGTGAAAGGCCGACACCGCCCATCCTTTCGGCATTCAGAAAACGGTTCATCGGCAGCTCGGAAACAGAGACCGATGTCCAAATGAACATCACCCTTATCGAGCCCTTCTTCACCGGCTCCCATGCCGCATGGGCGACCGCATACGCCCGACACAGCGCGCATCATGTCACCCTTCTGAGTCTCAGCGGAAACTACTGGAAGTGGCGCATGCACGGCGGTGCGGTTACCCTGGCGCGTAAATTTTTGAAAACAGACGGGCAGCCGGACCTGATTCTGGCCACCGACATGCTGGATCTGACCACGTTTCTGGCATTGACCCGCCGCAAGACCGCCGCTATCCCGGCCGCCGTCTATTTTCATGAAAACCAGCTCTGCTACCCCTGGTCGCCGACGGATCGGGATGTGGTTCATCAACGCGATCACCATTACGGGTTCATCAATTACGCCTCCGCCCTGGCGGCCGATCTCGTATTGTTCAACTCCGCCTATCACCACCAGGCGTTTTTCGACGCGCTGCCGCGCTTTCTGAGGCATTTCCCCCCGCCTCGGGAGGAACCCACCGTCGATACCATTCGGCGGAAAAGCCGTGTTTTGCACCTCGGCCTGGATCTGCAGAAATTCGACGCTCCGGAATGCCGGCCCGAAGAGAAGGAGGATCCGTATTCGAAGCCGATTGTCCTGTGGAATCATCGCTGGGAATACGACAAGAATCCGGAAGAATTTTTCCAGGCGCTCATCAGAATTGATGCGCAGGGCATCGACTTTCAGGTGGCCGTTCTGGGAGAACAATTCGGCCGAAACGAGCCGGTATTCGATTCGGCCCGCGAAAAGCTGAAGGATAAAATCGTACACTGGGGCTATGCCGAAGATTTTGCCCGCTACGCCCGGTGGCTCCACCGCGCCGACATCATCCCCATCACCTCCCGCCAGGAGTTTTTCGGCGCCAGCCTGGTCGAAGCCGTCTACTGCGGCTGCTACCCGCTGCTGCCGAAGCGCCTCACCTACCCCGAACTTTTTCCATACGACACCCACCCGGAGCTTTTCTACCGGGACTTCGACGACCTCGTCGAGAAGCTCTCCCGGGCATTGCGCTCGATGGGCACCATTCGGCGGCGGAATTTTCGCCATTGCGTCGAAAAATATTCCTGGACGCACATGGCGCCGGTCTATGATGCCGTTCTGAGTGCGGCGCAAACGGTTGGCGCTCCGGCGCAAGACCTGCCGGCGGAACGCTGCCGAAAATCAGCGAAATCAAATTAATCAGACGAATCACAGTCCAGACAACAGGCCGCCGAATCATCTGAACCCGGATGCGTCTGATTCATTCCCCCCTTTTGACATAAATCAATGCCGAACCATACCTTATGCGGTAAAAATAAGGCAACAAAACGGACAAAGAAATCAAATTGTTTAAATGAACACCAACGAAATCAACGCATTTCGAAAAATATAAATGGAGGAGAAACCATGAAGGTACTGCGGAAAATCATCGAAATCGACGAAGACCTGTGCGACGGCTGCGGACAGTGCATCACCGGGTGTGCCGAGGGCGCCCTGGAGATCGTGGAGGGCAAGGCGAAGGTGGTGGCGGACAGGTACTGCGACGGGCTGGGCGCCTGTATCGGGGAATGCCCCACCGGGGCGCTCTGCATCGTGGAGCGGGAGGCCGAGGATTTTGACGAAGAGGCGGTGGAGGAGCGGCTGG
>JBEPWQ010000227.1:0-6337 GCA_041642315.1 Desulfobacteraceae bacterium | reverse complement strand
AGGTGCCCTGCTGAAAATTGCGGGTCGGCAGGGCGCCGACAGTCTGAGTACCGGTGATAGTGGCGGCCGTTCCGTAAGTCCGCAATCCCGGCGGTTGCCCCTTCAGGTTCGCGACAAATGCCTGGTTGAACTTCTTGACGAGCGCCGTGAAGGCTTGTTCGTCGTACAGGGGCACGGACGATTGGCCGAAGACCGCGACCGCCTTGAGATTTTTGGCGCCCATGACGGCGCCCACTCCGGATCGTCCGGCGGCCCGGTCGCGATCGTTCATGATGCTGGCAAAGCGCACCTGTCGCTCTCCGGCGGGTCCGATGCAGGCCACGCGGGCCTCCGGATGGGTCTCCAGTCGAAGGACGTCATCGGTCTCGTGGGTGCTCTTGCCCCAGAGGTGGTCGGCCGGCCGAAGCTCGGCCCTCTCCCCGTCGATCCACAGATATGCCGGTTCGGGCGCCTTTCCGGAAAAAATGATCATGTCCACCCCGGCGCGCTTGAGCGCAGCCGGAAACTGGCCGCCGGAATTGGAACAGGTCACAGCGCCCGTCAGGGGCGACTTGGTCATCACCATATATCGCGCACCGGTGGGGGCGCTGGTGCCGGTCAAAGGCCCGGTCGCCATCACGAGCAAATTTTCCGGTGCCAGCGGGGCGCATGATAGATCGAGCTCTTTCAATAAAAAATGGATACCGAAACCCCGACCACCGACAAAGGCTTTGGCCATTTGCGGGTCCAGGGGCTCGGAGGAAACCTCTCCTCGAGTCAGGTCAACCCGAAGAACTTTTCCCCGCCATCCGTACATGGTCACCTCCTTCATGTGCAAGGCTGCCGCCCTGGGTTGGTTTGATTAAATAAAGGGGAAGTCTTATCGACGCACGAGTTCCGCCTCGACGGCCGCTCCCAGAGCATCGACGATGCGGTGCATATCCGCTTCGCCGATAATGAACGGCGGTCCAACGACCATGGCATCCCCGTCGATGCCGGCGAGCCCCGCGGCTTTGTAGAGAAGGACGCCGTCGGCATACAGACGCTCCCACAGCCGCTCGGCAACGCGCTCCTTGCGCGGAAAGGGTTTGCGGCTCTCGCGATCGGCGACGAACTCGATCCCCCATAAAAAACCGGTGCCGCGAATATCGCCCACTTGAGGGTGGTCTTCCAGACGTTGGCGCAGCATTTCTCCCAATTGCTCACCCATCTCGGCGACGCGGGGCACCAATGCTTCGCCCTCTAGAATGTCCAGAACAGCATTTCCGGCCGCGCAGGCCACCTGGTGATGGGAAAAGGTTCCGCCGTGGACGAAGCCTCCGGACCCTTGCCGCACCGTCTCGAACCAGCGGTTCTGAACCCCAACCGCCGACAGGGCGGCATATCCCCCGGCCAGGCCCTTGCCCATGGTCACCAGGTCCGGAACGATTCCAAAGTGCTCGGAGGCGAACCAGCGTCCCGTGCGCCCCAGCCCGCAAAGCACCTCGTCCAGGATCAGCAGAACACCGTACTGATCGCATATTTCGCGGATCCGCGGGAAATAGCCTTTTGGCGGCATGGCGGCGGCGATGGTCGCCCCGCTCACGGTCTCCGCCAGAAAGGCGGAAACGGTCGTCGGGCCCAGGTCCAGGATCAATTCCTCCAGCGCCTCGGCACAGCGCAGGCCGCAGGACGGATGTGTCAGGCCGTAGCTGCAGCGGTAACAATAAGGTGCGGGGATGTGATGATTCTCGGGCAGCAGCGGCGCAAATGGGGTTCGGAAACCGGTGCGGCCGGTGGCCGCAAGCGCCCCCAGGCTCAGCCCGTGATAGGATTTCCATCTTGAGATCAGCCGGAAACGCTGACCTTCCCCCCGCTCCACGTGAATCTGGCGGGCAAGCTTGATGGCCGTTTCAACGGCCTCGGAACCCGTGGCCATGAAGTAGAAGCGCCCGATGCCGGATGGCGCCAGATAGGCCAGCCTGGAAGCAAGGCGTTCCACCGGTTCCCCGGTAAACATGGTCGGGTGGACGTAGGCGCAGCGGGTGATCTGGTCGGCGACGGCGCGGGCGATCTCCTCGCGGCCGTGTCCGACATTGACGACCAGCGGCCCTCCGGAACCGTCGAGGAACCGTCGGCCTTCGGCGTCCGTGATCCAGACGTCTTCGGCCTTGGCGGCAGAGGCCAGCGGTTTGGCCAATTGGCGGTGAAAAACAGCACTTGGAACGGGTGACATCAGTTCGCCTCACGGATATGGTTGTGCCGCCAGATACAGCGGGCGGGAAACCTTCCCTCATCGAAGGCGGGCAAAGCTTCTCGCCCATACTCTTTCGTAGATCTTTGCAAAATGCACACCAGTGATCGTCAACTCTTTTGTCTTTTCCAAAGGATGGGCGAACTCAACAAGGCGGCGGTCGCACATCGCCTCGGAGGCGCATCAAGGGATAAGGCGGCGCATCAAAAACCGGTTTTGGCTTGACTTGGATTAGGAATTTAGGATAATTGTCGTCCTAATTTTATCCTGAAAGGGCCTCGCCTTATGTCTGGGAGCACCAAGCGCCTGCATATCTTCTCTCTTGACCGCAGAGTGAACCGGTTTCTGCGCAATATCGTCCACAACATCATCGGCCACGAGGTTGTCATAACCGGAGCCAGCATGGAGGAAGGCAACGATACCGTTGTGGGAGCCGATCTGGTCCTGGTCTCCGGCCGACACCTGCTCTCCGAGGCCCGAAGAAGATTTCCCGGCACGACCATTATGGCGCCGCAAAGGATCATTACCGGCTACAACCTCCAAAAAGTCCTGATGCTTCCCAATGGAACCTCGGTCCTCGTGATCAATCACCCCCGTAGTACCACCGAGGAGACCATCACCGCCCTTAGAAATCTGGGTATCAACCACCTCGACTATGTGCCCTTCTGGCAGGGACGACAGCGTTCGGCGGCGGTAAGAAAGGTGCGCACGGCCATATCTCCGGGGATGCAGCATCTCTGTCCGGAGCATGTCGAAAACCACATCGACATTGGGCCTCGGCTGATCAGCTTGACCTCTTTCTGTCGCCTGCTGCTGGCCCTGGACCTGAATCTCGACTATCTTGAACAGTACACCAATACGTATCACCATTTCCTCATGGCGGCTAGCCGCAAGCTGGCTGAGACCCTTACGCAGGCCGAATTGATCGCAAAGCGCAACGAGATCATTCTTAACGAATTCGACGAGGGCATCGTGATGGTGTCCGCCTCAGGAAAAATCGACCGGGCCAACCGGACCGCAAAGTCGCTGATTTCACCCGAGGGTGGTGATATCCTGAAGCTTCCCTTCTCACAATTGACGGGTAGCTGGGCAAAGATAGCCGACATGATCGAAGCCACCGGTGAAGATCAAAAGTCCGCGGCCATTTACGCCCACGACGGAAAACAACTCATCGTCACGCGGATTCCGGTGATCAGCGGTGGACAGCGCTCCCATCTTTATACCTTGCGGGAAATCACTCGGATTCAGCGGCTCGAGAAGGACGTGCGCGTGAAGCTGGCGCGCAAAGGGTACCTGACCAAATACGACTTCGGGGATATTTGGAGCCAGAGCCGGCGAATGTCCGAGATCGTCAAGGTGGCTGCCCGATTCGCCAAGACGGACAAGACCATACTGATTACCGGCGAAAGCGGCACCGGCAAGGAGCTTTTTGCCCATGCCATCCATTGCCATTCGCTGCGTAGCGACGGCCCCTTCGTGGCGGTTAACTTCGCTGGACTCTCCGAGAGCCTGATCGAAAGCGAACTTTTCGGCTACGAGGAGGGCGCCTTCACCGGAGCTCGCAAAGGGGGCAAAGTTGGTCTTTTCGAACAGGCGCACGGGGGTACGATCTTCCTGGACGAGATCGGCGACACCTCGCCGGGCGTCCAATCCCGATTGTTGCGGGTTCTACAGGAGAGGGAACTGCTGCGGGTAGGGGGTTCCAAGGTGATTCCAGTGGATGTCCGCGTCATTGCGGCCACAAATTCGGATCTCGGCAGGGCCATGGAAGCAAATCGCTTCCGGCCCGATCTCTACTACCGGCTGAACGGTCTGCCCCTGGAAATCCCGCCATTGCGGAAGCGCCCCGATGATATTCTCTACCTCTTCCATCGGATCTTGAAACAAAACTACGGCATTCGCAAATCCCTGTCACCTGAAGCGCAATTGCTTCTGGCGACTTACCGGTGGCCGGGAAATGTGCGCGAACTCATCAACACAGTCGACTATGCCTGTATTTACTCACAGGGAAACCTGTGCATTCAGGTGGATCATTTGCCGGCTCACATGCAGATGCAATCGGTGCGAAACGGCCCCGATTGCTGCGGTATCGCCGCCTCCGACGGTTTGCGGGAGACAATCATCCGGCTTGATGGCGGCCGGGAAGAGATGGCGACGATTGCCGACCTCCTGAACGTTCTGGTCCGCCTGAAGCCCGGCGGGATCGGTCGCAATCGCATGTGCAGTGAGCTTCGCCGGATCGGGCATTCGGTGACGGAAGGTGGTATGAAATCCCTGCTGAAGCGATTGCAGGTCGAAGGCCTGATACACGTCGGAAGCACCCGACAGGGCACCTCCATCTCAGGCCGGGGAGAAGCCCTTTTGCGCTATCTTGAAAGAAGCGAGGATGCCACTTCATGGCGAAATTAGGATCTTTGGGATAGAAACGACAGCACAACGGCCTTCGTCCCCGGCAGAAGCAGCTCCGCCGACGATTACATTGTCAAGCTGTGGATGCCCATAAAGGTCATCAGAGGGATTTGGCACGCTTCATGCTAATTTATAAGCTATTTTTTGACGCGGAAGTCCTTGGCGTGAACCTTATGGCTTGCCGGAGAGTCCTCCATGACAATCGACGATAAGGTCTGCACGGTTGAAGCGGCTGTGGCGATGATCCAGTCGGGGGATCGGATCATGGTTGGTAGTTTCGGCAATTCCGGCTATCCGGAAGAACTCGTCTCGGCCTTGGCCGCGAGCGATCAGAACGAGCTGACCATCATCTCCAACGACCTGGGGTCGCCGGGAATCGGGCTGGGGCGTTTTCTTACCAACCGCCAGATCAAGGCCCTGATCGGCAACTATTACAATTGGAACCCTGAGGTAGCGGCTGCCAAAAACGATGGCGCCATCAAGGTGACTCTGGTCCCCCAGGGCACTTTCGCCGAAGCCATCCGCGCGGCCGGCGTCGGAATTCCAGCCTTCTATGTGCCAGCAGGGGTGGGGACCGCTCTGGCCGAAGGTAAGCCGACCGCCGTGTTCGACAACCGCACCTATATCCTGGAAAGGGCTATTCAAGCGGACGTGGCTTTGATTCGGGCCTTCCGGGCGGACACCTTGGGAAACCTCGTCTATTACAAGACCGCCAGGAATTTCAACCCCCTTATGGCCATGGCGGCACGGTTGACCATCGCTGAAGTCGACGAAATCATTCCGGCGGGCGAACTAGACCCCGAATGCATCGTCACGCCTCACATTTTCGTGGACAAACTGGTCTTGAAGGTGAAGCCATGACCATATTGGTTCCGAAGGCCCAAGTTAAAATCCGTATCGCCCGGCGCATCGCCCAGGAATTCATGGCCCAGGGACGCCGGATGTTCATCAACCTTGGCGTGGGCACCCCGACCCTGGTGGCCAACTATATTACGGGCAACCATATCTTTCTGCAGGCCGAAAACGGCATGCTGGGGGTGGGACCCAAGGCGGAGGGCGAGGCCGTGGACCTCAAGCTCATCAACGCTGGCCGCGAACCGGTGACCGAAACAGCCGGCTGCTGCTATTTCGACAGCGCCACCTCATTCGGCATGATTCGCGGCGGCCATATTGACGCCACTGTCATAGGGGCCTTCGAGGTGGACGAAACCGGGAATCTCGCCAACTGGATCATCCCCAACGGACGCCAGCTTGGTGTGGGAGGCGCCATGGATCTCGTGGCGGGCGCGCGGCAGGTCGTGGTTGCGTTGCCCCACACCTCGAGCAACGGCCAGCCCAAACTGGTCCGTGAGTGCACCCTCCCGATCACAGGCTGTCACGAGGCAGATCTGGTCGTCACCGAACTGGCCGTTTTTCGATTTCGGGAGGGCCAAATGGTACTCGAGGAACTTGCGCCGGAGATTGACCTCGAAGGGCTACGGGCACTGACCCCGGCACGCTTCACGGTCGACGACCACCTCAAGCCGATGTCGGTTTAAAGCATGTGGGTCACCATCAATGCCTTCAACGAGGTGCGCCGCTTCACGGCGGATCTGCCGCCGAATGGCACAATGGAACTTGAAGAAGGGGATACTGTAAACACGGCCTTAAATGCGCTGAATATTCCTCACGAAATGCAGATTGATCTTGCGATATTCTGCAATGGCCGTCCTGCCA
>JBEPWQ010000226.1:0-6362 GCA_041642315.1 Desulfobacteraceae bacterium | reverse complement strand
CGATCTCAAGTACAAGCAGCCCTATCACTACGACGCCACCGTGGAGGTGACCCCCGAACTCGATGAAATCGATTATAAGGGGCTTGCACTCCAGAAGGCCCGGCGGGAGGTCACCGAAGAAGATATCCAAAAACAGCTTCAAATGTTTCAGAAGAACCTGAGCCGGACCGAGGCCATTGAAGAAGACCGCCCGGTTCAGGAAGGTGATTTTGTGCTGATCCACTATGAAGGGTTTGAGAATGGAGCGCCGGTGGAGGATCTGCAGCGGACCGAAAATTTTACGATGAAAATCGGGTCGGCCCAGATCGCAAAAGAGCTTGATGAGGCGCTGATCGGGAAAAAGCCCGACGATTCCATGGATGTGGAGGTCGCCTTTCCCGAGGATTACGGCAACAAAACGCTGGCCGGCCGTTCGGTGACCTTTCATGTCGAGCTTGAGGAAATTCGAAAAGAGGTATTGCCCGAGATCGACGATGAACTGGCGAAGAATTTCGGCCCCTTTGAAACCCTCGATGCCCTGAAAGCCGAAATTTCGAAAAACCTTCGGCAAGGGTATGAAAAACGCACCGAGCAGGAACTCAACGAACAGATCTTTTCCACCCTGATCGAAAAGCGGGATTTTGAAGTCCCTGAGACCATGGTGGAATATGAACTGGACGGAATTATCTCCGAGGCCGAACGCTCATTTATGTACCACAACATGACCATGGAGCAGTTGGGCCTCACAAAGGAGCATCTGGCCGAAAAATACCGCGATACCGCCGAGAAACAGGTCAAACGCCACCTGATCCTGAACAAGATCATCGATCAGGAAAACCTGACCCTCGAAGAGGGTGAATTGGAAGAGGGAATGGCGGAGATGGCCCGATCCTTCAACCAGCCGGTAGAGGGAATCAAAGGCTACTATCAGCAGCATCCCGACAAACTCCAGCATTTGCAGTATACATTACTTGAAAAGAAGGCGTTAGATCTTATCATTAATCACAGTGAGATTGAAGAGGTCGAGCCCGAGGCAATCGAGGAAGCTGCTGAAGCCGATGAAGAAAGGTAAGGCCCCGGCCTGTATTGTCGGCCCACGCAAGCGCCGATGGATCTTTCCGTGTGGCCGGAACCATCTCCTCCTCGAACCGCGCCGATCCTCTCTCACCTTCACTGATCCCGATGGTATAAGCGGGATAATTGACATTTACAGAAGTATAAAAACCGTCCTTTGCGGGGTATGGGAGTAAATCCCATACCCCGAATGGTAAAAGGGCTTTCTACGAACCGTTAATCTATGTTAAACCGAATCGGATGGCGAACCATCCGGTTTGAAACCCAAGACAAGGAGAAACGCTGTGCCGTTAATACCTATGGTCGTTGAACAGAGCAGCAGAGGTGAACGCGCTTACGATATATACTCCAGACTTCTGAAAGACCGAATTATTTTTTTGGGCACGATGATCAATGATGAAGTGGCCAACCTCCTGATCGCGCAGCTTCTGTTCCTAGAATCCGAAGACCCTGAAAAAGATATTAATTTTTACATCAATTCGCCGGGCGGCGTGGTCACCGCCGGATTCGCCGTATACGATACCATGCAGTACATTCGGCCCGATATCGCCACCGTCTGCATCGGTCAGGCGGCCAGCATGGGGGCGGTCCTCCTTGCGGCGGGCGCCACCGGAAAACGTTACGCGCTTCCCAATTCGCGGATAATGATCCATCAGCCCATGGGCGGGTCTCAGGGGCAGGCCGCGGATATCGCCATTCAGGCCAAGGAAATTCTCAGAATGCGCGACACGATCAACAATATCCTGGTATACCACACCGGACAGGACATGGAGCGTATTCAGAAGGATACAGACCGTGATTTTTTTATGTCCGGGCAGGAAGCCAAAGAATACGGGCTGGTCGACCATGTCATGGCCAACCGGGATGATCTCGATCGGCTGGTCGAGAAGTAAGGAGTATACCCAATATGCCGAGAAAAAAAGATGAGAATGACAACCTCTTCTGTTCATTTTGCGGAAAAAATCAAAATGAAGTGAAAAAACTGATCGCCGGCCCCGCCGTTTACATATGCGACGAGTGCATTCAGCTGTGCAGCGAAATCATCGAAGAAGAAAGCGAAAAGGACGGCCGGGACCTCGAAGTGAATCTGGTGCCCAAGGAGATCAAGCGGATGCTCGACGATTATGTCATCGAGCAGGAAGATGCCAAACGGGTCCTGTCGGTAGCGGTTTACAATCATTATAAACGGCTCGATTCCAGCATCAATTCCGGGGATGTGGAGATTCAGAAAAGCAATGTTCTCCTGGTGGGCCCCACCGGCTGTGGAAAGACGCTGCTGGCCCAGACACTGGCGCGGTTTCTGAATGTACCGTTTACCATCGCCGACGCCACCAGCCTGACCGAGGCCGGCTATGTGGGCGAGGATGTGGAAAATATTATCCTCTCTCTTCTGCAGAATGCCGATTATGATGTGGAAAAGGCCAAGCGGGGAATCGTCTATATTGACGAGATCGACAAGGTCGCCAGTAAATCCGACAATCCCTCCATCACCCGGGATGTTTCGGGCGAAGGGGTACAGCAGGCCCTGCTCAAGATCATTGAAGGGACCACCGCCAGTGTGCCCCCCAAGGGAGGGCGAAAGCATCCCCAGCAGGATTTCGTAAAGGTGGACACCTCGAATATTCTGTTCATCTGCGGGGGCACCTTCAACGGCCTCGACAAAGTCATTCTGCGCCGGATCGGTTCCAAAGCCATGGGGTTCGGGGCGAAAATCAAAAAGCCCGAAGAGAGAAATGTCGGAGAGGTGCTCAAGGAGGCCCAGCCCGAAGACCTGATCAAATACGGTTTGATTCCCGAGTTTCTGGGCCGGCTGCCGATCATCGCGACCCTGGGTGAGTTGAACGAAAATTCTTTGGTCCGCATCCTGACCGAGCCCAAGAACGCCCTGATTAAGCAGTACGCAAAACTATTCGAGATGGAAGGGGTCAACCTGCGGTTGACCGACAGCGCCCTCGCCGCTATCGCCCGGGAAGCGATTCAGCGAAAATCCGGGGCCCGAGGCCTGCGGGCGATTCTGGAAACCTGCATGCTCAACATCATGTATGATCTTCCATCCACTGAAAACGTCAAAGAATGCGTGATCGGCGAAGATGTGGTCCTTCACAAGGAGGACCCGATTCTGCTTTACGAACAGACCAAGACCAAAAAGCAGGCATAGCCGAAAAGCAGGCTCGGAAGAAGGCGTTTCGGCGGAGGAAATGATTTCCCGCTGGGCGCTTTCATCCGACTCAACGTGAAAAGGTTGGTGTTGAATCCATGATCAATCTTCCTAAAATCTTACGTAAGGACGATGTAAACGCTTCCAAAATGAACTTACCGCTGTTACCTCTAAGAGATATTGTCGTATTTCCTCACATGGTGGCGCCGCTTTTTGTCGGCCGCGCCAAATCGGTGAACGCCCTTGCCGATGCCATGAACAATGAAAAGAGCGTATTTTTGGCAACCCAGAAAAAGGCGGGAATTGACAAACCCAAAGAAAAAGATATTCGATCGGTGGGCACCATCGGCAATGTGCTTCAACTGCTGCGATTGCCCGACGGCACCGTTAAGGCCCTGGTCGAAGGCAAATATAGGGGAGAAATTATCAATTTCATACCCAATGATTCCTTTTTCCAGGTCGAGGTCGATATCCTTGCCGAACCCAGAATCGAGGAGGCCCAAAGCCTTGCGCTCGGCCGTGCCGTGGTGGAATCCTTTGAGGAATATGCAAAGATCAACAAAAATATATCCAAAGATCTGGTCAGCAATGTGGCCGGCATTACCGATCCGTCCCAATTGGCCGATACGGTGGCCGCCCATTTTTCTTTCAAGCTCGATGACCGCCAGAAACTTCTGGAGACCGTCGCCATCGATGAGCGGCTCTCTTTTCTGCTGCGCCTGGTGAAGATGGAAACCGAGGTCTTTCGCATGGACCAGCGCATCAAGGGCCGGGTCAAAGACCAGATGGAAAAAACCCAGAAGAACTACTATCTCAATGAGCAGATGCGCGCCATTAAGAAGGAGATGGGAGCCGAAGAGGATCCTGCGGAAGAACTCAATGAACTCGAAAAGCGCATTAAAAGCAAACGGATGACCAAGGAGGCCAAGGCCAAGGTCTGGCAGGAGTTCAAAAAACTCAAGATGATGACCCCCATGTCCGCCGAGGCCACGGTGGTGCGAAACTATATCGAATGGATTATCAGCGTGCCCTGGTTCAATCGCAGCAAGGTGCGAAACGACTTGGAGGAGGGTGAAAAGATTCTGGACGAAGACCATTACGGGCTCGAGAAACCCAAAGAGCGCATAATCGAATACCTGGCGGTGCAGACACTGGTGAAAAAACTGCGCGGGCCGATCCTGTGTCTGGTGGGGCCTCCGGGAGTGGGAAAAACCTCTATTGCCAAATCGGTGGCCCGGGCCACCGGGCGAAAATTTGTCCGCCAGTCTTTGGGCGGGGTGCGTGACGAGGCTGAAATCCGGGGTCATCGCCGAACCTATATCGGGGCGATGCCCGGCAAAATCATTCAGTCCCTTCGAAAGGTCGGGGTCAATAACCCGGTCTTCTGCCTCGATGAGGTGGACAAGATGTCCATGGACTTTCGGGGAGACCCCTCCGCGGCCCTGCTGGAGGTGCTCGATCCCGAGCAGAACAATGCCTTCAATGATCATTACCTGGATCTCGATTATGATCTTTCGGAGATCCTGTTCATCACCACCGCAAACACCCTGCCGGACATTCCCCTGCCGCTGCAGGACCGGATGGAGATCATCCGTCTGCCCGGCTATACAGAACATGAGAAATTCCATATCGCCGAAGGGTATCTGATTCCGAAACAGGTGGAGGCCAACGGCCTGGGGGATCGGGAAATCCAATTTTCACAGAATGCCGTTTATGAAATCATCCGCAGTTACACTCGGGAATCCGGGGTTCGAAATCTGGAGCGGGAAATCGCTTCCGTCTGCCGGAAGGTCGCCCGGGAGGCTATCAAAAATCCTGAAGACAAAACCTTCCGCCTGACCGCCAAATCGGTGCAGAAACATCTCGGCCCGGCGCCCTACCGCCACAGCCAGCTGGAGGAGACCGACCATGTGGGGCTGGTAACCGGCCTTGCCTGGACCCAGTTCGGCGGCGAACTGCTCGGCATTGAAACCCTGCTGATGCCCGGTTCGGGCAAGCTTTCGGTCACCGGAAAACTCGGGGATGTCATGAAAGAATCGGCCCAGGCCGCGGTGAGCTATATTCGATCCCGTGCCGCGGCGCTTTCCGTCGACGCCGATTTTTACGGTAAGATCGACATCCACATTCATGTGCCGGAAGGGGCCATTCCAAAGGACGGACCTTCCGCGGGCATCGCCATGTGCACCTCTCTGGCTTCCGCCTTGACCCGGCGGCCGGTCCATCGCGATATCGCCATGACCGGAGAAATCACCCTGCGGGGGCGGGTGCTGCCCATCGGCGGATTGAAAGAGAAGCTTCTGGCCGCCCATCGGGCCGGCATCACCAAGGTGTTGATTCCCGAAGAGAATGAAAAGGATCTGAAGGATATTCCCCAGACGGTGATCAAGCAGATCGAAGTCGTGCCGTTGTCCCATATGGATGAGGTATTGTTTCACGCGCTGCTTCCCAAGAAAAAGGACGAGACGCCTGAAAAGGATGAAATCTCTCTGGAGATCATGTCCAAGGAGTCCGAAAACTTGGAGCAGCGGACCTCAATCAACTGATTGGAAAAAAGATTTGCCATGAAAAAATATGCTTGACAAATCCATGGAAAATCGATACAAAGTGTTTTCGTTTTGACGGGAACCCCCGAATTTGGGGCGGGTAGCTCAGTTGGGAGAGCATCGGCCTTACAAGCCGAGGGTCACAGGTTCAAGCCCTGTTCCGCCCATCAAGACATTTAAAAGGCATCTTAAATCATCAAGATTTCTTTAGACATCATATAAGGGGGCGTAGTTCAGTTTGGTTAGAACGCCGGCCTGTCACGCCGGAGGTCGCGAGTTCGAGTCTCGTCGCTCCCGCCATAAATAAAATCAGGGCCTTGCAAGAGATTGCGGGTCCTTTTTTTATGCCTTGATTTTCTGATGCCCACCGCCATACCCACCAAGAAAAATAAAATTTCTGATTAATTTCTCCTTAATGATTTCAGAAGGGCACCCGGATCCATTCTGATTCGAAACTATTTGGAAAACGATCCTGAACGATCCTGCTTGGGAATTGTGCGTCTCTTGGATCGCTTGACAAAAACCGGATTATATGTCCAATATAGCTTTAAATACATAGACGAGTTTGCTTCTTTTTAGCGATAGGAGGTAGAGCATGATACGAGCTA
>JBEPWQ010000225.1:567-6368 GCA_041642315.1 Desulfobacteraceae bacterium | reverse complement strand
TGTCGGATCTTCACCGCATCCGCCGGGTCGAACATCAGCCGGCAATGGGCGCTGAGCCCGTCCCGGCCGGCCCGGCCGATCTCCTGGTAGTAGCTTTCGATGTCCTTGGGCAGATCATAATGGACGACAAACCGCACATCCGACTTGTCGATGCCCATGCCGAAGGCCACCGTGGCGGCAATGACACGGATTTCATCCATGACGAACCGCCGCTGGTGAAGATTGCGGGTCTCCGCATCCAAACCGGCATGATACGGCAGGGCGGGAATCCCTTCGTCCGAGAGCACCCGGGCCAGGTGATCGGCGGTACGGCGGGCCTGGCAATAGACGATGCCGGAGTCCGCTTCGAACCGGTTCACGAACCGGATCAGCTGCTGTTCCGGTTCGAACCGGGGGGTGATGTCGATGAAGAGGTTGGGCCGGTCGAATCCGGCCAGGATCAGGTTCTCCTCTGCAAATCCGAGGGTGGCCAAAATATCCTCCCGCACCCGGGGGGTGGCGGTGGCGGTCAGGGCCAGCCAGACGGCGCCGGGAAAGGTGTTGCGGATGCGGACCAGGTTGCGGTATTCGGGCCTGAAGTCGTGCCCCCAGGCGGAGATGCAGTGGGCCTCGTCCACCGCCACCGCACTGATCCGAACGGATCGCAGCAGGTCGATGATGTTCGGCTTCAGCAGGGTTTCCGGCGCCAGGTAGAGCAGCCTGGCCCGGCCGTCGCGGACCCGTTCCGCATGGAACCGGTATTCCTGCATCGGCAGCGCGCTGTTCAGCACCGCCGCAGTGATGCCGTTTTCCGAAAGCTGCTGGGTCTGATCCCGCATCAGGGAGATCAACGGCGAAATCACCACCGTCAGCCCCTCGAAGATCAGGGCCGGCACCTGATAGCAGAGCGATTTTCCGCCGCCGGTGGGCATCACCGCCAGGGTGTCCCGGCCGGACAGCACGTTTTGAATCACCCGCTCCTGGTGGGGGTGAAAGCGTTCAAAGCCGAAGACCGTTTTTAGAATGTCTTGCGCACGGGAATTCATTTCCATAGCATCGCCATCATACCATTCTGTTTCCGGTTCGACAACCGCCTCCATTTCGCTTTTTTTGATACCGATCCGGCAAGTCTGTTCCATTCGCCCGTCCGCTGGATTCCCGGTTCGGTGTTTATCTATTCCGGCGATAT
Source organism: Desulfobacteraceae bacterium (assembly GCA_041642315.1). Lineage (GTDB taxonomy): Bacteria > Desulfobacterota > Desulfobacteria > Desulfobacterales > Desulfococcaceae > JAABSQ01. The sequence goes on along the minus strand of JBEPWQ010000225.1, from coordinate 5,200 downwards.
GAAACCCGCGGAGCATATCACCTTCACGTGCACGAACCTGCCTTACTATGTGCATGAATCTGCTTAGGCAAAAAAAGAATTCAGAATACTGCCCCCGAAACTGGTACTGGAAATGGTTCCGGTTTTTCTTGATTTCCGGGCGGTGTTTTTTTATTGTGTAGAATCAAAATATTTTCATTGTCTTCCATTGCATCGATCACGACAAGGAAGATGTGCTTCAAAAACACATGGCCTGAAGGCCGCTGTTGCGCTCTATGATGAACAGGCGATCCTCATGCAGGCAAGGGTTGCGGTAACCAGCGGCAAAATGGTCCTCCTTCAAAATGTATTTAAAGCAAGGTGAAATCTCATAGGTCATTTACAGATCCAAGGGAGAAGCCGCATGAAAACGACAGTGAAGCTTGCAGCAATGGGTATGGTTCTGGCAGTTCTGCTCTGTGGATGCTCTTTTCTAAACGATTATAAGGACGACGGCCGGCTCTCTCTGGACGGCCTGGAGAATCCTGTTACCGTGCTCCGCGATAAACGGGGCATGGCCTATATCAAGGCATCCAGCAGGGATGATGCTCTTATGGGCCAGGGATTTGTTTCCGCACAGGACCGGTTGTTCCAGATGGAGTTCAACCGGCGTTTCGCTGCGGGCCGGATCAGCGAGTTCGCTGGTGAAAAGGCGCTGGCTCTCGATATCCGCATGCGAACCCTGGGTCTCTATCGTGCTGCGGAAAAACATGCACAACTGCTCGATGCGTCCACCCGTTCTTTTTTTCAGCGCTATACCGACGGGGTGAACGGATACATCCGAACGCGCGAGAAGACCTTTGCCCTGGAATTCAAACTCTCCAACATGACCCCGCAGCCCTGGTCGGTGGTAGACTCTCTGGCCGTCTTGTACCTCATGGCCTGGAAAACCTCGGCCAACATTCAAACCGAGGCGGCCATGCAGACAGTGGCGGAGACGATCGGTGCGGAAAAGGCCCGAGAGCTCTTCCCCCTCAATGTGAATCCGGATGTGCCCGGCGGTGTGTTTCCCGCCTCGGCACAGGATATGGCAGCCGTTGGTATAGCCGGCTTGACTGCAGATGCCTCTTTTTCCGGCTGGCTGAAACCGTCGGGGCTGCGGCTTGGCAGCAACAACTGGGTGACCGGTCCGGCCATGTCTGCAAACGGCCGCCCCATCCTGGCCAACGATCCCCATCTGGATGCCCGCATTCTTCCAGGCCCCTGGTATCCGGTGGGCCTTATCACACCCTGCTTCAGGGCCGTGGGCGCAAATATTGCCGGTTTACCCGGCATCTCTGTGGGGCGCACCGCACACCTGGCCTTCGGGTCGTCCAATGCCTATGGCGATATGCAGGACCTTTACGTGGAGACGGTGGATCCGGTTAATCCCGCCAACTACCTGGAGGGAAACGCCTCGATCCCCTTCGAGATCGTGGAGGAGGAGATCCGTTTCAAGGACAAGCAGGCCCTTGACGGCTATGGAACCAAAACGATCCTGGTGCGGAGAACACGCCGCGGCCCAGTGATATCCGATATTTTCAAGAATTTAAAAACCGGGAAAGTGCTGACCCTTCGTTTCGCCCCCTTTGAAACGATGCATGCCCGCGTCGGGTTCGACCGCTTCCTCACGGCAACTTCCGTGGCAGAGGCCATCGAAGCCCTGCGCGAGATCAACATGATCAGCCTGAACATTGTATTGGCCGATACCGCAGGCAATATCGGATGGTGGGCGACCGGCACCTTGCCTCGGCGTACCGGCGGCGGAACAGTTCCCTTTGCGGTTGCCGACGGAAAGGACAACTGGAGCGGGTGGGTCCCTTTCGAGAAGAAGCCCCATGCCGTAAACCCGGAAAAAGGCTGGCTTGGGACCTGCAACCACACCACCATCACCCCCGGGACCGACTATTACTATTCCTCCTACTTCTCCCCTTCCTTCCGCTATCGCCGATTGAAAGAGCTCATGGATCGAAAGGAGCCGGCAGGTGTTAGAGACCACTGGCAATTCCAGCGGGACGCCAAAAACCTGCTGGCTGCCCAGGTTGCCCCTGTAATGGCCGCGGCACTGGCGGAGAACGATGAAACCAGGGCCATGGGAGAAATTCTCGACCAGTGGAATTTTTACGACGACACGGACCAGGCAGCCCCGACCATATTCCAGGCGGTGTTCAGAAAATTTGCTTTTCACGTCTTCCAAGACGAACTCGGTCCGGAAGCCGCGGGCGTCTACCTGGACAACTGGTATATATGGCAGGAGCGGCTGCTGTCCATGATCCTGGAAAACGACTCCACCTGGTTCGATGATGTCCACACGAAACAGATACAAGAGAGCCGCGACGATCTTTTTGTCCGCTCGGCCCTGCAGGTGTCGGCAGAGTTGAAGGAAGATCCGGGCGTCAAACCCGAAAAGTGGCTCTGGGGCAAGGTGCACCGCCTGGAACTGGTGAGCCCCATGCGCAGGAACGGGTTCGGCAAGGGGCTGTTGGGCGGCGGGTCCCATCCCTTTCCGGGCTCCGGGGAAACCCTGTGCCGCGGCTGGTATGACGTGGACGATCCCTTTTCCGTCACGCACAGCGCAACCCTTCGCATGGTGGCGGACCTGGCGGACGGGGAGAAGGTGCTGGCGGTCATGCCCGGCGGCGTCTCCGAGCGGATTTTTCATCCTCACGCAAAGGACCAGATCCCGGACTTTCTATCGGGGGAAATCCGCTATTGGTGGTTCAGCGACAAAGCCATCAGCGATCACAGCAGATCAAGGCTTGTCCTGAATCCGTTATGAGATCTCCTGCGCATCTGCCGGAGAGCCGTGCTCCCGGGTAGCAGAATAAAACATTTCCCACTCGGACAGGATGGGAATCGACGGACGGCCTGGAAGGGGCGCCCTTCCGCATCGGTTAAGACAAGGCCGACTGCGCGAAATCCATCCAGGTCTCGGGTGCGCTCAAGCCGGATATCAGTATCTCCATGCGGCCGGTGGTGAAGAAATCCTCATTGATCTCTTTTGCGCCTTCTGCCGTGGGCGTGCCGGAGCCGTCGGCCGGTCTCGACTTTGAAGCTACCCATCAAATTTCTGGATTGGAGCTAACCGGCGATCCGCTGGGCTCTCGGGTTCGTGTTCATCTATTCCGGCGGCATGAAACTGCTCGATCCCATCACATTCGCAGTGTTGATCGAAGCATACGGGTTCGACCCCGACGGCCTTCTTCTGCCTGTGGCCGTCATTCTGGCGAGCCTGGAAGTGGTCGCCGGCGCCGGTATGGTTTTGGACATTCGGGGAAGACCCCGGCAGCATCTTCGCCTGGAAGGGGGCGGGTCATCCGGTGGCGGGGGCGGAATAAATTCTGAGCGCTTGCGGAATTACATTGTCTTGGTCGGGCAAACCAATAGAAAGGCTTGCATTTGCTCTGCAATGCGCCTATCTTATGCGCATAAAAATCCACATTGGAGGAGCGCACTATGCGAGCAACGGTTTTCAATCACAAAGCCCCAAAAAAATCGGCCAATCTCAGCATCAACAGCGATCTACTGCGTCAGGCCAAGGTCTTGCGCATCAATCTTTCGATGGCACTGGAACAGAAACTCGAACAAATGGTACGGGATACAAAACAAAAAAGTTGGAAAGAAGAAAACCGGGAGGCCATTGAAGCTTATAACCATCGAATCGAGGAGAAGGGCGTTTTCAGTGACGGGAAAAGGGCATTCTGATGGCACAGTTTGACGTGCATGGGAATACGAATGCTGGCACCGAAAGCCATATTCCCTACCTTCTGGATGTTCAGGCCGACCTTCTCGACAGCCTGTCGACCCGTGTCGTCGTTCCACTCATTTCTCAACCGGCAATGGGCAAACCGATCATTCATCTCAACCCGCGGTTCGAAATCGATGGGGAGTTTGTTTTCATGTCCACAGCGGAGTTGGCCGGGGTTCCCGTTCGAATTCTCGGGCCAAAAATCACATCTTTGAAAGACCGGCGCGATATCATCATGGCCGCTCTCGATTTCCTGTTGTTGGGTTTTTGACCCCGCATTGTCTCCCCCTGCCCTTTTCACAACGATCCGGCGGATCGACTGAGGCCTCTCTTTTTTCAATATCCGGCCTCAATTTTCATCCCTTTTCTAAATTCAAGTTCGGCACCGACTTTGACTTTTTGGATAAGGAATTGGTAAAAGTATTGATTTTTTCAATTTGACATATCAGTATACCTGATGGCATAAAGCGCTCTGGTTGAGCATTTCCTTTAACCCAAGACAAGGTGACCGACCCGCCATGACATACGATTTCGGCTTTACCTGAGCGGCTTTATCGCTAACCGGGTTTTGTTAGACACGCGATCAGCCAAAATCGTACCCTTCCCTCATCGCTTTTTCAGTTCTGGAAAAGTCGTTCCCGACGGTCCGGCGCGGGCATCCGCGTGACCGATACGACCCGGTCTAAACCGCCGATGCCCGATTTAATTCTTTGGATGCGCTTTGCATCGATCCATTTCTGAAAAGGAGGCTACCTATGAATGATGATTATCGGTCCATGTGGGCCGACCTCGGAATGAACCTGGACGCCCACGACGCCCTGCTGGCGGTGCTGGGTAAAAGATACGGCGACATTTTCCTGTCGCAGAAGGACCGACCCCAAGGCATGG
>JBEPWQ010000225.1:0-557 GCA_041642315.1 Desulfobacteraceae bacterium | reverse complement strand
CTTCGACTTTGTCATGAGCGAGGTCCATGGTCTGCGGATCAAGGAACTGCTGGATGAAAAGGCCGCCGGGGTGATCCACTATGGTCTCCAGTTCTGCCAGCCCTATCTCATGGAATCCATCCCCGTTGAAAAGGCCCTGGAGGACAAGGGCATCCCGTGTTTGCGCATCGACACGGATTACGGCATGGAGGACGCCGGCCAGCTCAAGACCCAGATCGAAGCATTCATTGAACAACTCCGATAGCACATCATGAAGCATGACATGAAATACGCGGGAATCGACATCGGCTCGCGCACCATCGAATTCGTGGTGGTGAATGAGGCGGGAACCATCATGCACAGCCTTCAAACCGATACCGGTTTCGATCCCTTGGCCGAGGCGAAAAGACTGATCGACGGCATCGCGTATGATCGGATCATGGCCACCGGATACGGCCGGAATCTGTTCGAAATTTCCTTCGATGCACCGACGGTCACAGAGATCAAGGCCCACGCCCGGGGCGCCCGTGCATGCTTCCCCGATGCCGGGGCCGTGCTGGACATCGGCGGCCAGGACA
>JBEPWQ010000224.1:0-6456 GCA_041642315.1 Desulfobacteraceae bacterium | reverse complement strand
TCTGCCGTCGGAAGAGCCCCGTTTCGGACCGGTGCTCTCAGGGTTGTCGGTGCTGTTTCTGGGGTTGGTCTTTTCCCTTTTTGCGGCGGCCCGGTTTCAACGGCTGAAGCGGCGGATCGACCGGGGAGAGAACTTCGTCCGTCTGGATCATCAATACAACGCCCTGATGAACCGCCTCTCGATTGCGGCGATCGTGCTCTTCGGAATCCATATTTACGGCCTCAACCTGGTCGAATCCCTGGCCCTGGTTCCGATCTTCGCCGCATTTCCGACCCTTCAGGCGGTCTGCTGCCTGCTGGTATTCGTCGCCTATCTGGCCGTCATCTGGTATTTCGCCTACCCGGCGTACCGGCAGCTGTACGGCTCCCGAGTCTCCCGGCGCTCCTATGTTCTGTCCAACATTTCCTTTTCCGTACCGGTTCTGATTCCCTGGCTGGTGCTGTCGTCCATCGCCGATCTGATCCAGGTGCTGCCCTTTGAAACCCCCAAACGGCTGCTGGAAACCACTTCGGGCCAGGCCCTTTTTATCCTTCTTTTTTTGATTCTGGTGGCGGTGACGGTGCCGGTTTTGGTTCAGAAATTCTGGCGGTGCAGGCCTCTGGAGCGGGGTTATCATCGAAGCCGGATCGAGGCCTTGTGCCGGCGGGCCGGGATACGGTACCGGGATATCCTTTACTGGCCCATATTCGAGGGGCGCATGATCACCGCCGGCGTGATGGGGCTTGTCAAGCGGTTCCGGTATATTCTGGTCACCGAGGCCCTGCTGGAGGTCCTGCGGCCCGAGGAGGTCGAGGCGGTGATCGCGCATGAAATCGGCCATGTCAAACGGAACCACCTGCTTTTTTACCTCCTTTTTTTCATCGGATACATGCTGCTCTCCTATGCCGTATTCGATCTGGTGATCTATTTCATCATCTATACCGAACCGCTCTATCGGTTCGTTCTCAATACCGGCTTCAGTCAGGCGGCGGTCACCTCCACCCTCTTCACCATGGTGACCATCCTGATCGTACTGGTCTATTTTCGATATGTGTTCGGTTATTTCATGCGCAATTTCGAGCGGCAGGCCGACTGCTATGTCTATTCTCTGTTCGATACCGCCGGCCCTCTCATCTCCACCTTTGAAAAGATCACCCTCACCAGCGGGCAATCCCCTGACAAACCCAATTGGCACCATTTCAGCATACGGGAGCGGGTCGAATACCTTCTGAAATGCGAGCGGGACAAGCGATGGATTTTTCGCCAGGATCGAAAAGTTCGAAAATCGATCGCGCTCTATGTATCGGCCATTCTAGTGGTCGGGGTGGCCGGATACCAGCTCAACTACGGAGAGGTCGGGCAAAGGCTGTCATCCGATTTTTTCGAGAAGATCATTCAGCGGGAACTGCAGGCCAATCCCGGTGATCCGGAACTGTATACATTCCTGGGGGACCTCTACTATCACCGGGCCGAACACTATTCCGCCGCAGAAGCCTATGAAAAGGCCATTCAGCTCTCACCCGGCACGGCCGACGCCCATCCGCTCAACAACCTGGCCTGGCTGTACGCCACATCCGAAGACGAGGACCTGCGAAACCCCAAGCAGGCCCTGACCCTGGCGAAGCGGGCGGCAGCGCTCTCCCGGGAACCCCATGTGCTGGATACACTGGCGGAGAGCTATTTCGTGAACGGTCAATACCAGCGGGCGGTGGCGGTGGGGGAGGAGGCCCTGAGCCTTTCAAAAGGAAACAGGACCCACTTCATTGAACAGCTGGAAAAATTCAGGAAGGCCCTGAACCGTTCGGCCCCGGTCGGGTAAACACTTCCGTTAATTGATGCAGACCTTGCGCACCTGAATGAAATCGGTATGGCCGGCAAAGACCTTGGAGATGCCGTCCTGTTTCAATGTCCGCATGCCGTCGCGCCGGGCCTGGGCCTTGAGTTCTTCCACGCGGGCCTGGGTCTGGATCAGCCGCTTCTGATCGTCGGTGGCGGCGAGCAGTTCATGGATGCCCATTCGGCCGGCGTAACCGGTCTGGTTACACGTTGAGCACCCCGCCGGCTTGTAGAGGACCAGATCCGGGTTGAAGGGATATGATTCCCCCAGGTCCTTTTCAAACATTTCGGGGCCGTAATGGCGCTTGAGTTCTTCGTATTCCTCTTCAGACGGGGCATAGGGCTGCTTGCACTCCTTGCAGAGGGTTCGCACCAGACGCTGGGCCAGGATGCCGAGCACCGCATCGGCGAAGTTGAAGGGGTCCATTCCCATATCCAGCAGACGGACCACACTCTCGGGGGCGCTGTTGGTGTGGAGGGTGGAGAAGACCAGGTGACCGGTCAGGGAGGCTTCGATGCCGATGGAGGTGGTCTCTTTGTCCCGCATTTCACCCACCATGATCACATCCGGGTCGGCCCGGAGAAAGGAGCGCATGGCCGCGGCAAAGGTGAGCCCGATCTTGGGGTGGACCTGCACCTGCCGCAGCCCCTTTTGAGTGATTTCCACCGGGTCTTCGGCGGTCCAGATCTTGGTTTCGGTCTTGTTGATGTAGGCCAGGGCTGAGTGGAGGGTGGTCGTTTTACCCGAACCGGTGGGGCCGCAGACGAAAATGATGCCGTAGGGCTGCGTGATCATTTCGATGAATTCAGTGTAGTTGCGCTCGGCGAAGCCCATTTTGGACAGCGCAATCGGTTCGCCCGCGGCCAGCAGGCGCATCACGATATCTTCGAGCCCGCCCTGGGTGGGAACCGTCGCCACTCGCAGTTCGATATCGAGGCCCCCGTATTTTTTAAACTGGATCTTGCCGTCCTGGGGCATGCGGCGTTCGGCGATGTCGAGCCCGGATATGATCTTGATGCGGGAGACCACGGCATTTTTGTAGGTGTGGGGAATGGTCTGATAGACGGTGCAGGCCCCGTCGATTCGGATGCGCACCAGGGTGTTCTGCTTGCCGGGATAGGGCTCGATATGGATATCCGAAGCCCGTTTGGCATGCGCATCAAGAATGATTTTATTGACCAGCTTCACGACCGCGCTGTCGGATTCATCATATTCTTCTTCGATTTCGTCTTTTTCGTGCGCATCTCGCTGGAGTTCGTCCAGAATGTCGTCGATGTTGTCCTGAAACCGATTGTCTTCCACGGTGAAGCGTTTGATGTACTCGAGAATGTCCTCTGCCAGGGCAACCCGGAATTCCAGCGGATTTTTGGGAAAGAGCGGTTTGATCAGGTCGATCTTCTGCAGGTCCTGGGGATTGTCGATGGCGATGACCACCTTTTCGCCATCGCTTTTGAGAGGTACCCACAGGTTTTTTTTCATGAATGATTCTTTGCCCTTTTTGACCAGGGCGGCCGGAATCGGCTGATTTTCGTTATAGACCACACCCGGCACTTCGTAATATTTGGACAGGGATTCAACAATTTCGGTTTTGGGAATCTTAACCGTGGTCATCAGATACGTTTCAATCGATTCCCGCCGTTTTTTGGCCTCCACCAGGGCGTTTTTGAGTTCTTTCTGGGTGATCAGGTGCTTCTGAAGCAGGTAGTTGAACTTGTTGTTTTCCAGCCGTGCCGCCCGTTTCTGGTTGTACATGGCGATGCCGAGAATCTTGGCCAGCTCTTTGACCGACTGCTCGTCTCTCTTGGTGTATGCGCCTCCGTCCTGCCGGTTGATCAGCTGAATGGCCCCCAGAAGATATTTGTGGAAGAAGATGGGGCAGGCCAGAATCTGCTTGGTGACGAAGCCCGATTTTTTGTCCCAGGTATTGTCGAAGGTGAGGACGGAGTCGATGCGGGCCAGCTCGGACTGGTCATACGCATTCTGGACGTTCACCAGCCGTTGCTTATAGGCGGCGTAGCCGGCGATGCTGGTGGTTTTCACCGGCAAGCGGATTTCTTCTACATTGAGGTTGCCGGTCATCACCCGGGGCACCAGTTCCCTTTTCACCCCGTCGATGACATAAATGGTCAACCGATCCGACTCAAAAAACCGGGCGATTTCTTCTTTCAGCTGAATCAGCGTTTCGTTCAGATTGCCGGAGCCTTGAATTTTATTGCTGATCTTCTGAAATTTGATTCGAAAAGCGACTTCAGGGCTGACGATCCCCTGCCGAAGGGGGACTCTTTTCTGGGAGTTGTCGGTTTTCACATTGAGGTGGGTAACCGGCGCGGGTGCCTTGAGGCTGGTTGCTTTGGATGTGCTTGTTTTTCTGATCATTATGAATTCCGGCGATGGTGGTTAATAAGTATTCTCGAAAGGCTACTGCTTGGAATCCTCTCCGCCGAGCTTCTGATAATTATTGTAAATCTTTTTGGAGCCGCCGCCGATCAGAAGAACCCCGAGCAGGTAAAAACAGAAACGGATAAACAGACTTGTGGAGGCGAAAGATTCAATCTGCTCGATTTGCGGCATCACCTGGTGAATCCGGACGAATACCCCGGCCCCTGCCAGGACCAGCAGAACGCCCCATATGATTTGTAATATGACCTTATTTCGATCCATTCATCGATCCAAGAAATGACGGCTTTCCACGAGGCTGGAAGATTTCAGCCAGACCGTTTTGGGTACACATGAAACCGGGATGATGTTCAAGGGCCGCCGCGGGTCGGCACCGGTTCGGACAGGGATGTTTTCTCTTTCAGGCGGATCTTCACCGGAACCCCGAGATTCTCATGAAGATTGTCCATCAGCCCATTCACCTGCCTTTCCAATTCTTTTATTTCATCAGAGAATAAACTATATTCCATCCCGATCCAGACCTCAAGGTATTTTTTTTCGCCGGGATTTTTTGTGACGAAATACCGATAATCGGGGCTGAACCCCAGTGCCTGCGCCAGACGGCGCTGAATCTGGCCCCCTTGGATTTTGACGCCGTTGACCGTCAGAATGTCGTCGGTCCGTTCGGGAAACCACTCGATTCGAACCAGGGGTCGACCGCAGGGGCAGGGTTCGGGGATAATCCGGGCCCGGTCTCCGGTTCGAAATCGAATCAGGGGAAACGCCCGGGTGGTGAGGGTGGTGAGCACCAGTTCTCCGGTTTCCCCCCCGGGCTGGACCCGACCGCTTTCGGGATCGATGATTTCGGCCAGAAAATGATCTTCATTGAGGTGAAGCCCCCTGTGTTCGGTGCATTCGAATCCGATGGCCGGGCCCGGCACTTCGCTCAGCCCGTAGTGGACCCAGGTTTCTACCTGAAGCCGTTCGGCCAGCAGGTTCCGGTCGCCGGCATCCACCGGCTCGCCCACCAGAATAAACCGCCTCAGGTTGGTGGCGGTGGGGTTCATGCCGGCCTGGAACATGAGATCGGCCAGGTGTCCGGCTTCCGACGGGGTGGTCACCAGGGTGGAGGTTTTGTAGTCGCGGAGCACCATGAGCAGTTTGTCCGGAGACAGGGGCGCATTGGGAATGACCCCGATCTCCAACGCCTCGGCGCCGTCCTTGTAGTCCCGCCCCCAGTTGGCAAGCCCGAAATCGAGGCTGATCTGGAGGATATCGTGGGGAGTGACACCGGCGGCGGAGAGGGCTCTGGCCACCACCTCCCGCCACAGTTCCAGGTCCTGGCGGGTGTAGCCGGTCACGGTCGGATTGAGGGCGGTTCCGGGCGCGGTATGGATGCGCACGATGTCCCGCAGGGGCACGGCGAAAAGACCATAGGGGTAGTGTTCCCCCAGGTGCTTTCGCTCCATGAAGGGGAGGGCGGCGATCTCCCCGATATCCTCGATCAGAGACGGGTCCCGCCGGGTCTTTCGGGCGAGGTCGTTCTGCCGGTTCTGGTGAAAGGGCACATTCCGGTAGGCCCGGTTGAGAGTGGTCTGAAGCCGTTCCAGCCGAAGCTGGGACCAATCCTCGGGGGCAATTGTATCACGGGTCATGATTCGTCCCTCCCTTCGCAGAATTCTTCGTAATCCTTGCCCAGATAGGCCCGTTTCACCTCCACGTCCGAAAGCAGATCCGATGCCTTTCCCTGAAGCACGATCTTTCCGGTCTCGAGCACATACCCCCGGTCCGCGATCTTCAGGGCCGCCTGGGCGTTCTGTTCCACCAGAAGAATGGTGAGCCCCTCCTGCTTCAGCAGCCGGAGGGTATCCAGAATCTTTTCCACCATCAGCGGGGCCAGCCCCATGGAGGGCTCATCCAGCGCCAGCAGCCGGGGCCGGGCCATCAGGGCCCGTCCGATGGCCAGCATCTGCTGCTCTCCGCCCGACAGGGTTCCGGCCGGCTGATCGGCCCGCTCCCGAAGAATCGGGAAAAGCTCGATCACCATCTCCAGATCCCGGGCCACTTCGGCGTGCTGCCGTTTTCGGTAGCGGGTGTAGGCGCCCAGTTTGAGGTTGTCGGTCACCGACAGGGGCGGAAAAATGAGCCTTCCTTCGGGCACCAGGCTGATGCCCTTGCGGACGATGGCCGGTCCGTCGCACCCTTTTAACGAGTTTCCCTGAAAGTCGATTTCGCCCTTCCAGGAAGAAAGCAATCCGCAGGCC
>JBEPWQ010000223.1:0-6466 GCA_041642315.1 Desulfobacteraceae bacterium | reverse complement strand
CCGGCCACGTGGGATGCCCCGGCTGCGGGGCCACGGTGGCCATGAAGTTCGCCCTGCGGGCACTGGGAGAAAAGACCATGCTGGTGATCCCGGCCTGCTGCTGGGCCATTGTCGCCGGCGCCCATCCTCAGACCTCGCTGAAGGTGCCGGTCCTTCACACCGCCTTTGAAACCGCCGGCGCCGCGGCCAGCGGCCTACGGGCGGCCTTGGACATGCAGGGCGACACCGACACCAACGTGGTGGCCTGGGCCGGAGACGGCGGCACCTTCGACATCGGGTTCCAGGCCCTTTCCGGGGCGGTGGAGCGAAACGAAGACTTCATCTACGTCTGCTACGACAATGAAGCCTATATGAACACCGGGGTCCAGCGAAGCTCCGCCACCCCCTTCGGTACCCGCACCACCACCACCCCGGGACGCGGCTGGAAGCAGACCCGAAAAAAGAACATGGTGGAGGCCCTGGCGGCCCATCGCATCCCCTATGCCGCCACCGCCAGCATCGCCTATCCCGACGATCTGATGCGCAAATTCCAGAAAGCCGCGGCCTTGAAGGGCGGCAGCCGGTTTATCCATGTCTATGCCACCTGCCCCACCGGCTGGCGGGTGCCCAGCGAGATGTGCATCAAAACCGCCCGGCTGGCGGTCCAGACCCGCTTGTTCCCCCTGTACGAAGTGGAAGACGGCCATCGCTATACCCTCAACCTCGACCCGGACCCCCCGAAACCGGTCCGGGACTACATGACGGTACAGGGCCGGTTCAAGCACCTGACCGACGCGGATTATGAGCAGATTCAGGAGATGGTGGATGAAGACTGGGGGCTTCTCAGAAGGAAAATGGGACAGATGCCCGTTTCAAACGGCGGCTGAAAAACCCCCGGATCATTCAAGATATGCGAAAGAAAGCGGAGAAAAAGATCAGAGAGGCGGTGGGCCAACTCTGCAGCCGCGAAGACCATCGATTGGACCGGGTTCGGGCCAAGGCCGGACTTCACCCGAAGGTCTTCGACAAGACCATTCTGGACATGGAGCGGGTGGGCACCATTGAACTTTCCACCGGAAATCTCGACGGGATGAGCCCGGCCGAGATCAGCGCCCTGGTTCGAAGAGGAGAGACCGTTTACGTCACCTTCAATTTTACCGAGTCGGGCGGGCGCTGTGAAATGCGGCCCGAACCGGGTTGTCCGAAAGCGCTGCCGGCGGATTCGAGGCCGGAAACCGCACCCTCGCCGGCTCCGTGCTGCGACACCCGGATGGTGATAGTACAGGGACTGTTGCGCGGCGAATGGGAGCTGTTTGCGGATATCTGTCGAACCACCGAAAACAAAGGCGCGGAAGAGAAGATCACGGAACTGATTCGCCGATATATCCGTGGATAAAATGCAGCGGGCCGGCGCTCAAAAAGTGGAGCGGTCGAACTTCTGCTCAGTCTTGATCCGTTCCTCTCTCGGAATGTGCGCCATTTTATCCAGGATTAATTTCTTGAGCAGGTCATCGAATTTCAGGTGAATGGAATAGTCGCCAAAGAAGCGGTTGATCACCCCGCATATTTCTCCGACGGTTTCAATTTCCATTCGTTGTTCGCCCACCGGAACCTTCAGTTTAACCCGCATTTTTCGGTCCAGCAGCATGAGCACATTTCGGGGGTTGGTCGTCTTGATCAGGAAGGAAACCCCGCCAAGAGAAATATCCGACAAATCACCCTTGAAAGACCTCCCCATGGGTTGACCCGACCGGTTGAGAACCTGAAAAAAGATGGGGCCGGTGAGTTCCAGACGTCGGAACTCCCTCCGATTGATGCCTTTCTTCCGGAGCAGATCCGCTTCTGTGGCCTGGTTGTCGCAAAACATTTCCAATTTGTCGGCCAGCGCCGGCGCCTCCTGCTTCCATCTCAAAAACGTCTCCCTTTCCAGATAATTTGCATTCACCCGGGTATTGGCTATGAGGGTGGTGGTGCAGACCGTGATAGCAAAAAAGGTGCTGCACCCGGCGACCGATCCGGAACCGATCGTTTGGACCGGTTTTTCACTCTCCTTTTTCCGGAAAACCAGCCTGAGCCGACCGCTGTTGATGAAATAGAGACGATCGTTTTTGTCACCCTGGCTGAACAGGGGCTCATCGGCCTCGAATGTGGCTTTCTTGAGACCGAAATAGAGCGTATTCGCCTCCTCGGTAGACAAGTTGTCGTAGAGATCGGCCCAGATCTCCAGGTGGTCTTTATCGACGGCCTCGCTTTTTTCTTCTTCGATAATCTCCGCCGACTTGATGATTTCATGAAGGGCCATGGAATCGACATCGAACAGCTTGTCGCGCAAGGATTCGGCCTTGTCGAAGTTCTTCTCTTTCGCATGCCGCTCAATCAGTTTAAACAGCAGCGCCACCGCCTCATCGGTCCGATCTTCCCGGACGTATTGATCCACGAGTTCTTCCTGGCTGGACACATCGTTCATCCGTCATCTCTCCTTGCTTGATGGCCTGGGGCGGGTCACATTCTCAAACCGAGAGCACTTTTATCCCCCATGGAGCGACTCCGGGTTTGACATCAGGCGGTTCATATCATATTTGCTGAATGTTGAAAATTACCACTATCGGTTTCAGAATTCAATTAGAATCTGGTTACAATGGGCATATCTTCCAAACCTGCCGATTCGAGGACAACTGAATGAACTCACGTTTCGACGCTACGATGGATATTCATTCCGAATGCCCCGACAAGGTGGTATCGGCCGCCGAAGCCGTTTCCATCATCAAACGGGGAAGCCGGGTATTTATCGGCTCCGCCAGCGGGGAACCCCGGCATCTGATTCAAACCCTGGCCAAGGACCCGGCCATGCAGGACATCATGATTTATCAGATGCTCTCCTTTACCCTGGCCGATTATATGGAAGACGAAGACTTTCTGAAACGCTTCCAGCTGAAGCTGTTTTTCATCAGTGCCGGCATGCGCAAAGCGGCCTTCAAGGGGAAAATCGACTATATACCGGCCTACCTGTCCGATATACCCGACCTGTTCGACAGCAATCAGATCGGGTTGGACGTGGCCCTGATCCAGGTCAGCCCGCCGGACCGCTTCGGTTTCTGCAGCCTCGGCATTTCGGTGGATGTGACCCGCTCCGGATGCAAAAACGCCCGAACGGTCATCGCCCAGGTCAATCCCCGAATGCCCAGAACCCTGGGAGAGAGCTTTGTCCATGTGGACGAGATCGACTGGCTGGTCCCCCATGAAGAACCGCTCATCGATGCGGTTCCCGATATTCCGGATGTCGAAATCGCCCGCCGAATCGCCTTTTACGTCTCCGAACTGGTGGAAGACGGCGCCACAATTCAGATCGGTTTCGGACGCCTGCCCTATGTAATTCTGCAGCACCTGGAAAACAAAAGCGACCTCGGGGTCCACACCCAGGTGATCACCGATGCCTTTGTGCCGCTCTTTGAAAAAGGGGTCATCACCAACCGAAAAAAAACCTTCCTTCCGGATCGGGCGGTGGCGACCCTCTGCATGGGCTCCGAAAAGGTCTACAGCTATGTCGACAACAACCCGCGGTTTTATTTCCGCTCCTCGGATTTCGTCAATGACCCGGCCGTGGTGGCGCTGAACGACAACCTCATCTCCATCAGTTCGGCCCTGGAGGTGGACCTCACGGGACAGGTCTGCTCGGACTCGGTGGGATACCTGTTTTACAGCGGGATCGGAGACCAGGCCAACTTCATAAGAGGCGCGGCCCGGTCCAAGGGGGGATTTTCCATCATCGCCCTGCCCTCCACGGCCCGGGGGGAGACCCTGTCGCGGATCGTGCCCAACCTCAGCGGCGGCGCCGGGGTCGCCACCCTGCGGGCCGATGTCAATTTCGTGGTCACCGAATACGGAATCGCCCAGCTGCGGGGAAAGAGCATCTATCAGCGGGTGATGGAGCTGGCCCAGATCGCCCATCCCAAGTTCCGGGAAAGCCTCATCGAATCGGCCAAATCCTACCACTACATCTTTCCGGACCAGCTCCCGCCCCGATCCGAAGACCTCCTGTTTCTGGAAAAATACAAAAGCCGGGTTGCCCTGCCCAACGGAAAAAGCATGTCGGTCCGCCCGATCCTGCCGGCGGATGAATTCGCCTTCCGCAATTTTTTCTATTCCCTTCAGGAGCGGACGATCTATTACCGGTATTTTCAGAAAATCCGGCTCTTTTCCCGGGAAATGGCCCAGGAGCACTGGGCTCAGGTGGATTATCGAAAGAACATGTCTCTGATCGGCCTTGTCCGGCAAAAGGGGTATAAAGAGATCATCTCAGTGGCATCTTATACCGAAGCCGAAAGGGAAGAAAACCGGGCCGAAGTGGCCTTTGTGGTTCGGGAGGATTATCAGGGCATGGGGGTGGCCTCTTACCTGCTGTCGGCTCTGGAGGAGATCGCCAAAGAAAACGGGTACCGGGGGTTTTTAGCCCATGTGATGCTGGAGAACAAGGCCATGATCTATGTTTTCAAGAAACGGTATCCCGATGCGGAGATTACGATTGAAGAGGGCACCGCTCGGATTGTGATGGATTTCGGGTCGGCGAAGGCATCTTAAGCGCCCCCCTGTCGCCGCCTGAATACATTCGCCAACCGGTCCAGCCTATCAGTCTTAGAAAATAAACCACCTCTTGACTTGACCATTTGACTTGACTATAATTTGTTTAATTAGGAGGTGAAACTATGAAAACCATGGGGATAAGCAAATTTAAATCACATGCATTGCAAATTTTAGACCAAGTCGCAAAAACACAAGAAATTATCGTGATAACCAAACGAGGCAAACCATTAGCCCAAATCACACCTTATCGTTCCCCAGATTTAAATTCTGCGCCAGGCAGACTTGCAGATTCTCTCGTTTTTGAAAAGGACATCATTTCACCATTGGGTGATGAAATGTGGGAAGTTTGCAAATGAGATATTTGCTTGATACTCACACCTGGATCTGGTGGAATATGAATCCACAGAATTTATCACGAAGAGTTACAGAGATAATAAGCAATTTCGATGCATATGAGGAAATGCTGCTATCTGCGATTTCTCCATGGGAATTCAGCAAACTTCTTGAAAAACAAAGGATCGGGATTTCATGTAATCCTGAAGATTGGATTAATATTGCCATTGACATGCCAAAATTAAGGATAGCTCCTCTTTCTCCCATTTTATCATATCGCTCAACAGTACTCCCTCAACCTTTTCATAATGATCCAGCCGACCAAATTATAGTAGCTACAGCGCGTGAGGAAAATGCCACGATATTAACAAAAGATGAAAAAATCCTTAAATACGAAAATGTTAGCAGCCTCTGGTAATCCAGCAAACGAGGCAGAACAATACCTTGCACCGGATTGCTATCTCGCAGGCGCTCCATAGCAACCGGAGAAGGCCGCGTTCTGCTTTAAAATGAGTCCTTGACAATACGTACGTTATGACGTACAGTATAAATTAAAACGTAGAGGTGAAACATGCCAACATTCTCAGCAACAGAGGCGCGAACCAAACTGTACCGCCTTATTGATCAAACCTCTCAATCTCATGAACCTATCGTTATTACAGGAAAAAGAGGTAACGCGGTTCTCATTTCGGAAGACGACTGGCGCTCAATTCAAGAAACAATATTCCTTTTGAATATTCCTGGTATGCGTGAGTCCATTCGTGAAGGATTAGCGACTCCCATTGAGGATTGTACTGAGGATATTGATTGGTGAGTTGGCGCATCGTATTTACGAAGCAGGCTCAAAAAGATGCGAAAAAGTTATCAGCTTCTGGACTTAGATCCAAGGCTGAGAAATTGATAAAGATCCTTCAAACCAACCCTTATCAAACACCACCTTCATATGAAAAGCTTGTCGGTGATTTGGCCGGCGCATATTCACGGCGGATAAACATTCAACATAGGTTGGTTTACCAGATCATCGAAGATGAAAAAACCATAAAGATCATCCGTATGTGGACCCATTACGAATAGTTCCGCAGAAACAGCGCCTGCACGCGGACGCGCGATAGACCGCTCGATCGGAACCCTATTTTTTCGAGAAATCCAGCCGCGCCCCTTTCCCCACCTGAAAGAATGATTTATATTTTCAGATAAATTTATTCAAGGCAATGAACCGCTTCATCGATTGGGATGAATGCCAACTGTCGAGAGGACCGGATATGATCTATGAATTCAAAGGAAAACGGCCGCGGATCGGAAACAATGTGTTTATCGCCCCCAGTGCGACGGTGATCGGGGATGTGGACATCGGGGACAATTCAAGCATCTGGTACAACACGGTTGTGCGCGGCGACTCCGACACCATTACCATCGGCCGGAATACCAATGTGCAGGACAACTGCACGATTCACGTGGATGAGGGCAAACCGGCGGTCATCGGAGACAATGTCACCATCGGCCACAATGCGGTGGTTCACGGATGCAAAATCGAAGACAACTGTCTCATCGGCATCCATTCCACCCTGCTCAA
>JBEPWQ010000222.1:0-6476 GCA_041642315.1 Desulfobacteraceae bacterium | reverse complement strand
GCTTTCCTGCACGTTTTCATCAGCACCCGCTTCATCGGTTTGCTCATCGGGCCGGGCCGACGGATCAATTCGAATTTCTACTCCGGAGACCGGGCGCCCCACGCTGCCGAGCCGAAAGGATTCGGGGAAATTGATGGTCAGCAAAGGGGAGGTCTCGGTTAAACCATACCCGATGGCCACATTCCAGCCCAGGCCTTGAAGGTTTCGGGCCAGCTCCGGCTTGAGTTCGGATCCCCCCGAGGCCAGAAGCCGCAAATCCGGGCCGAACCGGGAATGGATCGGCTTGAAGAGATACCGACCCGGGTTTTTTCCGGTCCTGTCCTGCACCCTTTTGCAGAAAGAGAGCGCCCGGTTGAACAGGCCGGCGGCGATTCGACCGCCGCTTTCAAATCGGGAAGCGATCCCCTCGTACAAGGCTTTGTACAACCGCGGCACCCCGGCCACCACCGTGACGCCTCCTTCCTTTATGGCGTGGACCACCTGGGGGCCGGTGAGCGATTTGGGCCGGACGATGGTGAGCCCCACCGCAAGCGGCGCAAAGGTCCCCATCACCAGGGGATAGACATGGTGGAGCGGCAACGGAAGCAGGACCCGGTCGCCCTTGTGCACGATACCGGCGTCGAGAATGACATTAAGCTGAAAAGCCAGGTTGCCGTGGGTCAGCGGCACCCCCTTGGGCGGTCCGGTGGTGCCGGAGGTATAAAACAGGGCCGCCGAATCATCGGGTTTCGGGGAGGGAATCTCCTGTTCCGTATCGGAGAGATGATCCTGAAGCCGGGGATGATCGCCGGAATCGGAATCCATCAGGATCACCGTCAATCGCTCCGACTGTTTTACGGATGGAAGCTGCTCGAGGTGGTCCTCAGTGGTGAAGACAACTTGCGCCCGGCTGTCGTCAAAAATGCCCTCCAGAACATCACTCCCCATCTGCACATCCAGGGGCATGGCCATGGCGCCGGCCCGGATCGCCGCCAGACAGGCCACCAGCCATTCAAAACTCGGTTCGGCCAGCAAGGCCACCGGTTGGCCGCTCGATACCCCCAGGGCGATGAGCCCGTTTGCCAATCGTCGGGACTGACCGGCCAGTTTCTTATAACTGAATTCCCGAACCCCGTCGGCGGTAAACTGCATCCACACGGAGGTCGCCCCCCGCTCCGAAAGTCCTTCGATCAGTCCACTCAGTGCTCTCAATCGAGTCATACCCCTTCCTTTTGACCGTTGGATTTATTTTGCGAATTCAAAACTCCAAAATACTGAAGACGGCACCCGCCGTTCATTGATTCGCATTTTTTGACAATTCTAAACCGATGCTTAAGCTATTTCGAAGTTTAATAATTTTTTCATTTGCCGAATATTTTTTGTTCCATTTTTCACTCGTAAAACCGACTCATCTTGTGGAGTATAAAGCCTTTCATACGGCATTTTAGATAGATAAATACTTTCATCGGGGTATGGCATACCCCTTGCTTTAAGATTATAGTATGAGTAAAGGAAAAACCAAATTCTAATCATATAGAATCGTCTGGTCGGCAAAACACAAAAGGAGGATGCAATGAGCGTCATCAAAATTAATCGAAAAAATACAAATGTGGAAGTAGTCAGCAAACTGATGGACAGCGTCTGTTCAAAATATGACTGCAGCGTCGAATATAACCCGGAAAACGGCACGGTGGATTTTCATGGCGATGAGATCTATAAGTCCTTCATCGCCGAAGAAACCATGAACCTCTTTGCGAAGAAAAAATGATCATGGACGGCGCATACGACATTGCTGGCAGGGTCCGATCCATTCTCATCCGTCTGGGTGAAATGGTCAGGCCCTTTTTATCTCCTCTCAAAAATCCCGCTGCAAATTTCTCAACCATCCAGTTTCAAGATCACCTTCCCGAGGTTTTGATTCCGTGCAACATGTTCATGGGCCGCCTGGGCCTCGGTAATGGAATAGACCGAATCGATCTCCGGTTTTAATACGCCGCTGACCAGAAGGGGCCAAAAGGTGTTTTCAAAATCCCGGGTTATCGCGATCTTTTGGGAAAGCGGCCTCGACCGCAGTCGGGACCCGATCAGGCGCAAGCTTTTGCTCAAAAGAAGGCCCATATCCATTTCTCCCCTGGTTCCTCCCATCAGGCCGATGTTGATCAGCCGACCGCCGGCCTGAAGCACCCTCAGATTTTGGAGGAGATAGGGTCCGCCCACCGGGTCCAGAATCAGGTCCACCCCCCGGGCGC
The DNA here is from genome assembly GCA_041642315.1 of Desulfobacteraceae bacterium. Classification (GTDB taxonomy): domain Bacteria; phylum Desulfobacterota; class Desulfobacteria; order Desulfobacterales; family Desulfococcaceae; genus JAABSQ01. Next base: position 4,248 of record JBEPWQ010000222.1, on the reverse strand, counting down.
CGGAAGCTTCCATAACAGCTGTTGAAAAATCCGCCTCTTTGTAGTTCACCGCCAAAACGGCACCGAGTTCCCGGCAGCGGGCCAGTTTTCGTTCCGATCCGGCGGTCACATAGACAGCGGCGCCGATATGGCGCGCCAGCTGAATGGCCGAGGTTCCCACACCGCTGGCACCCGCATGAATCAAAACCGTCTCATCCGGCTTCAGATCCCCTTCCATAAACAGATTGGAAAAAGCGGTCAGCCAGACCTCCATAACCGCCGCTCCTGTGGCAAAGGACCACTCGTCCGGCAATCGAACCAGCAGGTCGGCTGGCACCGCCGCCTGCTCGGCATATCCGCCGCCGGGAAGCAGGGCGCAGACCCGATCCCCGACCGCCCATCCGTCCACCGCATCGCCGATTGCGGCGATCTCTCCGGCCATTTCCAGACCCAGAATCTCGGATGTACCGGGCGGCGGCGGGTAATGGCCCCGGGCCTGGGACAGATCGGCCCGGTTGACCGCCGTGGCCCGCACATGGACGAGCACTTCGTGGGGTTCGTATCCGATGTCGTCCACCGTTTCCCACTGGAGTACCGGTTTTTCCGCTTCAGAATGCACCACGATTGCCTTCATTTCAACGCCTCCGTTTCAGTTCAGGGATAATGGAAATTGATTACTGGAGCATGATGAAATCGGCGTCTTCCACCCCGATGCGGCCAGGTTCGATGATTCCTTCCACCTGAGGCAGAATGACCGTATGGGGAATGTCGGACCGGCTCCGAACCTGGGCCGGGATTCCGAGTTTCCGGGCATGGCCCTTGCCGGTGATCACCACCATCACCTGTTCGGGATTTTCCGCCAGATATCTCAAGGCATGAATCGCCATGGCCTTGTCCCAGACCAGCTGGGCTTCGCAGAAATAGAGAAAATTGAGATCCCCGTGGCCGTGCATGCCGTGGGCCTGTTTGATGAACCCCATATACGGGTCATCCACCTTGCAGGTCACCTCCGGCAAAAGCCCCTTCTGCGCGTCGGTCAGGGATTGAAACCCCTTCATCGCCACCTGACGGGTGATGTCTCGAGAGACATTCAGCCCCACGACAGGAATCCGTTTCTCACGGGCGTACTCCAGAATATCCCGGTACAGCGGCCAGGGTAAGTTCCATTCCTCGTAATAGGCCCGAATAAAGGTTTTTGGTTCGGCCGCCCCGCGGACCCATCGATCCAGCAGTTCCTGGCGGTCGGTGGTGAACATCTCCATGCCGATCGCCACCGGAACCCCCGCTTCATGCAGGGATTGAATGACCTGCAGCTGGGCCCGGTGGTGGAATTCATCATCATGCAGCTCCCCCACCAGGACCATCCGGTTTTGAGCCAGGGTTTCAATCGACTCCGCCAGAGGGGTTTCGCTCTCCAGGGCGATGTCATAGAGCACCGGACCATCGTGATCGACCGCGGCGCTTATCGCTGCCAGGACAAGCCAGACTGCGCCGATGGTCAAAACCATGTTTTTCATTATAAAATACCGTTTGGGATTCATGGCGAACCTGTCATTCAACTTTTATTTTTTTCTTGAGCAACGTAGCCTCAAGAAGCGGCACCCGAAAAATGATGAATCAGCGGGGAATCGGTCACCGGCCAGGTGCCTTTGTCCTGGTTGGCGCCGCTGGTGAAAGCGAGATAACTGTATTTCCCGTAATGAGTGATTTTTCGGGCCACGATTTCGGCGGACGGCCCCTGTGCCAGAAACAGGGCCGCCACTCTTCCCTCCGCCCGGGGATTTTGAAAAACCCCGAAAAACCCCCCCGACGGATACTTATAAAACCGATCGTTCAAAGCAAACCCGTTTTCCCGGGCCGATACCGTTTCCGGCATCCCCCTTAAAAACCGATCTTTTTCCGGAATTCCTATAAAAATCAAATCGTTTTTTTCCGCCATCGGTTCCGTCAAGGCATCTTCATTAACAATGCGCGCCCGGTCCAATCCCAGAGATCGAATCAGAAGATCGGCCGTTTCGGCGCTTTCGGGAGCAGAGTTCTTCGTCAGCACCACCAAAACCGATTCGGATCCTTTCAGGGAATTGACGGACGGGGGAATCTCGGATGGATACAGCCTGCGAAAGAGGTCCGCATCAGGGTCGAGGATCAGCGATCGGGGCATATCTTCAGCCGATATTTCCAATACTGTGGAGGCGCGATTCGAACGGACGATCTCGGTCTCTTTTCCCTCCGCGGTTTCCACGGTGACCGGCACGTAGAGATCGAACACCGGTTTGTCCTGCAAAAGAATTCCGGCGATTCGGTAGCCGCCGTCCTTTTTCGTCAGTGTCACATCGGCAAGAGAGAGCCGAGCCGCACCGGTTTCACTCACCCATTGATCAAAAAATTCCTCAAGGGAGGTTTCAGCCATGGCTTCAAATGTCCGCTGGAAATCCTTCCAGGAGATCGGCTTGAAGAGATTCTCCATGTAAATTCGACCCAATCCTTCCCAGAAGAGACCATCTCCGACCCGCCGCCGCAGCATGTGAAAAACCATCGCCGCCTTGTCGTATCCGACCGCTTTGGTGACCGGATCGATCCGCCCCTTAAATCGGGTCAGCGGAATATCCTCCTCCGGATTCACCAGAGAGGCGTAGTTGCGGAGCATTTGAATTCGATATTCCCGGGCCGCCGCCAGGGATTCCCGCTCTTTGTAAAGGTAGTCCGACACATAGGTGGTGAGTCCTTCGCTCCAGTTTCCGCCGCGATAGTCCACCTGAACCCCGTTTCCCCACCAGCAGTGGGCGATTTCGTGTCCCAGGCTGGTGTGAATGATGAACGGAAGCCGAATCACCCGGCTCCCCAGAAGGGTGTAGGAAGGGAATCCGTAGCCGGTCGGGAAGAAATTTTCCACTACCGCGAACTTATCAAAGGGATAGGGGCCGAAAAGATCGGCATACAGGGCGATGTACCGGGCCGAGGCTTCGAGATAATTCGGGGCCAGGGATGCGGTTTCCGGGAAGAAATAGGCGGCCACCATAGCGCCGGCAACCGATTTTTCCATTACCTCATACCGGCCGGCGCTCAAGGCGAGAAAATCTACCGGATCATCCACCTGCCAGGTGGACACGGTTCTGCCGTTTCGATTTTCCGATCCCAGTGATTTGCCGGCGGTGACCGCCGCCATTCCTTCGGGCGCATCCACTTCGATTCGATAGGTAGGAGATTCGGCCGGTATGTAGGGATACCATCCCGAACCGCCCAGCAGCAGTACGCCCCGGTCGGAAATGGTACCGGATACCCCAAAACCCGGGTTGTCCATATTCGCCGGTTTCACCGGCACCGGATCATCAAAGACGGCTTCATACTCGATTTCCATCAGAATTTCCCTGCCCCGTTCACTGGAATTCACCGGAATGGTCAACTCACCTTTGCGAAAGGCATGTTCGCGAGATCGGCCATTGAGAGATATTTTCTTCACCGCCGCCTGTTCGGCCAGAAAGAAAGACAGTTCCGGAACCTCTCCGGGGGAGATGCGGATGGTATCGGACCCGACCAGACGGCTTTCTTCCGGTATCAATGTGATCCGCAGATCATGGTGGGGCCGAACCGGCTGCGATGGGGAGAACTCTGCGCCTGAACAGGACAGGAAAAAACCGCACAGAAGCAGGACTATGGCAAACGCAGATAACGAGAAAAAAGGAGTGAAATCCTGATTTTTATGAAATGGGAGGATCATGGTGTACGTTTCCCCGGAAAGAAATTTCTCTGCTGAATCAAGGAGCAACAAGCGGGGAACCGATGAATTTTTAAAACCGATCGATTCCGATGTAGACCAAAGATAAGGGGAAGGGCTCACCCTGTCAATTCACCCTGCGCAGCTACATGGCCCAAATCGCCATACAAAAAGCGACCGAGGAACGGGAATACAGGCGCCGGCATTCATCGGGTGGAGCTTGCCTATTGAATACCGCCGGGGTTTGGTATACATATGAACTATTAAACCGGATGAGCATCGGATTATGACAGAAGAAAAGGGAATTATATTCAACATTCAGAAATATGCCATTCACGACGGGCCGGGCATCCGGACCACCGTCTTTCTCAAGGGATGCCCTCTATGCTGCTGGTGGTGCCACAATCCCGAAGGGCAGCGGTTCTCCATTGAACAGTGCGAACCGGCTACGGATTCATCGGGCGGCGGCATTGAACCACCCGAAACCTTCGGATGGGCCGCCACCACTTTCGAGGTAGTCGCGGAAATCGAAAAAGACCGCATTTTCTATGAAG
>JBEPWQ010000221.1:0-6545 GCA_041642315.1 Desulfobacteraceae bacterium | reverse complement strand
ATCATGGGGTCCAAAACCTTCGACACCATCGGCTTTCCGCTTCCGGATCGCAAGAACATTATCATGACCCGGGACAAGCGCCGGGTGTCCCGGTGGGACAATCTGGTTTTCACCGATGCGCCGCCCAAAGCCATTCTGAAGGACCTGGAGCGGGAGGGGTTTTCGGAGGTGATTCTGGCGGGCGGGGCGCTGGTCAATTCCCTGTTTGCCGAAGAAAATCTGATCGATGAGATCATCGTCACGATTTCGCCCAAGATCTTCGGCTACGGCATTTCCCTCTTCACCCCGGAAATTTCCATGGAACTGGCGCTCAAGGAGATGCAGCGGCTGGGCGAACACCTGGTCTGCCTCACCTATGAAGTTATCCAGGAGCCGGTGTAAAAACGGGTTCTTCGAACAGCCCGATCCACGACCGGAAGTGCCGTCTGGAAGAGTCGAACCGCCCATGGAAAATGCACGGCGCAACTGCCGCAGCGAGGTTGTTTATCCGCTTGACAGACCCTCCCGGTTTCCCTATGGAATGCACCCTATGAACATCTATCAAACCGAACAGCTGGAGTCGATCACGGCGGTCCGGCGGCTTCTGCGGATACTGGACCCGAACGAGCGGAGCCGGCTTCGAGAGCGAATCGAGGATTACCTCTTCTTTCGGGACCGGGTGGACGCCTTTCTGTCCGATCATTTCAGCGAGACCTGCACCCGCAACTGCTATCAGAACCGGGTCAGCGCCTGCTGCTCCAAGGACGGCATCATCACCTTTTTCGCGGATGTGGTCATCAACCTCCTGGATGCCGAACCGGAGGAGATCGACCGGCTGGTCGAGGTCCTGAAGCGGGAAAACACCGGCTTCAAGTGCGTCTACCTGTCTGAAAAGGGGTGCCTGTGGCGGGTAAAGCCGATCGTCTGCGAAATGTTTCTGTGCGATCCGGCCCGGAAGGCGGTCTTCGGCGGAAATCCCGGCCTTGAACGGACCTGGAACGAACTCGAGACACAAAAAAAGCGGTTCACCTGGCCGGACCGGCCGGTCCTGTTCGATGATCTGGAACAGTATTTCATCGACCGGGAATGCCGGAGCGCATTGATGTACCTGCACAACAGCCCGGGGCTGCTCCGGGTCAAAAAAATCGCTTCCGAAAAAGGAATTATCGATCATGCAAGATAAAAGAGGTCTCTACTACTATCCCTTCCCCGCGAACAAGCGGATTCGAATGTACGTCCGGCGGACCGGGCCGGACGTCAGTTTTCGAATGTGGAACCAGGATGACGAAAAATTATGGGAAGAACACGGCTGGGTGCCGTACCGGGCCATCAAAGAGGCATCCGCCATCTATGGAAAAAAATCGGGCGGATTCGACCCGAACCGCGCCTACGACATCGTAGCGGCCAATGAATTGCTTCGGGACCACACATCTTTCTCGTAAACCGAATGGGTCGGCCTTCCCCGGATGCATTCCGCGGCCCGTTTCGGAGAGCCGCCGGCAATGGCGTGACCCCCGCAACGCAACGGCCGAATTGAAGTTTCCCTCCCCGGTCGATAAGGAGGGTTCGGCAATTGATCCGCCGGGCTGTTTCTCTGATGGACAGGCCTCATATTCGAGACTGAAATATTCATGAAAGCGGAGCGGGAAAAAAGTCCCCGCCCCCACCGCGGCTTCTGAATTGAATCAGGAAGCCTTCAACATTTTGACCAGGGATTCATCCATCACCGCTTCATAACCTTCCAGTCGCGCCACTACCGCACCTTCCCCGTCTAGAAAGGTAAAATCCCCCATCATGCGGCGGCTGTCCGCCTCCCTGACTTCCAGAACCGCGACTACCCCGTCTGAAGGGAACTGCTGCCGATACTGCCGGTAAGAGGTGCCGGCACTCGGAAGAGAGAGTGCGCCTTTCTCTTCATAGCACCAGACGACGGCCATCTGAAAGGCCGAATCGAGAACCAGGGGATCCCCGATCCACCGACTTCGAAGCGGTTCGGTCATCCACCGGTCCGGGGACGGTGCCGGGGCGAGTCTGGCCACCACTCCGTCAGCGGAGCAGCTCACGATTTCTCGAATTCCCCGAAGATCTACTCCCTGATAGAGCACCGCATCATAAATCTCGTCCATGGGCCGGTTATAGGTCTTGGCGTGGATATCCAGGGAGGGTGAATACTCCGGGGAATTACGAGGCGGCATATCGTTCAGAATGGCCCGGGCGCTGAAGTGAACCAGGTCGTCTTTGCCCCTGAAGCCGTTTCTCAACTCGACATCGGCTTCATACATCCCGCCCTTTCGTTTGGCTTTGCCGGCCAGCAGACGAATCAGCCGTTTGGATCCCCGTTGAATTTCGACCTCTTTTAGAAGCCGCATATTCTCCAGCCCGTGGAGATAGAGACCCGGATTTTCATGAAGCGCGCCGTGGCCCAGCCATTCCGTCATCAAAGAAAAGGGAACCATCGCCTTTCCCCCCAGAACATGGGCGGAAAGGATGGGATACCGCTCCAGATCGAGTTCCCGCTGAAAGGATTGGGTCAAGGCTCGCGGTACCTTGCGAGGCGGTGGTTCTGCTTTGGATCGGGTGATGCTTCGGTCGGTATTGAATCCGGCTCCGATCACCACCTCCACCGGCCCCTGTGCATTCCCCCGCATTTCATCCACCATACTCCGGGCCCCCGCCGCCGGCGGAATCAAGTCGATTCCCCGGCGCTCGAATTCCCGTTGAAGACTGGGCGTCACCATACCGCCTTCCCAGGGCCCCCAGTTGAAGGCGATCACACGGCAGTCCGGCCGTTTCCATGCCTCCAGCCGCGCCCGCTTGTTGAGCACCTCGTTGGCCATGGCATAGTCGACCTGCCCCTGGTTGCCCATCCGGGCGGCCACGGAAGAAAAGAAAACCAGATACCGCAGCGGATCATCGCCCACAGCGTTTAAAAGCGCCTCCATGCCCTCTACCTTGGTGTCGAAGACATGGGCGAATTGTTCCGGAGTTTTGTCGGCGATATACCGGTCGGCCAGGGCGCCGGCGCCGTGAATCACCGCCTTGACCGGACCGCCGGTGCTGCGGACCTCCCGGATGATCTGCTCGACCCGCGCGGCCTCCCGGACATCGACCGAATAATAGAGGACCTCGGAACCGGCGGCACGAAGCCGTTCAATGTTTTCCAGTATCTCCCGGCCGGCCTGTCGCTCCCGAAAGGCGGTCTCCAGCTCCGCCGGTGTGACGGAGCGGCCCTGAAAGTCGTGCTCCAGGATCGCCTTTTTCATGGACGCTGCATCGGTCAGCAAAGACAGCCACTCCGGTTCGGGTTCCGGCAGCGGTGACCGCCCCAGCAAAACGATAATCAGGGGGCCGACCTCCCGGGCAAGGGCCAGAGTCGACGCGGCGGTCACCCCCCGGGCCCCGCCGGTGACCACCACCACATCCTTCGGCTGCAGGTGAATCCTCCCTTCGGGATATGCTGAAGCGGAGAGTTCCAGTTCCCAGCGGCCGTCCGAGGTAAGGCCGACTTCCATCGGCCCCGGCGTGAGGATCTCTGCGGCAACCGCTTTGACCACCGCCTGCAGGTTTTTCCAGTTCGAGTCCACATCCACGGCACGGGAACAGACCCCGACCCACTCCGCGGATGCGGTCTTGCTCAAACCGGCCAGTCCGCCCTGAAAACTGCTTCCGAATCCATTTTCAGAGAAACCGAAGCGGCCGTCCATTCGACTCACGGTGGCAAAGCAGGCCCCCTTTTCAGCCGCGGATGCCAGCAGGGCGGGCGCCGCTTTTCGGGCCAGTTCAAATGCCGACTTCAAAAACCGGTCATCATGAACACTCCAGGCTTCGGCCAGGATCACCATTCCCCCGGCATTGGAAAGATCGGTTTTCAGGAGATTCTCCGGTGAATCCGAAATCGCGGTCATTCCCTTCCCTTCCAGTTCGACCGCCAGTGCCGCACCCAGGCCGCCCGGGTCCTGTGTGATGAAGACCGGCCGATCAGCCGGGATGTCAACAATATTCTCGATATCCAGCGGCTTTCGCACCGGCCTGACGATCTTTTTTTCCACCCGTTCCGGCTTTGTTTCCGGGTCGGGCGGCGGTTCCGGGGAAGAAGAGCCCTCTTCAGGAGCCGGCTCCTGCGTTCTCTTTCCATCCCCGGCCGCCTCCCCCAGGTAGTCGACGATCTGGCCCAGGGTCTTGAGGGTGGACATCATCTCCGGGGAGACCGGCGGCAGTTTCGGCATCTTTTCCTCAAAAGAGGACAATATCTCCACCCGCTTGATGGAATCGATCCCCAGATCCGCTTCGATGTCCATGTCCAGCGCGAGCATTTCCGACGGATACCCGGTCAGCTCGCTCACCACCTCCAGCAGGATGGTCTCGACGGCCGGCGCGGAACCGGCTTCAGGAGAATCGGTATCGGAAGCGATCTCGGCCGGTTCAGCCGCCTGGTAGACGCCGTTTCCGGAATTTGGGGAGGAAACGTCTCCTCCGGCATCGGTAATATACGCAACGATCTGGCCCAAGGTTTGGAGAGAAGACATCATCTCCGGGGAAACCGGCGGCAGTTCAGGCATCTTTTCCTCAAACGAAGACAGGATTTCCACCCGTTTAATGGAATCGATCCCCAGGTCCGCTTCGATGTCCATGTCTAAAGCGAGCATCTCCTCCGGGTAGCCGGTCAATTCACTCACCACCTCCAGGAGAATCCCTTCCACCCGCTCCCGGTACCCCGTCCCATTCGAAGCGGATTCTTCGGAAGTTGCGGCCGCAGGCGATGAAGCCTTTTCGAAAGCCGGGCTTGCGGCCCCCTCTCCGATCAGGTATTCGACCACCTGGCCCAGGGTTTTGAGGGTGGACATGATCTCCGGGGAGACCGGCGGCAGTTCAGGCATCTTTTCTTCAAAAGAGGAAAGTATCTCCACCCGTTTGATGGAATCGATTCCGAGATCCGCCTCGATGTCCATGCCCAAAGCGAGCATCTCGGCCGGGTAACCGGTCAATTCACTCACCACCTCCAGGAGAATTTCTTCGATTCGTGCCCTGCCGGAATCAGCAGTCGGTCCCGGTTCCGCGGCAGGGGCCGGTTCGACCTGCGCCTGAGTCGATCGCCGCGCCATCGGCCGGGAGAAATCGGATCCGGCAGGGTTCGATTCAGGGGCCGGCGTCTGCATCCGGCTCGGGGCTTCGGCCCGGGTCTGTTCCGGCGCCGGAGATTCCGTCCGTTTGGCAGGAGCCGGATGAAGCGGCTTCGGATTTTGAATTCGGATATCTGGAGCATTCTCTTGAGATTCAGAAACCCGGGGTGCAGCAAGTCGCTGCGCCTGAAGCCCGCCATGAATTCCCCCTTGAATCCCCATGGATGCTTCCGCCAGCCGCTGCGTGCTCTCCATCATCTCCTGAAGGGTGCGGCCCGCCTGGGTCTGGGATTCCAGAAATCTCTTGTGGGTTTCCGCGGTCTGCATCTGCAGGGCCTGCATCGATTTCAGCCCTTCCTGGACCGCCCGAAAGGCATCCGCCACAAAAGCGGATTGATTTGGGTTCGGAGTGGGATTGTCTGTTTTTTTCATGATCCTCTTATATTCCCCGGCAGGATCTCTCGCCGTCTGGGTGCAGTTCGTGGCGTCGGGTTCTGCGGGCGATCTTTTTGCAGGATGAACATCCTGTTGGTGGTTTTCGGGAACTTCCGTTGGAACCGAGGAGACCGGGTTGGCCGATCTTGACCTATTCTCCGGTTCGAATAAATCGGGGTTCACAGATTTTTCTTCTTTTTTGGTCGATTGAAACTGTCGCGCTTTCCGACCGGCCGGAACCGGTTTGGGAACCTTGGAGGGGGACCGGTAATTGGCGCCGGTCAACGGAATCCGCATGCGGGGTTTTCGCTTGGGCGGCAACGGGCCTTCCCATTTTTCCAGGTCCACCGAATGTCCGAGAACCGCAAGATGGCACAGCAGACGCGCCAGATCGGTGATTCCGAAGCGGCGTCCGCCCGAAAGGTCCACCGGTATCGCATGAAAAGGAAGCCCCTTGAGGATGTTTTTGACCAGGCCGGTCAGCACCGATTTTGGGCCCACCTCCACAAAGGTCCGGACTCCCGATTCAAACATATTTTTGATTTCATTGACGAAATCCACCGGAGAAAGGATCTGTTCCCCCAATACGGTTTTGGCGGCGTCAGGGTCTTCGGGGTATGGGGTTCCCGTGGCATTGGAAAACACGGGAATCCCGGTCGGGGTTACCGCGGCCGCTTTCACCGCCTCCGCAAAGGGCCGAGCCGCATCGGTCATCATGCGGCTGTGAAAGGCGGCGGAAACGGGCAGCCGCCGGACACCGAACCCCTTCTCTCGACAGGCCGCTTCGGCCTGTTGAATGGCCGCTTCACTTCCGGAAAGCACCCCCTGTTCCGGGGAATTCCGGTTGGCCAGCACCACATCCAGGTTTTCGGATCGAATCAGGCGGTCGATCTCCTCCAGAGGGGCCTTTACCGCCGTCATGGTGCCCGGAAGCGCCGATCCGGCTTCGGCCATGAGCCGCCCCCGAAGAAAGGCGAGATCGAAAAAAGTGTCATTATCGATCCATCCGGC
>JBEPWQ010000220.1:0-6568 GCA_041642315.1 Desulfobacteraceae bacterium | reverse complement strand
GGCATGTTTGTGCCGCGCAGGCGGAAGTACATGCTCTTTTCGGCTTTGAACTGGTACACGTAGGTCATGTAGCCGTTTTTGTCTGTGCCGCCGTGACGCTCGAAACGGGCGATAACACCGGCGGTGGGGTTGGTCGGATTGGTGTAGTCCGGATCAGAAGGATCGATCTTGCCGGTCACCTCTCCGGCGATCATGTCGATGTGATCCAGCACCGGTTCATTGATCGGCTGATAAATACCGAGTTGAGCCAGGGACGGATTGTCGAAGATATACGGGCAGTTGTTGGCACCTTGCGGATCGCGCACCTTGATCTTGATCTTGACCTTGTCGCCGGCCTTGACATACAGTTTCTGACCCATGGTGGTCTTGTCGCTTTTCGCTTGAGCGGTGAACTCCAGCTCTTCGATCAGGTCACCCTGGACGACGTAACCGTTTCCGCTACGCAGGGCATCGATGACATCCTGCGGGGTTGGATTTTTATCGTTTTCAAAGTACATATACGTCTTCTGGAACTCCCCGGGCCAGAAATCGTTGGTGGTTTCTACTGCATCCGGAAGAAAACTTCCCCGGTTGTGCCAGTCGGAACTGCCGTAATAAAACCAGTTGCGGCCCTCACCCAGCAGGGCGTCCCACATATGACCGATGGTAGCACTGTAGTACCCGACACCGCCGTAAGTACCGCCGAAAGCGCGACTGCCAAATCCACCGCGGCTTCCGCTGGCCTGGTGCCCAGGTTCACCTTCCCAACCGAAAGCAACGTCCGGGCCGGCATTGTTAAAATCACGGAAGTGCTCGACGTTGTAGCCAGTGCCGTAGGCTCTATCGGGATTGAAGGCGCCCTTGCGTTCGATATGAGCATAGACCAAGTAGCTGGTGGTGGGGTAGTTCGCTTGCAGCCATTCAACGGCAGCTACAGCCTTGTCATGCATAATGTGACCGGCACCCGTGTCATTGGGGATGTTAGCAATTTTCCCCGGCCAGCCGGCACCACCGCTCATATCCCAATCCGTATAATTCCAGCGATATTCAAACTCTGCCAGAGCGTCGGCGTTGCCGTCGTCGAACTGACCTGCGATGTTGGCGTGAGAGCAGTGCTCATGACCTGGCACTTCAAATTCGTAGCCTTGAATAATCGGTTTGCCGTATGCCATGTACTTTGCGTAGGTGGTGGGGTAGGCAAATTCCTTGAGGCTTTGCCAGCGCCACATGTTCTGAGCCCCACAATACCCGGTTCCGGCATAATCGCCTTCAAAAGTTACTCCGCCTGGGGTTGCCTCCCAGGAATATCCCTGACCATCGGCTTCACAGTTATACTTAAAATCATCATACCGGCCATCACGGCTCCATCTGCCTCCGTGCCCCGACTGTACGAACCAATCCAGTCCGAATGTGCCTACCGCTTCATCGGTGGTGGTATCGATGGATGTCGAGCCATCCGTAAATGCGGTATGGTTGTGAAAATCTCCCGATAAATACGCCCCGGCCATAACGGCTTGAGGGATGGCCAGAAACGCGGCGGCGGTTGCGGTTAAAAGAAATTTGCTGATTCTTTTCATGGTAAAATTTTCCTCCTTTTGAGAAAACTGCTTCATAATGTAGGTTTTGGAAAACAGAATCTGTCAAGAACGTCGGCTGAGACCACCTCCTTTCAATTATAAATATAATCTCGGGAAAGGCATGCCAAATTCCGCCTGCTTGTCTTTCCCGGACATCCGGCGGCCGACCCGATACCTCTCGGCAACGAGGAAGGCCTATAACTTCTGTGAAGACAACTAAATAAGCTTGGTTAATGTATGATGAGGAATCGATTAAACTTTGATTAAAAAAGAGAAGAACCCCCGGCGAGAACCAACCCGATTTACCGCATTTTTTTAACAAAATACTGAATCTTCCCCATACCTTTCCTTGTCGGACGGGTTGAGAATAAAAATTCATCGGTTTTTTTTGAAAATCAAAAGTCCACTGGTAAACCCAACAAGGAGTGTGTATCTATGAGGCGATTCTGGTCGCTGTTTGTCAAAGGGTTTCTGACCATTCTGCCCCTGGCCGTCACGCTGTATATTGTCTTCTGGATCATCGGCTCCGCAGAAGCCCTGGTCGGCGGGTTGTTCGTGCTGATTCTGCCGGACGCCTGGTATATCCCCGGGATGGGTATCCTCGGCGGGGTGGTGGTCCTGATCGGGCTGGGCCTGCTGATGGAAAAGGAGCGCGTTCAGCGGGCGGTATCCCGCTATGGGGAGCAGCTGATGGAGAGCATCCCGGTGGTGAAGACCCTTTATGGCAGCATGAAAAACCTGGTCAGTTTTTTTTCCATGGCCAGCGACGAGGGCAAAGGAGCCCAGAAGGTGGTCCTGGTGACCTTGGCGGAGAACATCCGGCTGGTCGGGTTTCTGACAGGAGAGGCCCAAAAACAGCTCGGGCTCGCTCCAGGCGACGGGGACCAGGTGGCCGTTTATCTCCCCATGAGCTATCAGATCGGCGGGTTTACGGTCTATATTCCCAGATCCCGAATTGAACCGTTGGACATGAGTTTTGAAGAAGCCACCAGACTGATCCTGACCGCCGGGGTGGGGAAACAGGAAAACGCATAAGAACTCGAATGAAAGGAGTACACCATGGGCAACATCGTTCATCAATCCAAAATTACCATCACTCGTGAGGGCGGCCCCACCCGGAAGGCCGAAATCGAGGGGTTCGACCAGCCGGTCTATTACGGGGTACACGGCGGAATCAAAAAATTCTACAACGTCACCCCCGAGGAAGAGCATGCCGCGACGCTGGACCATATCGTCGGTGCGGTGGGCGGATGACTGATGGGGACATTGGCCACGGTGCTGGCCGAAAAAAAGATTCGAACCTTTCAGGACCGGTTCAAGGCGACGGTGACCGGGGATATCGAGGATGTGGACGGGGTGCTGAAAATCACCCGCATCAAGGTCCGGTATCTGCTGAAGCTGCCGGATGAGCAGCGGGGGGACGCCGAAGAAGGATTCAACAATTATATTCATCTCTGTCCGGGGGCCCAGAGCGTGATCGGCTGCATCGACATCGAGGACGATCTGGAAATGGAGCCCCTGCCGGCCTGACCCAAATGATCTATCTAATCAGTCTGGTCGTGTTTGCGGGGGTGATGTTCGTGCTGGTGGGGCTGCTCCTGCTGGTGGAGGCCAAGGTCGTTCAAAAGGGCGACTGCCGTATCGACATCAATGAAGACCCCGAAAAAGGGCTGACGGTCTCGGCGGGAATCACCCTGCTGGGAGCCTTGAGGGCCAACAAAATCTTTTTGCCGTCGGCCTGCGGCGGCAGCGGCTCCTGCGGCACCTGTAAATGCCGCGTGACCGAAGGCGGGCAGTACATTCTTCCCACGGAGCTCCCCCACCTGAACCGTCGGGAGCGGAGCGAAAACGTCCGGCTGGCCTGTCAGGTGAAAGTCAAAGAAGACATGAAGATCCGCATCCCCGACGAGATCTTCAGCATTCAAAAGTATCATTCGGTGGTGGTATCCAACCGGAATGTGGCGACCTTCATCAAGGAACTGGTGCTCCGCTTGGATGAAGGGCAGCACCTGGAATTCAAGGCCGGGGCCTATGTCCAGATCGACATTCCTCCCTATCGGGCCGAATTCAAGGACTTCGACGTGGACGAGCGGTTTCGGCCCACCTGGGATCGGTTCGACATGTGGAAATTTCGGGCCGGCACCGACCAGCCGGACAGCCGGGCCTATTCCCTGGCCAGTCCCCCCGGGGAAGGGGAGGTTCTCAAGTTCACCATCCGCATCGCCACGCCTCCGCCCGGTCGGCCGGATGCGCCGCCCGGGATCGGGTCATCCTATGTGTTTCACCTCAAACCAGGAGACCGGGTGACGGCCTCCGGACCCTACGGCGATTTTTTCGTGAAGGAGGCCGAGCGGGAGATCTGCTTCATCGGGGGCGGCGCCGGCATGGCGCCCATGCGGTGCCATATCCTGCATCAGCTGCTGGAGGTCGAAACCTCCCGCCGAATCACCTTCTGGTACGGAGCGCGATCCCGTTCTGAAATGTTCTATGATGAGGAGTTTTCTAAACTCGACCGGCGGTTCGACCATTTTTCCTACCATGTGGCCCTTTCGGAGCCTCAGCCCGAGGATGAATGGGACGGCCTGATCGGCTTCATTCATCAGTGCGCCCATGACGAGTACCTGATTCGCCACCCCGATCCCCAGGATATCGAATACTATTTGTGCGGCCCGCCGGTCATGATCGACGCGGTGGGCCGCATGCTCTACAGTCTGGGTGTGGAAGAGGAGATGATCGCCTATGACAAGTTCGGTTGAGAACAGCGAGCGTTAGTTGAAATTGCAGATCATGCTGTCCTGGGGCATAAACGTTTTGGACGGCAGGCCGGTTTCCCGGGCTACATAGCCTGGAACGGCGAGGCCCGAGTCGAACTGTGCATAGTCGACGAAGGTTCTGCCGTCAATGCGAACCTTCATTCCGCTCAGATGGTTCTTCAGCGGCACCACCGCAAAGACCCGCCTGTAATCGGATTCCAGGTCCGTGTAACCGAGTTGTTTGCCCAGCTCCCCGATATCCACTTCAAGGTAATTTCGAGCCCCTTCGGCGAGATGCTCGTGATAGGTTTCTTCCAGTCTTCTGATGACCTCTTCGAGATGTCTGTTCATGTGTCTAACCTCCCTTTGAGTTTGCTTGGGATATTTTACATGCTATGAAAGGAAGATAGGATTGCGCGTGAAGAATACAATGGGGGATTCATGGCATGGATATGGTAGGTAAAAACTATCTCCACGGGCTTACTTCCTCCTCCCCCGGAGGCGGTGGCATGGGTAGAGGTCGGGTGTCTTGCGGGGGCCGTTGCCACAGGGGCACCGGCGAGACCGGCAATTCCACGAATTGGTTTCCCTCGATTTGGAGCAGGAAGAGGGTCTTATGGGCTTCTCCGGATTCATCGAAAGCCGTCAGGCCGGTGACCCCCTGAAAGCCTTCAAACCGCATCAGTCCGTTTCGAACGGCGGTGGGGCTTCCGAATTCGGCGTCCAGGAAGATTTCCAATAGAATTCGGGTGGAATCGTAGGCCAGGGCTTCGATAAAACCGGGAGTCTCCCCGTACCGGCGGGTGAAGGCGTTCACGAATTGACGCACCTGGGGCGATTCGCTATCCGCGAAAAATACATCCGTGAGCACGGCGCCCTGGACGAACTTGCCCGCCATTTCCAGAAGTTCATTCGAATGCCAGAGATTGGTGCCCAGCAGTTGAATATCGGTAACCTCGTAAAAGGCGAGCTGGGGAACGATCAGACCGGTTTTGCTGGGTCCGTCGGGGATGAACAGGGCCTGAAAATTGCCCTGGGCCGTCAGCCGTTTAATGGGGCCGGCGAAATCGGTCTGTTCGGGGTCGTAGGCTTCCACGGCGGTCACCGTGGCTCCCAGGGCCACCGCTTCTTTCCAGAACAGGTTCATGAATGTGGCGCCGTATTTTTCATCCGGATAGAGAACAGCCAGGCGGTCCATGCCCAGGGTCTTCACGGCGTAGGCGGCCAGGGTTCGGGCCTGCATGCGGGGGGTGAGGAAGTTTCGAAAGGCAAAATCCCCCAGCCCGGTGATCTCGGCCTTCTGGCTCAGGGTAATCATCGGGATGCCCAGTTCCTGGGCGGTTATGGCGGCCGAACCTGCAGTGGCGATGGGGCCGAGGATCGCCGATACCCCTTCGCGGGCCATCTCGCCCACGCGGGCCACCGCCTCCCCGGAACTGGAGCCTGTGTCCTTGACCACCAGCGTGATCTCTCCCTCGGCGCCGGATTCTTCCACAGCCAATTGAACCCCGCGGAGGGCCCGATTGCCGTAGACCTGATAAGTGCCGGTAAGTGGAAGCAGGCACCCCACTGAGCGGCGGCTGAATTGCCCCAGTACATATCGGGTCCGGACCTCCTCCATGAGTTCCTCGGCCTCATCCCCAAACTCATGGCCCGGATAGAGAGAAGCAAACTGGGTGAGGGTGCGGATGCCGTCCTGAAAACGCTCTTCCTCGATATCCTTTACCCCCTGATAATACATCAGGTAGCCTCGGGTGAACGGATCCAGGACCCGCTCCAGAAGGGATATAATATCGGCGGTGGAGAGTTGTCGCACCGCCTCTTGGATTTTTCCGGCCAGTACCTCCCCGGCCCGGCCCGGATTTTGCTCGCCCGATTTGGCGTAGAAGTAGACGGCGTTTATGGGGGATCCCATGGCCATATAAGCGTTTCCGAGGGTGAGATAGATTCGGGATGTATTGGCGGGGTCTCGGGTCTGACGCAGGAAGTCGTCGGCCTTCCGAATCACCTCCTGGTAGTCCTGTTCTTCAAAATAGGTGGACAGAATTTCGGCCCGGGCATCAGAGCCCAGGGGACTGGCCGGGAATTGTTCGAGGAGATATCCATAGAGTTTGCGGGCGGTGGCGGGGTCCTTCCGAACCCGGTAGATATCCGCCTCCCGCATCAAGGCGTCGGGGGCCCACCGGCCCCGGGGATAACGGCTGAGGTAGGCGTTATACCCGGAGAGGGCCTGGTCGTAATTTCCGGCTCGAAAGTTCC
>JBEPWQ010000219.1:0-6568 GCA_041642315.1 Desulfobacteraceae bacterium | reverse complement strand
GCGGCGCTGGGTCTTTTGAATTCCAGCTTCTGGGGTCCCGACCTGAATACCCCGGTCAACCGGAAGTTCACGGCCGATTTTCAAGAAGAATACGGCCGCCTGCCGTCTCTGTTCGCAGCCCAGGGATATGATGCGGCCCTGCTCATCGACAGCGCGGTAACTGCGGTCGGCGGAGATCTGTCCGACAAGGATCGTCTTCGAACCGCCTTTCGAAAAGCCGATTTTGAATCGGTGCGGGGCGATTTCAAATTCAATCACAATCACTTTCCGGTTCAGGATTTTCATATTCGGGAAGTCATCAAGAATTCGGACGGGGTGTTGACCACCAAAATCATCGGGACCGCCTTTGAAGACCATGCGGACGCGTATCACACCGAATGCGACATGCAGTGGTAAGATGAACCGGATCGAGTAGGCAGGAACGATTCCATGAACATGCAGCTGTGGGTGGTGCAGGCCCTCAACGGGCTTCAACTGGGCGTCATGCTCTTTCTCATGTCCGCCGGCCTCACCCTGGTCTTCGGTATCATGAACCTGATCAACCTGGCCCACGGTTCCCTGTACATGCTGGGAGCTTATCTGGCGGCCACCCTTCAGGCGGTGACCGGATCATTTTTTCTGGCCTGTCTACTGGCCGTGCCGGCAGTGATGGGTATCGGTTTTCTGATAGAGATCTCCATTCTGAGGCGGCTTTACGACCGGGAACACCTGGATCAGGTTCTGGCCACCTTCGCCCTGATTCTTTTTTTTAATGAACTTGTCCGCATCATCTGGGGACCTCAGGCCTATTTTATGGCGATTCCCGGGCCCCTGTCCGGGACATTCGAAATTCTGCCCGGCATCCCCTACCCGGCGTATCGCTTGGCCATCCTTCTCGCCGGGCTGGGCGTGGCATCCGCCCTTTACCTGTTTATCGGCCGGACCCGGCTCGGAATGATCATTCGGGCGGGGTCCACGCACCGGGAAATGGTCGGCGCTTTGGGAATCAATATCCAATTCCTGTACACCCTGGTCTTCGGTATTGGGGCGGCCATGGCCGGTTTCGCGGGGATAATGGCAGGCCCGATTCTGTCGGTGGAAACCGGCATGGGAGAACCGATCATGATCCTAGCCTTTGTGGTGATCGTGATCGGCGGCATCGGGTCGGTTCGGGGAGCATTCGCAGCCGCCCTGCTGGTGGGGGTCGCCGACACCTTCGGCCGGGTGCTGCTGCCGCCCGCCCTCTCCTCCATGGTGATTTACATCCTCATGGCCGGTGTGCTCTGTTTTCGCCCTCAGGGGCTTTTCCCCGGCCAGCGGTAAGCCCATGGCCGAAATGGAACGGATCGGGAACCGCATTACGAAAGACCGTCTGCTTTATTTGACCGCTTTGGCCGGATTCTTTCTGGTGCCATTTGCGGCGGAGCCTTTCTATACCCGTCTGGCCGGCCGAATCCTGATCTACGGTCTGTGCGCCCTCAGCCTGGACCTGATCCTCGGATACGGAGGAATGGTCAGCTTCGGCCACGCCGCATTTCTGGGGGTCGGGGCGTATACGGTCGGGATTCTTTCCCACCACGGCGTCACCGGAGCCTGGATCGCCTGGCCCGCCGCCATGGCCTGCGCTGGATTTGCAGCCTTGTTGATCGGGGCGGTCAGCCTTCGCACCTCCGGGGCTTACTTCATCATGATCACCCTCGCCTTCTCCCAGATGCTCTATTATTTCTTCGCCGGATTGGCCGACTACGGCGGGGACGACGGCATGGGACTCTGGTCCCGGAACACTCTGGGCGGACCGATCGATTTGGGGAGTCACCTCCAGTTTTATTATCTGATATTGATCCTTCTGATTGCGGTTTTTTATTTCAGCCGGCGGCTGGTCCATTCCCGTTTCGGAATGGTGCTGCAAGGGGCACGGCAGAACGAACGGCGCATGCGGGCCATCGGGTTTCCCGTTTATCGGTATCGACTGGTCTGTTTTGTAATCTCCGGAACCATTGCCGGATTATCCGGCGCCCTTATCGCCAATCAGGCCCTCTACGTCAGCCCCGCTCTGATGCACTGGTCGCGGTCCGGGGAAATTCTGGTGATGGTGATTCTGGGCGGCATGGGCAGTCTGGCCGGGCCGGTGATGGGGGCTGCGGGGCTCCTGCTGACGGAAGAGGTGCTCTCCGAATATACCGAACACTGGATGATCGTGCTCGGACCGCTTCTCATACTGATGGTCCTTTTCGCCAGGGGCGGCATTTACGGTCTTCTGTTTGCCGGGAGGGATTCATGACGGCTCCGGTGTTGACCCTGCGGGGTCTGTCCAAGAAATTCGGGGCGATTCAGGCCACCGATCGGGTGGATTTCGACCTTTTCCCGGAGGAGATCCACGCCCTGATCGGCCCCAACGGAGCGGGAAAGACCACCCTCATCAACCAGGTAGCCGGTGAGCTGAAGCCGGACGCCGGAACCATTCGGTTCGAAGGTCTGGACATCACCCGACTGCCGGTCCACCGACGGTCAGCTTTGGGCATCGCCCGGACCTTTCAGGTGACCAACATCTTCAACGGATTCACCGCCATCGACAATGTGGCTCTGGCGGTCCAGGCCCGGGACGGACACAGTTTCCGGTTCTGGAAACCGGCCCGGCGGGTCGAACATGTCCGGGATGCGGCCCTTACCGCCTTGGCCCAGGTAGGGATAGCTCATCGCGCCGGAATAACGGCATCCCGGCTCTCCTACGGCGAACAGCGCCTGGTGGGCATCGCCATGGCCCTGGCCGCCGGCCCCCGGGTGCTGCTTCTGGACGAACCCATGGCCGGGATGGGAATCCGGGCCTCGGCCGAGATGGTGAAACTGCTTCGCGGGCTGAAGGATCGCATCTCTCTCCTGCTTGTTGAGCATGACATGGATGCGGTCTTTTCCCTGGCCGACCGGATCAGCGTATTGGTCTACGGCCGAATCATCGCCTCGGGCACCCCGGAAGAGATCCGGCAGGACCGGGCGGTTTGGGAAGCTTACCTGGGAGAGGAAGAAACCGCCTCCAAGACGATGGCGACCGGTACATAGGCAGAACCTATGCTCGAACTGAAAAACATCCATTCATATTACGGGACCATTCAGGCCCTTTTCGGCATCGATATCGAGGTACATTCAGGGGAAATGGTGTCGCTTCTGGGAAGAAACGGAATGGGCAAAACCACTACCGTTCGCTCCATCATGGGGTTGACCCGCCCCCGGCGGGGGACGGTCACTTTCCAGGGACGGGAAATTCTCGGAGCGCCGCCCTATCGCATCGCCCGGATGGGGATCGGCCTGGTGCCTGAAGGACGGCAGATCTTCCCGACCCTGACGGTTCATGAAAACCTTGTGGCCACCGCCTATCGCGGCAAAAACGGCCGCCCGCCGTGGAATCTGTCCGATGTGTACGAGCTTTTTCCGGTTCTGGCCCAGAGAACCCGACAGCCGGGAAGTCTGCTCTCCGGCGGGGAACAGCAGATGCTGGCCATCGGTCGGGCACTGATGACCCATCCCAGGTTCCTGATCCTGGACGAGGCCACAGAGGGTCTTGCGCCCAAGGTTCGGTCACAAATCTGGAAATGCCTCGAAAATCTCAAATCCACCGGATTGTCCATCCTGGTCATCGACAAAAATCTTGACGCTCTGGCCCGAATCTGCGACCGTCATTATATCATTGAAAAAGGGCGCATTGTATGGCGGGGCGATTCAGCCGAACTGCAAGCCGACCCCGCCGTTCGACAGGACTATCTTGGGGTATGACCGGAAAAACAGGATCAGAAAACGGACAGGCAATGCTGGCGTTTCCCTTGGAAGCGCTGAACGATGAAGAGGGAGAAGGAATTCCCGAGGGAATGGACCTTGTGGTGGACGCCCATGTCCACATCTTCCCCGACCGGATTTTCGACTCCATTCACAAATGGTTCGACCTAAATGCATGGCCCATTCGGTACCGCTTCACCGCCGCTTCTTTGTTGGAATTTCTCCTGACCCGAGGCATCGGCCATATCATCGCCCTTCACTATGCCCACAAGCCCGGCATCGCCCGGGAACTCAATGCCTTCGTGGCCGAGGTGTGCGGCCGGTTCGACCGGGTCACCGGCATGGCCACCGTCTATCCCGGAGAGCCGGATGCCGGGCAAATCCTTCGGGAAGGCTTTGAAGCCGGTCTGGGCGGGGTGAAACTCCATTCCCACGTCCAGTGCTTTTCCATGAACAGCCCGGAAATGGAAATCGTTTATGAAGCCTGCATCCTCCAAGACAAACCCCTGATCATGCATGTGGGTCGGGAGCCAAAAAGTCCTGCTTATCCGTGCGACCCCTACCACTTCTGCAACGCCGGTGACCTGGAACGGGTGGTCCGGGATCATCCGGACCTTCATGTCTGCGTCCCCCATCTCGGCACCGACGAATTTTCTGCTTACCGGCGGCTGATTGAAACCTACGACAATCTCTGGCTGGATACCACCATGGTGCTCACCGACTACCTCCCCCAGAACCCTCCGCCCCCGCCCCTTCCGGAATGGCGCATCGACCGGATCATGTACGGCACCGACTTTCCCAACATCCCCTATGCCTGGGACCGGGAGCTCAAAATTCTGGCCGCCACCCCGGGGCTTACACCCGAAGAGCTGGCGAAAATCGCCGGGCGAAACGCCGTTGAATTCTTTGATTTGACCATACAAAAATAACGGGCTCTTTCATAGGCGGTTGCCTTGTCGTTCCCCCGGGTTTGTGTTACAAACAAATTTTTTTGCAACCAACAACCTACAATCTCTTTGGAACCGGACAAGGTCGCCATGACACATGAAGACAAAGGCAAATATGCCGCCAAGCATTCTCCGGAGGCCGCGCTCGACCCCGAGATCGCCTCGGAAATCAAAGACAGGGCCAGGAAAGGAAAAATATCCTGCGGATCCTGTTTCCGCATCGTAGAAAATCGACAGGTTTCCCCGTCGCAGGTGGGCAAGAATGTCGATCTTCTAGAATTTCAGATTGTTCAATGCCAGCTGGGGCTGTTCGGGTATTATCCGGAAAAGAAAGTCGTAGAACCGGCCCAGGTGGTTTCTCCGGAATTGCGGGATGCCATTCACGACGCGCTGGTGGATACCAAAATACCCTGTGCCGAGTCCTGGCGGATCGCCAAGGAGTTCGGGCTCTCCAAAATCAATGTCTCCGCAGCCTGCGAGGCCCTGAAAATCAAAGTCAGTCCCTGTCAGCTCGGGGCCTTTTGAAATGGATTCCGTGAAAACCCATCCCATCCGGTTCGTCGGGGCCGGCCCGGGAGATCCGGAGCTGATCACGATCAAAGGGCAACAGGCCCTGCAGGCGGCTGACCTGGTCGTCTATGCCGGTTCTCTGGTGCCGGTGGAGCTGCTTCAATGGACACCGCCTGAATGCGATCACGTCAACAGCGCCCCCATGCATCTGGCGGAGTTCATGGATGTAATGATCGAGGGCCATCGGGCCGGAAAACGGGTGGTGAGGCTCCATACCGGAGACCCCAGTCTCTACGGAGCCATCGCCGAACAGATCGCGAAGCTCAGGAAAGAAAAAATCCCCTTCGAGGTTATTCCCGGCATTACCGCCGCCTTTGCGGCGGCCGCCGCCATGGGCATCGAGTACACCCTTCCCGAAGTGACCCAGACGGTGATTCTGACGCGGATGGCCGGCCGAACCCCGGTGCCGGAAGCGGAGAGCCTGGAGTCCCTGGCTCGACACCGGGCTTCGATGGCCATCTACCTCTCCATTTCCATGATCGGCCGGGTGGCCGAGATTCTCGAACGGACCTACGGTCCGGATTCCCCGGCGGCCGTGGCGTATCGGGTCAGTCAGCCCGGGGAGAAGATTTTTCACACCACGGTGGCGCAACTGCCCGATCTGGTCGAACGGGAGCGCATCCGCAAACAGGCCCTGATCATCGTGGGAAGCGCCCTGGACCCTGATCTTCAGTCGACCCGGAAAAAGTCCCGCCTGTATGACAAGGGGTTCACCCATGAATATCGGGAAGCCCGATGACCGGGAGCACCCTATGCCGGGAGCGGTTGGTTGATAAATGACCGGTAAACAGGTGCGGCAGACCGCCGCCCCTTCCTCGCGGAGGGGCTGGAAGATTCAATTTCTGCTGTTGACGATCGGCTTGGGAGCCACCGTGATTCTCTCCACCGGAATGGGCTATATTCCGATATCGCCGACCGAGGTCCTGCGCATTATCGGCGCCGAATTGACCGGCTTTCCCGGACTCCTGACCGGCATGGACGAACTCTACCCGGTGGTGGTGATGGACGTCCGCCTGCCGCGAATCCTGACCGCCGCCGTTGTTGGAGGCGGACTGGCGGTATCCGGGTGCGTATACCAGGGAATTCTCCTCAATCCGCTGGCAGACCCCTACACCCTCGGCGTGTCCGCCGGGGCCGCATTCGGGGCGGCGGTGGCCCTGCTGCTGAATCTGACCGCCGTGGGAACCCATTCCATCCCGGTCTTCGCCTTTGCCGGCGCGAGCCTCACCCTGCTTCTGGTGATCTATCTTTCCGCCTCGGGCGGGGGAATGTCGTCCAACAACCTGATTCTGTCCGGCATCATC
>JBEPWQ010000218.1:0-6595 GCA_041642315.1 Desulfobacteraceae bacterium | reverse complement strand
CCCAGGGCGCTCCCCATGAACCGGCTGAAAAATTCGTAATGGAGCACTCGGTCTACCGGCCACATCCATGTGTTCAGAATGATTATCCCTCGGACATTTTCAGGATGCCTGACCCCGTAGGAAAGTCCGATGGGACCGCCCCAGTCCTGAACCACCAGGGTAATATTCTTCAGTTCGAGGATGTCGATGAGGGTTTCCAAATTTGCCGCATGACCCGCAGGCCGGTAGGACCACCATTCGGGTTTGTCCGAGAGCCCGAAGCCGAGGTGGTCCATGGCGATGCACCGAAACCGGGGGGATAATCCGTGAATCAATTTCCGGTAGACAAAAGACCATGTCGGATTGCCGTGCACCATTACAATGGGATCCCCCGCGCCCTCATCCACATAGTGCATTCGACCGGCTTCTATAAAAAGGAAGTTGGAATCGAAGGGATACAAAGATCGGTTTATCCAATCGGTATCGCTCATCGAATTTCAGTCTCCGTCACTTGGATACTCTCGGGATCCGATTTGAACAGCTGATATTCACAATGCTCCTCTGTAAAGACCGTAAACGCGAAATATGGCTTTGTCAAACTTCTGGATGTCCATGGGACGCAGACGGTTTTTCCTTGTTCATGACCGATCCTTCTTGGTCAAAATTCTCAAAAGCGCCAGCTGTGTGACTCTCCGCATAAAATCATAATCGAGGGTTTCCGGGGTATCGGATGGCCTGTGATAGTTGGGATTCCGGAACTCGGCCGTATCCGTCCACATCAGGGCGGGAATTTCCACACCCCAGAAAGGGACGTGATCGCTTCGTTTCAGAACCGGAAAAACCCGTTCGGTGCCCAGATAGACCTGAAGCCCCAAGACCTGAAAGCCGGAGAGGTAGGTTGCGGCCAGGGTCAACAGCGGCCTGATCAAATGGTTGGAACGGCGGTTTCCCAGTACCCCCAGAAAATCGCCCCTTTTCGGAAGGCGTATGGGCAGGCCGGATGGGACCTTCTGTTGACCGCAGTAGCCCACCATTTCAAAGATATGGGCCTCGGTCACTGTAATCTCATGTTTGACGAGCCAGGTACGGACAAAATCCCAGCTTCCTTTAAAGCCTTCTTCTTCACGGTTGAACGCCACGAAGCAGACCGGAGAAGGTTTGTCCCGTAATGCAATACTTCGGGCACAGGCCAGGAGCGCCGCAACAGCACTTGCATTGTCGTCGGCCCCCGGGGAAAAGGGCACACTGTCGTAGTGGGCACCGATCAGAATGAGGGGTTGCTCCACTCCCAGTGACTGGGGATAAGCAACGATATTGTCATGAATGCCTTGAATAAAAACCGCATATCCGAAGGATTTCAATTCTTCCAGAATCAAATCCCGAACATGCCGGTTGTTGGCCGATTCGGCGATGTAATGACGGGGAACGGCGATTCGGTTGACGATTTTTTTCAGATATTCTGTCGAAACGGTCTCTGCCGCTTTTAGAGCGAATGGCTCGGTTTTCGACCGGTTCAGTTTTTGAGAATCCATCAGTATCATGGGCCTAATTCCGCTCACTCGGACCTATAGGCCGGTGCATGATGCATTCTGAGAACGGCTTCCTTCAGGTCTCACCGGACATGGGGTCGAGATGGACCGGCTGCCGATATTCCGGCCGCAACACCGGCTTCGGAGAGGCGATCAAATGGCGGATAAGGATCTCGGCTGCCGTGACTTCATCGGGGCCCTGGTAGTGAATTTCAATCACTCGAATATGGGTGTCGGTGTTTTCGGCCAGAAGCACCGCCGGGGGGCCATTCTCTGAACCCTCGGAAATCGCCAGTGATACTTTGCCCAGCTGAATATACTGGCGGTACAGATCGACCCGCTCTCCGCCGGATTCCACCACATAAGCCTGCCAGGCCTGTCCGTCATTCCAGGCCGGTCTTCCCTTGTATATGGAAACATTGGCCACTAGAACGATCGTTTCCGATTCCCCGTCTCCATCCAGGTCTGCGGTGGTGGTGATGACATATTCCCACCCCGGCTCTCCGGCCGATGCTTCGGAATACCGGTCATCAATCAGTTCCGTCATTTCCAGGTCGACCTCCTTGGGATTCTCTCTTTGGCCCGTATCATCGGTCTGCCCGCCGCATCCCTGAAATATCCATAGACATATCAGGAAAAAAACAATTTTATAAATAATGACGCCCTTCATCCATTTTCCTTGCCCCAGGCCGACGGCCTGCATCGATTTTTATAGCCCTTCATTGATTTTGTCGAAATCTCATTTATTCCGGCTCCAAAAACTTGGAATATCGTAATCGCAGCAGTGGAAAACATCAAGATCTTTCAAACGGAAAAAGCGGGAGGGAAGAAGCAATTACAGAAAATGCCTTATTTACCGGTCTTTGCCACGATGATTTACTAATTTCAAATACCTTTGGCAAAAGTGAAAACAAGTTTTTGCAAACACCGTAAGGAGATACCATGAAATAAGATGAATTTATCCGGCGTGTTCAAGAGCGGGCCGGAATCGAACGTCAAGAGGCGATTCAACTGGTGTATCCCGATCCAAAATCGAGGAGGTGCGCTCACAGCTGCCCGCCGATTACGGAGAACTGTTCGGCGATGAACCCCAAAGCCCGTTGTCGCCCACTTCGGAAGGGCGGTGAACATTCCGGAGGCCTTTCCGTATTAATCCTTCCGGATCAATCTGTTCTCCCGCAGGTATTGGCGGGCGACTTTTCCCGGGTCCAGTTTTCTCACATCGACCTTGGCATTGAGTCGACGCCAAATCTTTTGACATTCTTCCACAAGCTGCGGAGTGATCGGTTCTCCGGGCTTTCCCGGAAAACTTGCGGACAGGGAGTTGAGAATTTCTTCTATCTCCGGGTAGGATTCAAGGGCCTCCCGGCGAATGTAAGGAGTCAGATCATAGGGCGGGAACACCGATTTATTGTCCAGATACACATGCCATCCATTTTCCGCAATGGCCGGATCGGTGCCGAAGACCATGGCGACCTTCGCTTTATGTTCCTCCAGGCTCAGCAGAGATGCCCCGGGGGTGGCGGTTTTGAGGTGGGACCGGGCGATGTTGAAATCATAGATGTCTTCCAGCGCGTACAGGCCATCTGGCCGGGCGGAAAATTCAAAATTGATGAACGTCAGGATTTCACCATCGTTTTTTCGATACAGGGCCGCGAGATCGGACAGGGTTTTTAATCCGTGCTTTTCAGTGAATTCGGGCCACGAGGCGAGGGCATAAGAGTTGTTGTTCCAGATCGGATCGATCCAGATGAAGCCGTTTTCCTTATCGGCTTTTTTGACGTTTTGGTAAACCGTCCGGTGCCCTGTGCCGGGTTCGTATTTTCGCTTCAGGTGAATCATCCAGGCCGTGCCGGTGTAATCGGCGCAGATATCGATCTCTCCGGATTTCATACCGGCCCGCAACGCCATGGATGTCAAATCCGGCCGATACTCGACGGCAAAGCCGCCGGCTTCCAGGAGCTGCTTTATCATCTGACCGATAATATACTGCTCTGTAAAATTTTTATTGCCGACGGAGACCGACTTCTCCTGTGCCGAAGCCGGGGACCCTACCGAGAGCAGGATAACCATAAAAAAACAGACCTTCGAAAGGATTCGTAAAATTCGTCTGTTCATGCAGAACCTTCTATTCTCCGTTCGGGGTCAGCCGGTTCTCTATCTGTTGCAGCAGAAAACCGAGGGTAATGGCCATCGCCGCCGTGGGGGCCGCGCCCTGGATGATAAGAAGCGCTTCCCGGGCGAAAACACCGGTCAGGGTGATTTTGCCCAGCCCGGACCCGCCCACCAGCACGGCCAGTTCCGCTGTGCCCACCGTGATCACCGTCGAGATGCGAATCCCGGCCATGATCACCGGCAGAGCCAAAGGGAGTTCGATCCGCCAGGCGATCCTCATGCGGCTCATGCCCATGCCTTTGGCCGCTTCAATAATATCGGGATCGATGGAAGAGATGCCGGTATAGGAATTTCGAACAATGGGCAGCAGTCCATAGATGACCAGCGCGACGATGGCGGAGCGAAGCCCGAAGCCTAAGATGGGTGCCATAATGGTCACCACCGCCAGACTGGGTATGGTTTGGCCGATCCCGGCCCCGCCGATCACGGGTACCGAGAGTTTTTCGAATCCCGGCCGTGTGACGAGTACGCCCAACGGCACCCCGATGAGAGTGGCGATGGAGACCGAAATCAGCACCATTTTCAAATGTTCCCAGGTATTGTACAGGAGATCGCCGTAGGAAAACGTTTTATAGATCCCCACCTGATCGATGCGGGTAATCCAGATCGTAACGCCGACCAGTAGAATCAATAGGAAAATAAAGATGATATGGCGTGTCATGACTCGCCGTCTTCTCCCTTCCAGGCCATTAGTTCCTCCTGAATGGCTTCGAAACTCAAGACCCCTTCCACTTCGTTTTTCCGATTCAGCACCACCACCCGCTGTATGCCGGTGGTCAGCATCTGAGAGAGAATCTGGTTGAGCACTGTGTGGCGACCGGCCGTGGGGGTGGTGGTGGTCATTGCATCTTCGACTTTTCCTTCCCGATTCAGATCCCTTTTAAAAATCCAGCCTTGAAATTTTCCATCGGAATCGACCACGGGAAGCCCATCCGTTTCGGCTTCTTCCATCTGCTTTTTGGCTGATTCCAGGGAATGATCCGGCTGTATGGCGGAGGGCGGTTTTCGCATGACATCCTTGGCCCGAATCAGCTGCAGGCCTTTCAGGGCCGGGTCGGTGCCCACGAAATCGGCCACGAACTGCTCTTCGGGATTGAAGAGCAGTTCCATGGGGGAGGTATACTGCACCAGTCGGCCTTCCTTCAGGAGGGCGATCATGTCGCCCATGCGAATGGCTTCGTAGATATCGTGGGTGACGAAAATGATCGTCTTTTGAATCTCTTCCTGTATCTTCAGGAATTCATCCTGAAGATCGATACGGGTGATCGGATCGATGGCCCCGAACGGTTCATCCATCAGGAGAATGGGCGGATCGGCACCCAGCGCCCGGGCCACTCCCACCCGCTGCCGCTGACCTCCGGACAGTTCATGGGGATATTTGTCGGCAAAGGTGTCCGGGTCCAGCTGTAAAAGATCCAGCAGTTCACGGACCCGATCTTTTCGCTTCTCCTCGGACCATCCGTTCAGAATCGGGACCGTCTCAATATTTTCCGCTACCGTCATGTGCGGAAACAGGCCGACATTCTGAATCGCGAATCCAATGCCCTTTCTCAGTTCATTTTCGTCGGTGTCGGTGATGTCCTTGCCATTGACGCAGATGGTGCCGTGGGTGATGTCGTACAACCGGTTGATCATTTTCATGGTGGTGGTTTTCCCGCACCCGGAAGGGCCCAGCAGCACACAGAGCTGACCTTCCTTCACTTCGAAACTGACGTCCTTGACGGCTTCGGTGCCGTCCGGAAAGACTTTGGTAACTTCTTCCAGTTGAATCATGAGACGGTCACGATTGTAATCCTTTGGGTTTGATCCATTTTTCCAGGAGCGCCATCAGGCCGTCGACAAAGAGGGCCAGAATAGAGACGCTGACGCCGCCCACGATGATCAGATCCATCCTGGCATTTCTCAAACCCCGGAAAATGGGCACCCCGAGACCGCCGGAGCCGATCAGGGCGGCGATGGCGGTGATTCCGATGATCAGCACCATGGCGTTCCTGAGGCCGGCCATGATCACCGGCAGCGCCAGGGGAAGCTGAACTTTCATAAGCAGTTCTTTGGGATTCATTCCCATCCCCCGGCCCGCTTCGATCATATCCTCATCCACATCACGAATAGCGGTGTAGGTGTTTCGCAGAATAGGCATCTGACCGTAGATCACCAAGGTAATGACCGCCGGCAGGAGGCCGATGGCGCTTAAGTCCAGATAACTCAGGAGCAGCATGAATAGGCCGAACAGAGCCAGGCTCGGGACAGTCATCATGATCTCCGCCAGGTAGAGGACCGCCTCGGCCATTTGCTCCCGACCTTTGGCGGACATGAAAATACCGATGGAGATGCCCAAAAGAGTGCCGATGCCGATGGCGATCAGGCTGATGATGAGATGATCAAGAGCCCAGCCGCCGATCTGGTCTGAATGTTCGATAATGTATTGATATGCTTTGATCATGATGGATGAAGCCGTTGTGCGTGAGGGTGTATTCGGCCGTGAAACAGGGTTTGCCGGCAAAGGTGTGCATCGGCCGACGGCGGCTGTGCCGCCGCCGGGGACGCGGGTGCGCATGAAGGTCCGGGCCGTGAATCACCCCATCCTTCGGCCGGCGGCCCGGGTGGCCCTGTTTCTCGACGGCCTGCGCGTGGGCCTTCAACTCGTCCTTGGATTCGAAGGCGTACGCGTAAATGCGCGTGAGCTGCACATTCTTCTCGTCGCCGCGCCAGTAGGCACCAGCGAGCGAGTGCAGCTTGAAGCAGTCCGGGCGGAGCTGCTTCGTGTTCTCCACATGAGGCCCTTCGCACATATCCACGAACGGACCGTTCGTGTAGAAGCCGATCGTGTCGAAGCCCTTCTTCTCGTGGAGCTCTTTGCAGTACTCGACCTTGTGCGGCTCGCCCATGGCCTCGAGACGCGCGACCGCGTC